>CALFML010000814.1 GCA_937879845.1 uncultured Myxococcales bacterium
ATCTACACAGGCGAAGACACTCTTTCCCTACACGACGCTCTTCCGATCTCCGCCCATGCTGGCCCAGATAAACGTACGGCAGCGCCGCCCGCACCGCGGCATCGGCCGCCTCTTCCGAGCCCGGCACCGCCGCCTCCGCAAGCCGCTGATACACCCGCGCCCCGGCCAGCAGCCACTGCTCGTACTGCGCCTCCGGGGCGTCCGGCTGGGCGAGCCGCTGCTCCAGCTGCCGCGCCTGATCGGCCGGCGGCCCGCTGCCAAAGAGCCGCCGCACCAGCTTATCGAGCGCCGCCGCCTCCTTGGCCGTCAACCGGGCGGCCGGCGCTCCGCCTGCAGTCTCATCGTGCATCGGCGCGATTGTCGCACAGCCGCTGCGGGCCCAGCATGGATCCCGTCACCGGATCGGTCCCGCCGCGCGCTTTCTGGCAACAGGGTTGACCCTCTGGTTAAGAATAGGGATTGATCATCTGTCCTTGTTCGGTGTCTTTTGGAGGAACCGTGATCATTCGTTCTTTTCGGGGTCGCCGTCCGGTGATTGATCCCAGCGTCTATGTCGCTGACAACGCAACCCTGATTGGCGACGTGCAGATCGGCGCGCGCTCCAGCGTCTGGTTCGGCGCGGTCATCCGCGGCGACGTATTCCACATCCGCATCGGCAGCGAGACCTCGATTCAGGACAACACCGTGGTCCACGTCACGCACGATCGCTTCGCCACCGTGGTCGGCGATCGCGTCACGGTCGGGCACTCGGTGACGCTGCACGGATGCACGATCGGCGATCTGTGCATCATCGGCATGGGCGCGACGATCCTCGACCAGGTCGAGGTCGGCGAGCGCTGCATCGTCGGCGCCGGCTCGCTGCTGACGCCGGGGACCAAGGTGCCGCCGGGCCACCTGGTCATGGGGACGCCGGCGCGAGTCAAGCGGCCCCTCACCGAGGCCGAGCTCCAGTGGCTGGTGAACTCGGCGGCGCACTACGTCGAGCTGGCGCGGATCTATGCCGTCGAAGATGCACCCTAGCAGGCTCGCTGGCGGAGCCCGTCCGTGACCGCGCCGCCGCGGCTGACGGATTTCAGCGCCATTTTCGGCTCCCAGGATCCGGTCGTCTACATCCTGGCGCCCAGCCCGGAGCGGGTGATCCCGGCGGGCGATACGCGGCGCAAGACGGTGTATCTGTTTCGGCAGCGCGAGCTCGCGGACGTGTTCTCGCAGTGGCTGCTGGGGCGGCACCTTCTGGCAACGGTATCCGTGGGCGTGCGCCTGCGCGAGCTGATGCAGGCGCTGACGAGCCGCGATCTGACGTATCTGGTCGATCCGCAGCCGCGTTTCGCCTACGGCAACCCGCTGGCGTTTCGCGCCCCGCTGCCCGAGTAGGGTCTTTACGCCTCGCGCGCCGCGCCCTGCCGGGGCTTTGGCGATGCCGGGGAGACGGGGCGTCGCTTGTACTCACTGCCTGCGGCGCGTAGACTGCACTTATGTTTGGACTCGGGCCGATGGAATTAATCGTCATCCTGGTGCTGGCTCTGGTGGTGCTGGGGCCGCAGCGCATCCCGGAGGTCGCCTCGAGCCTCGGCAAGGCAATTCGCGGCTTCCGCAAGGCGACGCGCGAGCTGCGCGACCAGATCGACATCGAAGACGAGGTCCGGCGCCCGTTCGAGGATCTGCGCGCCGCCCTGCGCGACGAGGCCCCGCGTTACCGGCCGCCACCGCCGCTGCTGACAAGCCCCGGCGATCCCAACTTCCCCTCGATCCCCGTGGACCCGAACTTCGTCCCGGCCGGGCACGGGCCGATCGGCGCACCGGTGCTGGCTGCAAGCGGCGCCGCCGTCGAAGCAGGAGTTGGGGGCCTTGAGCATGGCCACGGGCATGAGCAGGGTCAGGGTCACGAGCAGGGTCACGGGCATGAGCAGGGTCACGGGCATGAGCAGGGCCACGCTGCAGAGCCGCTGGCCGGTGCGCCTGGGAATGCCTCGCATGCCGTCGCCGCGGCGCTGCCCGCGCCATCGCCGCTCATTGCTCCGCCGCCGGAGCCGGTAGTCCGCGCCAGCGCTGGATCCGAGCCATGGGCGGCGCCGGTCGGGTCGCCGGATAAAGGCGTATCGTGAGTACCGCAGGCAACCCCGCTGGCGCTCCCGCCGGCGATCCTCAGCCTAGGCGCCTGCCGCTGCCGCCCCGCCTGCCACCGTCACCTTCGGATGAAGTGCCGACGGAGCCGGAAGACGAGCGGCGCATGCCGTTCCTCGACCACCTGGGCGAGCTGCGCGACCGCCTGCGCAACAGCGCCATATCCATCTTTTGCGCCGCCATCGGCTGCTATCTCTTCCGCGGCATCATCTTCCGCTGGCTGGCGCGGCCGCTCATGGCCGCTTTTTACAAAGCCAAGAGCCAGGGAGTCGTCGGCCAGCTCATTTTTACAAGCCCCATCGAAGCGTTCATGGTGCTGCTCAAGACGGCCCTCGTGACCTCGATCTTCGTCGCCTCGCCGCTCATCTTCTATCAGCTGTGGGCGTTCATCTCGCCGGGGCTGTACCGGCACGAGAAGCGCTGGGCGCTGCCGTTCATCGTCGTGGCGGTGGGCCTTTTCGTCGGTGGCGGACTGTTCTGCTACTACGCCGTGTTGCCGCCCGGCTACGAGTTTTTTCTGACCGCCGCCAAAGAAACCACGGCGCAGCTCACCAAGGAGCTGGGCGCCGACGTGCAGATCCAAGACGCGCTGACCATCAAGCCGATGATCAGCATGGACGAATACTTCGGCCTGACGCTGATGCTGCTCCTGGTCTTCGGCGTGGTGTTCGAGCTGCCGCTCGTGCTGTCGGTGCTGGCGATCATGGGGGTGGTGACGGCGGGGCAGCTGTGGCGCTTCAATCGCTACGCCATCCTGCTATTTGCCGTCGCCGGAGCGATCCTGACGCCCGGCGATCTGGTGATCGGCCAGCTGGCCATGACCGGCTCACTGACGGTGCTTTACAACCTCAGCATCTTTATCGCCTGGCTGGTCCAGCGCAAGCGCGTCCAGGTGGACGAAGGCGAGTCGGAGGCGGGGAGCGACGACGCCAAGGCGCTGGTAAAACCCTAGAGCTTCGTTCCCGACGCCACGTGGCGATCCCTTCCGCCAAGAAATCAAAGGGTTTGAGCCGCGCCCCGCACGACACCAAAATACGAAAAATTACATTCTGATGACAATTGGGCCGCCTGGCTGACGCATCTATATGACTAGAGCGTGGAGCCTACCTGGCCTGCGGCCCATCCTGTGCCGTAGCGGGCCCGCCGATCTTCGCGGGATCTCCGGACGAGTGGCGCCAGCTCTTTCGGAGAACCATGTCGCTGCTCCAGACTTTTTTCACCGGTTGGCTATCGGCGTACGACCAGATTCTGATCGTCGCCTACTTGATTGTCTTCCTGGCGCTGGCCGTCTACGGCTTCCACCGCTCCTCGCTCGTTTACCTGTATTACCGGTATCGCGGGCGACGACCGGAGCCGCTCGGACGGCTGGCCCAGCTGCCGCGGGTGACGGTGCAGCTGCCGCTGTTCAATGAGATGTACGTGGCGCAGCGGCTCCTTGATTCGGTGGCCAAGATCCGCTACCCGCGCGACCGCTTCGAGATCCAGGTCCTCGACGACAGCACCGATGAGACCCAGGAGATCTGCAAGCGCAAGGTGGCAGAGCTTGCGGCCCAGGGGCTAAACATCGTCTACGTGCACCGCACCGACCGCACCGGCTTCAAGGCCGGGGCGCTGGCGCAGGGGCTGGCCACCGCCAAGGGCGAGTTCATCCTGGTGTTCGACGCCGACTTCCTGCCGGAGCCGGATGTCCTTGAGCGCACGATCCACTTCTTCTCCGATCCCAAGGTGGCGATGGTGCAGGTGCGCTGGGAGCACCTGAACCGCGACTACTCGACGCTCACCGAGGTGCAGGCGCTGATGCTCGACGGCCACTTCGTCATCGAGCACACCGCGCGCCACCGCTCCGGACGGTTCTTCAACTTCAACGGCACCGGCGGCATCTGGCGCCGGGCGGCGATTGTCGATGCCGGCGGCTGGCAGCACGACACCCTGACCGAGGACATGGACCTGTCGTACCGGGCGCAGCTGCGCGGCTGGCAGTTCGTCTACCTGCCGGATGTCGTCTCGCCGGCGGAGCTGCCGGTCGAGATGAACAGCTTCAAGAGCCAGCAGTTCCGCTGGGCCAAGGGCTCGATCCAGGTCGCCAAGAAGCTGCTGCCGACGATCATGCGCGCCAACGTGCCGTGGTCGGTCAAGACCGAGGCGTTCTTCCACCTCACCAACAACTTCGCCTACCCGCTTTTGCTGCTGCTGTCGATGCTGCTCCTGCCGAACCTGCTCGTGCGGACGCACCATGGCTGGCGCGAGGTGCTCCTCATCGATCTGCCGCTATTTTTCGGCACGACGCTGTCGGTCGCCGCTTTCTACATCACGAGCCAGCGCGAGATCGATCGCCAGGGCTGGATGCGCACCCTCAAGCGGCTGCCGCTCATGATGTCGCTTGGAATCGGGCTGTGCATCAACCAGACGCGCGCCGTGGTCGAGGCGCTGTTCGTGCGGGACTCTGGCGAGTTCGTGCGCACGCCCAAGCACGGGGTGCGGGAGCGGCTGGAGCGCTGGCGGACCAAGAAGTACCGCTCGGCCAAGACGATCGTGCCGGCGCTGGAAGTCGGCTGCGCGCTGTACTTCGCGATCGCGATGGTGATGGCGATGCGCAACGGCCACTACCTGTCGATGCCGTTCCTGCTCCTGTTCTTCGTCGGCTACGCCTACGTCGGCGTCCTGAGCGTCTTCCAGTCCCGCTAGCGAGATTAATCCGTGCAGGAATGATCGTGGATGATGCGCCAGCCCTCCGGGAGGTGGCGCAAAAGCACGGTGAACAGGCCGGCGAGCTCGGTGGGTCCAGCGGCGGCGGGGCGGTTGAAGTGCAGCGTCCAGCGGCCGCGCGCCATCGCCGCTTCGCGACCTAATAGCTCGATCTGAAGACGGCTGAAGGTCAGGGTGCCCATCGCCTTGCCCTCGCCCTGGTAGCGGCGGCGATAGCGGGCCAGCGTCTCATCCCAGCCCATGGTGACGTTGCCGCCGCCGAAGAAGGTGAGCTGCGGCGAGCGCCAGTAGCCGTCCATGTAGCCGACCAGATCGCCGCGGTTCCAGGCCGCGACCTGATCGTCTAACAGCGTACACACGGCCTGAATCGACTCGGCTTCGGACTCGATATGGACCAAGGCGCGGGGTAGCGCCGCTACGCGCGGCGGCGGCGATTGGGGGACGGCCGGCGGGTGCGCACAGCCAAGCACGGCAAGCAGCGGCAGGGCAATTCGCGACGGCTTGGTCATCGACGATCTCGGGTTTGACTGCCTAGCCGCGGGACTGGTTGGCGGCGACTTTGAGCGGCTGTGCCGCCGGGACGCCCGGCACCGCGAGATCGCGGACCCGCAGTCGCACCTTCTTGATTCCGCGATGGACATCGATCTGCGGCACAAACGCCACCTGCAGCTTCGCCCCGGGAAGCAGCTCCGACGCCCGGTTGCCGAGGCCGAACCCGATGGCGTCGCGCATCGTCGAGCCGCTGCGCAGGGTGATCTGCAGGTGGCCGCTGCCCACGACCCGGTGGCGGACAAGCTCCACATCGCGGACGAGCAGCAGCGGCTCCTGGTTGCCGATGCCGAACGGTTCGAGCAAAAGCACTTCCTGCGCCAGCCGCTCGTCGATTTCGTCCAGGGTCACTGCCGCATCGACGGTGACCTCGGTGGGCGGCTGCTGGCTGCCGAGCTGCTGCCGGTACGCGGCGCACAGCGTGTCGCGCAGCGCGTCCAGGTTGCGGATGTTGATGGACAGCCCGGCGGCCGCGGCGTGCCCGCCGAAGCGCAAGAGCATGGACTCGGCGGCCTGAAGCCCCTGGTACATGTGGTACTTCTGCGCCGTGCGGGCCGAGCCGCGGCCGATCTCGCCCTCAAAGGCAATCACCACCGACGGCCGGTTGTACATATCGACGAGCTTGGCGGCGACGATGCCGACCACGCCGGCGTGCCAGCCGTCGCCACCGACCACCAGCACCTCGGGGCTGCCGCGCATAAGCTGGTCTTCGACCTGAGCCCGCGCATCGCGCAGCACCCCTTCTTGAACCGCTTGGCGCTTGATGTTGAGCTCGTTGCAGGCTTCGGCGTGGTTGCGCGCCTTGCGCTGATCCGTCTCGATGAGCAGCGACAGCGCTTCGCTGGCATCGCCGAGCCGGCCCGGGGCGTTGAGGCGCGGCGCCAGACGGAAGGCGACATCGGCGGCGGTGCTGGCTCCTTCGTCCAGGCCAACGATCTCGCACAGGGCGCGCAAGCCGGGCCGCTGGCAGCGCTTGAGCTCCCGCAGCCCGGAGTGCACCAGCACGCGATTTTCTTCTCCGAGCGGCGCCAGATCGGCGATCGTCCCCACCGCCACCAGATCCAAAAAGTCGCGCAGATCGGGCAGGTGCGGCCAGCCCGCGGCCCGCAGCCGGGTGCGCAGCGCCGCCGCCAGATAAAACGCCACCCCGACCGAGGCCAGGCCTTTGAAGGGAAAGGCGCAGCCGGGCTGGTGCGGGTTGAGCAGCGCCAGGGCTTCGGGCGGGCGCTCCGGCACTTGATGGTGATCGACGACGATGACGTCAAGGCCCATGCTGCGGCACAGGCTCAGGGTCTCATGATCGCTTGTGCCGCAGTCGCCGGTGACGATGAGCGAGCAGCCGACCGCCGCCAGATCGTGCGCGTCGGCCTTGCCAAAGCCGTAGCCGTCCCCGCGCCGGGCCACCCGCGGCGACACGTTGGCGCCGGCGCGGTTCATGAAATCGGTGAGCAGGGCGCAGGTGGTGATGCCGTCGACGTCGTAGTCGCCGAAGATGCCGATGATCTCGCGATCGATCACCGCGCGCTTGAGGCGGTCGGCGGCGCTGGCAAACCCGGCCATCGGCAGCGGACCTTCGGGCGGCCGCAGATCGGAGAGCCGCGGATCGAGATATTTTCGCGCCTCTTGCTCGTCGCGGATACCGCGGTTTATGAGCAGCTGGGCGGTCAAGTAACGGAGCCCGAGTCGTTCGCCGAGCAGGCGTGCCCTGCGGGGGTCCGCGGGCCTTACGACAAACCGGGCTGCGCTTGGGTCCATACCGCGATAAGGGGGTACGGGACCATAGATGTCAAGTCCGGCGCGCTAGTAGCATATCGGGCGAACACCGGAAATGATAAGGTACGGCCGCGATGCGGTCGCTGCGTCCCTTCGCGTTTGCGCTTGGGTGGCTGGTGCTTTTCGAAGCGCTGCTGCGGCTTGTCTGCGCGCCCGATCCGCGGACTGTGCGCGATCCAGCGCATCCCTACGGCTGTTTCGCGGACGATGAGCTGACCCAGCTTGTCGCGGCGCGAGAGGCCGATAGGGAAGCGGCGCCGCTCGATGTCGTGCTGGTCGGCGATTCGGTGCTGGCGTCGGTGGAAAACGCCGGCGGGCAGCGCCTGGCGGATGCCCTGCAGGCGGCGCTGCCTAAAGCGCTGCGCTCCGCGCGGGCGGACGCGGGGGAAGCGGGGCCGCCGGTTCGGGTGTGGACCCTGGCCGCAGGCGGAGCGCGGGCAACCGACGTATACGCGATGCTGCGGCGGACCGAGCGGGCGCTGCGGGCGGGTCGGCGCGGGACCCAAGGGGTGCAGCTGGTCGTAAGCTCCAACGCGATCTTCTTCTCCCAGCGCCATCGTCAGCCTGCCATGGCCTACCCGTGCTTGGCCGCGGAGCTCGCGGAGCTTGGCGACGCGGACGCGGACGTGGAGCAGTGTGACTTGACGCCAGCGGCGCGGCTCGCTGTGCCGGGGGTCCGCGACTCGGGGCTCGCGCGGCTGGAGCATAGGCTGCTCGCCGCGGCCACCGCGCGGGTCTATCTGCTGCAGCAGCGGCGCCGTCTGGCGGAGCGGCTGTTCGGCGGGCCGCCGCGGCTGGCCCTGCGCGAGGGCCTGCAGGAGCTGCTCCACCGCCGCCACTCGCGCCGCGAAACCGACTCTGCGCTCCCTGCGGCCGAGCGGGCTGCGGCCGAGCTTCGCCAGCGCGATCGCCCGTGGACCGAGCGCGGACTTTCGGCGGCGCAGTTTGCCAAAAGCTACGACTTCGTGCCGCTCGACTCCCCAGATGCGGTGAACCTGCAGTGGACGCGGGTGCTGGCGCGCTGGCTCGGCCGGCAGCACGATCTCGCGGCGTTGGCGGTGCTGGTGCCGCAAAACCATGCGCTCCTCGGGGAGCTTGCCGCGGGTCCGACGTACGACGCGGTCGGGTCGGCGGTCGCGGCGGCTTTTGCGCGGGCGGGGGTGCCGTTTGTCTCGTACGACCGCGATCCGGCGCTAATCTCGGAGCACTTCCTCGATCTCGATCACTTGACCGCCGCGGGCAACCGGGCCCTGGCGGATCGGCTGGCGCAGGCGCTCGCCCCGCGGCTGCGCCAGCCGGCCGCAGGGACGCGGTAGCCGCCGATGCAGCCGACGAGCCTCGCCTGCTGGCTGCTGCTCTTGCTCAGCGTCCCGCTCCACCGCTTGCTGCCGGCGCGGATCCGGCCGTACTTGCTGCTCGGCACGAGCCTGATTTTTTACGCTGCCCCGTACTGGCCGCACGCGCTGCTCATCACCGGCTTGGCGGCGCTCGTCCATGCCACGGGGCAGGCGCTGCTGCGAAAGCGGCGGCCGTGGCTCTTCGTTGCCGCGCTCAGTGGCTGCGTGGCCGTGCTGGCCTACTACAAGTACGCGCGCTGGGTGCTCGGCTCGCTGGCGGAGGGCGCCGCCTTGTGCGGAGCGGCGACCGCAAGCGCCGCGCTTGCTGCGGTCGAGCGGCGGCTGGCGACGGAGCTGCGGGTGCCGCTCGGCATCTCCTTTTTCACTTTTGAGTTCATCCATTACCTGACCGACTTGTATCAAGGTCGCCTCCATCCCCAGCCCGCGGACTCCCGCCCCGAGCCCGCCGGCCTGCGCCGCTTCCTCCTGTTTTCGCTGTTTTTCCCGACGCTGCTGGCCGGCCCGATCAAGCGCTACCAGCAGTTCCCGAGCCAGACCGCGGCCGCGCCGCCGCCGGAGCTTGCGTCCGGCCTGTGGCGCATCCTGCTTGGGCTGGCCAAAAAAATCCTGATCGCGGATACGCTGGCGGCGATCGCGGTGCGACTACAGCAGCCGGATCAGGTGACTCCGTTTGGGCTGTGGCTGGGCATGTACGCCTATGCGGGACAGATCTACGCCGACTTTTCCGGCTACTCCGATTTGGCGATCGGGATGGCGCGGCTTTACGGCTACCGCGTTCCGGAAAACTTCGACTGGCCCTATCTGGCAACCAGCCTGCAAGCGTTCTGGCGGCGCTGGCATATCTCGCTGTCGAGCTGGATACGCGACTACTTGTTCATCCCCTTGGGCGGCAGCCGGGTCAGCAGCTTGCGGGCGGCGGCGAACCTGCTCGGGGTGATGGCGCTGTGCGGGCTGTGGCACGGCGCCGCGTGGCACTTCGTCGTCTGGGGGTTATGGCACGGTGTGGGTCTGGGAGCCGGCCAGCTGTGGCGAAGGCTGCGGCCGCTACAGGCCGCGCCCGGGCGAGCGCTGCGCGCCCTGCATGGGCTGCTGACGTTTCACTATGTCTGTTTTGGCTGGGTGCTGTTCGCTGCGCCCTCGCTGCGATTGGCCGGGGTGGCGTTTGCGCGCATGCTGGGGCTTGGCCGCTGACTCCCGGCCGGGCTCAGGCGCGCGGCTCCGAATCGGCGGAAGCGTCGTAGTCGTAATCCACGCTGACGATCTCCAGCTCTTCCTCGCCGCGCGGTGTCTTGAGGGTCGCTACCTCGCCTACCCGGCGGCCGAGCAGCGCCCGCGCAAGCGGCGCGATAAACGCCACAAGACCCTGCGTCCCATCGGCTTCATCGACCCCGACCAGGCGGTAGGTACGCAGCGCTCCCGATTCACTGCGTATGGTCACCTGCGCACCAAACCGAACCTCGTCTTGCGGCAGGTTCTTAGCCGAGCCGCTTTTGTCGCCCCTTTTGTCTACGAGCACGGCTTGCCCGACGCGCCGTTCGAGCTCGGCCAGGCGCGCCGCGCTTACGGCGATGGCGGTCGGATCCACCGGAGCCGCCGGGCTCACCGAAGTCGCCGAAGTCCCCGCGGCCGGTCGCCCCGCCGCGGCCTGGGTCAGCGCCATATGTTCCGCATGGCGCTGCGCGAGCTCCGCCCGCAGAAGCGCCAGCCCGCGCGGGGTCACATAGTTGGCAACGCCCGGCGGCAGCGGCGCGCGCGCTGGTACGACGACCGGAGTGTCTATCCCATCATCGCGGGTAAACGCTTTACTCACCTGCGCAGCATAGTACGTCCCTTCCCACCCATCCAGACAACCCATCCAAACCACCCATCCAGACCACCCATCCAGACCACTCATCCAAACAGTCGCCGGATTCCGATCGCTGAAGCTCCCTGTCAGGGTCGCTAGGGGGCGCTTCGGGCCGCGCGGGGCCGCTCCCGCATCGGCGCGGCGCTCTCGATGGGAACTACCTGACAGCATCTGCTCGGGGGGGCGCCGACGTACAACGTCCGCGTCCACCGCTGCTTTCCGGCTCTCGGGCGGCTTGGCTGGCGGGCGCCCATGGCGCGAACTCGTTGCGGGGGATTCGCCGTTAGATCTATAATCGTGCCGGGGAGTTCTCTCACCTGGAGATCCGTCGGTGATTGGCAGCAAGCTCGGGGACTATGAGATATTGCGGCTGGTCGGCAAGGGCGGTATGGGCGCCGTGTATGAAGCACTCAAGCCCAGCATCAACCGCCGTGTCGCGATCAAGCTCCTCCTGCCCGAGTACGCCGAGCGCGAGGACGTGGTGCGCCGCTTCATCAACGAGGCGCGCGCGGTCAACGCCGTCAACCACCCCGGCGTGGTGCAGATCTTCGATGTCGGCAAGTCCACCGCGGGCAGCCTCTACCTGGTGATGGAGTACCTGGACGGCGAGACGCTGTCCGAGCGCCTGCAGCAGAACCGCGGCCGGCTCCCGCAGATGGAGACGATTACCGTCGGCTGGCAGCTCGCCGGGGCGCTGGCGGCGGCGCACGCCAAGTCGATTGTTCACCGTGAACAGTTCGCTCCGTCGACAGACGCAGTTTGGCGTTCCACAGAGGTCTCGTAGCGACGGGACCTCGCTGGAAGGAATCTCCTGGCTTCGCCGTGCGCCGCTCGCTTGGGCGCATCTTGACTTTTATGACCAAATGGGTCATTTTAGTCATTACGATGAACAAACGAGATCCCAGCCGTCGCCGCCGCGTCCTGGACGTGGCCAGGAAGCACTTCGCGCGGTCTGGTTTCAAGGGCAGCCGCCTTGACGCCATCGCGCAGGAGGCGGGCTGCGCCAAGGGCGCTCTGTACCTTGAGTTTTCCGACAAGGAGGCCCTGCTGCAGGAGGTCGCGCGCGAGGTCCTCGAAGCGGCGG
>CALFML010000815.1 GCA_937879845.1 uncultured Myxococcales bacterium
CACTCCGGATTTTCGTGTTCTCTATTATTCATTGGAGGACGGAAGGGTGCGAAGGATGGATTTGGAAACCCAGGAAGCGGCTGATCTTTCCTGGACGACCTCGGCAGGTGGCGGTGAGCTGACTGCCATGAATTCGGATGGAAACGTGTTTTTGATTCGTCCGAAGAGCGGAGGAGTGGCGCGGTATGACGCCAGGACTTCCGAACTGAAAGCCATTCCATCGGAATCCACCCAGTTTCGCGCCTACCTGTCCGGATCGGGGGCGAAGATCGCTTTATTGCCGGGTGGGGTGGGCGGGACCAACGAGCTGCAGATCTGGGATGCGACGAAGGGTGATCCCCGCGGGCTGGGACAGGACAAGGGGTCGGGTGGACTGTGGAACAACAGCAAGGGCGCCCCGGGCAAGGGCAAGGGCGACGCCAAGGCCGATGCCAAGCCGCATGTAGAGATCAAGCGAACCGCGCCGCCGCGGCTCAAAGAGCTCTACAACAAAGAAGTCCTTCCCAAGCTGATGAAGGAGTTCAACTACACCAACGCGCAGCAAGCGCCGCGGCTGGTGAAGATCACGTTGAACATGGGCCTCGGGGAAGCCATCGGCAACCCGAAGATCGTCGATTCAGCGGTGGAAGAGCTGCGCCTCATCAGCGGCCAGTCTCCCGTCGTCACCAAGGCCAAGAAGTCGATTGCGACGTTCAAGCTGCGCGAAGGTCAGAAGATCGGCGCGATGGTGACCCTCCGCAAGGAGCGGATGTGGGAGTTCTACGATCGCCTGGTCAGCCTCGCCCTGCCGCGAGTTCGCGACTTCAAGGGGATCTCACAGCGGTCCTTTGACGGTCGCGGCAACTTCTCGATGGGTATCAAAGAGCAGATCATCTTCCCTGAGATCAATTACGACAAGATCGACAAGATCAAAGGTCTTAATGTCTCGGTCGTGACGACTGCCCGAACCGATGAAGAGGGTCGCGCCCTTTTGCGCTACCTTGGAATGCCGTTTAGGAGCTAACGATGGCACGCCTCTCGCAAGAATGGCGCTCGAAGAACTTCGACTTTAAGTTTAAAAAAGTCGATAAGAGCGGACAGGTTCGATCGGTAAGGCAGCGAAATCGGTGTCCGCAGTGCGGGCGTCCGCGCGCATTCATGCGTAAGTTTCAGCTGTGCCGCATCTGTTTTCGGAAAATGGCCGTCCGTGGCGAAATTCCGGGCGTCGTAAAGTCCAGCTGGTGATAAGATGACCGACCCTATTGCAGATATGCTGACGCGGCTCCGCAACGCCATTCTCGCCCACAAAGATAAGGTCGAGATGCCGACTTCGAACTTGAAGAGTCGGATTGCCGAGATCCTGCGTGACGAAGGCTTTGTCGGCGCAGTTACGCGCACGGCCAGCGAGCCCCAGGGAACGCTGACCATCGCCCTCTCTTACGGCTCTGACAACCAGAGCACGATCCAAGAGATCCACCGCGTGTCGCGGCCGGGGCAGCGTCGCTACGTCAACCACAACGACATCCCGAAGATCCGCTCGGGGCTCGGTCTGGCGATTCTGTCGACCTCCCGCGGCGTGATGACCGACCGGCAGGCGCGCAAGCTGGGAATCGGCGGCGAGCTGCTCTGTGAGGTTTGGTAATGTCGCGAATTGGGAAAAAACCCATTCCGGTACCAGCCGGGGTAAACGTCACGGTTCGTGATGGCGTAATCACGATCAAGGGGCCAAAGGGTGAGCTCAAGCGGGCGGTGCCGACCTCGGTCACCCCGCGCATCGAGCCCGGCTTCGTGGTCGTCGAGCGCGCCGGCAACGGCCGGGAAGAGCGGGCCCGCCACGGGCTCTTGCGCGCCCTCATCGCCAACATGGTCAAGGGCGTGACCGCCGGCTACACCCGCCAGCTGGAGATCAACGGCGTCGGCTACCGCGCCGAGATCGTCGATAACAAAGTGAACTTGGTGGTCGGTTTGTCGCACCCAGTGGCGTACGCGCTGCCGGCCGGCATCCAGGCCAAGGCCGAAAAAGCCAAGAGCACGGTGAACCCGGGTCAGGATGCGGTGCTCCTGACGATCACGGGAATCGACAAGGAAGCCGTCGGGCAGCTGATTTCGAAAATCCGCAACGTGCGGCCGCCGGAGCCCTATAAGGGCAAGGGCATCAAGTACCTTGAGGAAAAGCTCAAGCGTAAAGTTGGTAAGACAGGCGCAAGTTAGCACCTTCCGGAGCTGGTGATAGGTATGACTCAGAAAAGAGACTCTAGGCTCAAGCGCAAGCTATCGATTCGGAAGCGTGTTTCGGGAGATACTCTGCGGCCGCGCTTGTCGGTGTTCCGCTCGGCGGAGCACATCTACGCTCAGGTCATCGACGACAACGCCGGAAGCACTCTGGCCGCCGCGTCGACCCTGGACCCGGATATCCAAGACTCGCTCGTTGGGCTCAAGAAGCAGGCACGCGCGAAGCAAGTCGGTCAGAGACTGGCGGCCATCTGCCTGAAAAAAGGCATCGATAAGGTCGTCTTTGACCGCAACGGCTTCATCTATCACGGTCGCGTGTCTGCCCTGGCAGATGGTGCGCGCGAAGGCGGACTTAAGTTTTAGGAGCTCATCGTGGCGATCAATGTAAACGAGGTTGGCGAACTCAAAGATCGGGTTGTGTTCATCAATCGCGTAGCAAAAGTTGTTAAGGGTGGTCGACGCTTTAGCTTCTCCGCTCTGGTAGTTGTCGGCGATGAGAATGGCCACGTCGGGACAGGCCTGGGCAAGGCGAACGAAGTTCCTGAGGCCATTCGCAAGGCGACCGACCAGGCCAAGAAGAACATCTTCAAGATTCCGCTCTTTGACAACCGCACGATTCCCCACGATACGCTGGGACAGTTCGGGGCCGGGCGCGTCCTCCTGCGTCCGGCGTCGCCGGGAACCGGGGTCATCGCCGGTGGCGCGGCGCGCGCAATCGTCGAAGTGGCGGGGATCAAAGATATCCTCACCAAGTGCATCGGCACGTCCAACCCCCACAATGTGATCCACGCGACGGTCAATGCTCTGCAGCAACTTCGCGATCCGCAAGATGCGGCTAGGCGACGTGGCAAGACCCTGGAAGAAATCACGAACGCTTAGATTCGAGGGCAGTGATGGCGGTTAAGATAAAAGTCACGTTGATTCGGAGCGGCATCAACCGCCCCGAGGTTCAAAAGAGAACCGCAGAGGCTCTGGGCCTGACCAAGCTGCACAGAGCTCGAATCGTTAACGATACCTTGGCGGTGCGTGGGATGATTCGCAAGATCGCTCACCTGGTCCGCGTTGAGATTGTGGAATAGGGCGAACATGGCTACCACTCTGCACAGCATCGGTCCCAATCCAGGGGCCAACACCGCCAAGAAGCGCGTCGGCCGCGGCCATGGCTCGGGTCTGCACAAGACCAGCGGCAAGGGCACCAAGGGCCAGAAGGCGCGCACCGGCCACCACGGCATTCCCAAACCGGGCTTCGAAGGCGGTCAGACGGCGATGGCGCGGCGCTTGCCCAAGCGCGGCTTCAAGAACCCGTTCCGCAAGGAAATCTTCGCGGTCAACCTGGGCGCGATCGGCGCCCAGTTCGGAACGGCGGGAGCGTCGATCGATCTGGCGAAGCTGCGCGAGGCGGGGCTTGTGCCGCGCTCGGCCAAGTACGTGAAGGTTCTCGGCGGCGTGCGCGAAGGACAGGCGCTAGCCAAGAACCTGGCGATCCATGCTCACTTCATCTCGGCCTCGGCGAAGCAGCAGCTGGAAGCCGCCGCGGGTGCGTTTCACGAAATTTCCGTCGCCCCGGCTCCCAAGGCAGAGAACAAGGGCTGAGTGCTTCGCGGGGGGCAACGAGCGGATCGGCTGCCGCCGTAGTATACTCGGCGGCTAGCTGGGACGCTTAAGCGAGAACAACGCCCAGAAGAAAGAAGACCATGGCGTCGAATATCGCCAATATTGCCAAGATTCCTGAGCTGCGTCGAAGAATATTCTTCAGCTTGGCGCTGCTTGCGGTTTACCGCATTGGGGTATTTGTCACGGTCCCTGGCGTCGATCGCCAGGTCATGAAAAATATCGTCAAAGCCGCCTCGGGATCGTTCCTCGGACTTTTCAATATGTTCTCCGGGGGAGCCCTGGAGCAGCTGTCTATTTTTGCTTTGGGCATCATGCCCTATATCAGCTCTTCGATTATTCTGCAGCTGCTCACGGTCGTCATTCCGGCGCTCGATCGCCTCCAGAAAGAGGGCGAGCAGGGCCGCAAGAAGATCAATCAATATACCCGCTACGGCACGATTGTTATCTCGCTAGTGCAGGCGTTCTTCATCGCCCGCTGGCTGGAAGGCAACAATCGCAGCTTCTCCCAGTATGGCTCGGTGGTGCTCAACCCCGGACTCGGGTTTGAAATCCTCACCATGCTCACCTTGACCACCGGCACCGCGTTCGTGATGTGGCTCGGCGAGCAGATCACCGAGCGCGGCATCGGCAACGGCATCTCGCTCATCATCTTCGCCGGCATCGTCGCCCGCTTCCCCGATGCAATGGTGCTGCTGTTCCAGAAGTCCGCCGGTCAAGGCGACCTGACGATGTTCGAGCTGTTCCTGGTCGCCGGCATCGTCGTGCTGGTCATCAGCGCCATCATCTTCTTCGAGCGCGGCTACCGCAAGATCCCGGTGCAGTACGCCAAGCGCGTGGTCGGCCGCAAAGTCTACGGCGGCCAATCGACCCACCTGCCGCTGAAGATCAACGTGGCAGGCGTCATCCCGCCGATCTTCGCCTCTTCGATCCTGCTCTTCCCGGCGCAGCTGGCGGGGTTTGTGCAATCCTCGTGGATGCAGCGGGCGGCGGACGTGCTCAACCCTGGCGACTGGCGCTACAACACGCTCTACGTCGGTCTCATCATCTTCTTCTGCTACTTCTACACCGCGGTTACGTTCAACCCGGTGGATATCGCCGACAACATGAAGAAGTACGGCGGCTTTGTTCCGGGCATCCGGCCGGGCAAAAAGACCGCGGAGTACATCGACCGCGTGCTGACGCGGCTGACGCTCGGCGGGGCGCTTTACATCTCGGCCGTGTGTGTGCTGCCGACGTTCATGCAGCAGAAGTTCAAGGTACCGTTTTACTTCGGTGGAACCTCGCTCCTCATCGTCGTGGGCGTCGCCCTGGATACGGTGCAGCAGATCGAGAGCCACCTGATCACGCGAAACTACGAGACGGTGAGCGGTCCCAAGGGCACCCGGATCCGTGGACGCAACACGCGGACCCGGTGAAACCGTCTTGGCGATGCTCAGCCGGCGTTCTTCGACGCGACTCTAAGCTGGACTTTCAAGAGCTGTCTTAGCAGGACGATAGTTTTTAATGAAAGTCTACTATAAGAGCAAAGCGGAAATAGACCGGATGCGGGACGCAAACTTGATTGTTTGCGATGTCCTTGATCTGCTTGAGGAAAACTGCAAGCCGGGCGTTTCCACGGCCGAGCTAAATGAAATTGCCGACCGCGCTCTTAAGCGAGCCGGGTCCACGTCCGCTTTTTTGGGATATGCGACTCCCCCCTATCCGGCGGTCGTTTGCACTTCCATTGATCATGTCGTGGTCCACGGCATCCCGCGCAAAGATGCGATCTTGACCGACGGCTGCATCATCGGGATCGACTTCGGCGTGTTCAAAGGCGGGTTCTGCGGCGACTCGGCGCGGACGGTGATGGTGGGCAATGTCGCCCCGGCGGCGCGGCAGCTGGTGGAAGCGACGCGGCAGTCGCTGGAGCTGGCGATCGCCCGCTGCCTACCGGGAAATCGAATTCAGGATATCGGCTGGGCGGTGCAGTCGTTTGTCGAGCCGCTCGGCTATTCCGTGGTGCGCAAGTTTGTCGGACACGGGATCGGCCGGGCGATGCACGAAGACCCGCAGGTGCCAAACTACGGCGAACCGAATAAGGGCCTGCGGCTGAAACCGGGCCTGGTGCTGGCGATCGAGCCGATGATCAACGCCGGCGGACCGGATGTCGAGGTCTTGGCCGATGGCTGGACGGCAGTGACCGCGGACGGATCGCTTTCAGCGCACTTTGAGCACTCCGTGGCGATCACCGATGACGGCCCGCTGGTTCTGAGCCGGCACTAGCGAAAAAAGTCAGGATTCCGACTGAGAGATCACGACGAGGCAGAGAAAAAACGATACCGAGACGCAGCCCGACGGTTGACGATCGCCTAAGGTTTGGCTGAAGATCGGCTAAAGAATTGATAGAACTCGTCTTTTATCTTGCACTTGCCGCAGATCTGCGGTAGATCAGCCCACTGTGCGACGGTCGGAAGTGGGTGAAATGGGGTAAAACATGAAGGTCAGAGCTTCGATCAAGAAAATTTGCGAGAAATGCAAAGTCGTTCGTCGCAAGCGCGTAGTTCGCGTCATCTGTGATAACCCACGTCATAAGCAGCGTCAAGGCTAGGCGCAAGAGAGGCTACGGGAATGGCTCGTATTGCTGGTGTTGACCTTCCGCGTAATAAGCGGATGGAAGTAGCACTTACCTACATTTACGGTATTGGGCTAATGACCTCGCGTGAGATCCTCAAGCGGGCGGGGGTCACATTAGACAAGCGAAGCGATGACCTGGAAGAAGCCGAGATTCGCAAAATTCGCGATGTCATTGAGGCAGATTTCAAAGTCGAAGGCGATCTTAGACGCGAAGTGTCTATGAATATCAAGCGACTGATGGACCTGGGGTGCTACCGCGGGTTGCGTCATCGCAAAGGACTCCCCGTCCGTGGACAGCGTACGCATACCAACGCGCGTACGCGCAAAGGCCCACGCAAGGGCATGTTGCGCAAGAAGCCGTCAGGTGGGCCGGGTGGCGCGGCTTGATGGGTTGGGCACGATAGGCCTGAGATAAGGGATAGACATGTCTACCGCACGCGTAAAAGTTAAGAAAAAAGTTAAAAAGAACATCCAGAGTGGCATTGTCCATATCCAATCCACGTTCAACAACACCATCGTGACCATCACCGATGTCTCTGGGAACGTGGTGTCTTGGTCGTCGGCCGGTGTGCGAGGCTTCAAGGGCTCGCGCAAGTCGACGCCGTTTGCGGCGCAGCTGGCCGCAGAGGATGCCGCCAAAAAGGCCATGGAGCACGGGATGCGCTCTATCGCCGTCTATGTCAACGGCCCGGGAGCGGGTCGTGAGTCCGCCCTGCGCGCCCTCCAAGCGGCTGGTTTCAAGGTCAGCTTGATTCGCGATATCACTCCGATCCCGCACAACGGGTGTCGGCCGCCCAAGCGTCGCCGAGTCTGAGAAGAGATCCTTATCCAAAGAGAGACCTATGGCTCGTTACATCGGACCAGTTTGCCGGCTCTGTCGGCGCGAAGACATGAAGCTGTTTCTCAAGGGCGACCGCTGCTACACGGACAAGTGCGGCTACGAGCGGCGCGCGTACGCCCCCGGCCAGCACGGCCAGAACCGCCGCCGCAAAGCGTCGGACTACGGCGAGCAGCTGCGTGAGAAGCAAAAAGTGAAGCGCATCTACGGCATCGCCGAGCGCCAGTTCCGGGGTTACTACTTCCGCGCCAGCCGCATGAAGGGTGTAACCGGCGAGAACCTGCTGCTGCTCCTTGAGCGGCGCCTGGACAACATCATCTACCGACTGGGCTTTGCCAGCGATCATGCCGAAGCGCGGCAGCTCGTGCGGCACGGGCACTTCCAGGTCAACGGCTCTCACGTGAACATTCCGTCGTACCTCGTGCGGGTGAGCGACGTGATCACGGTTCGCGAGAAGAGCAAGAAGGTAGCGCGCCTGAGCGACAGTCTGGCTGCGGTGGATCGCCGCGGCGTGCCGCAGTGGCTGGAGCTGGACAAGGATAACTTCCGCGGGAAGATCAAGTCATTCCCGGCGCGTGAAGACTTCACCATGCCGATCCGTGAGCAGTTGATCGTCGAGCTTTACTCGAAGTAATAGCTCATTCCGGAGAGATGCAGATGGCAACCGCGCAGGTGAGTTCGACGACATTTTCCCGCAACTGGCGCGATCTGATTCGCCCCAAGATGCTCGAAGTCGACAAGGAAACGCTGACGAGCACGTACGGGCGCTTTGCCTGCGAGCCGCTGGAGCGAGGGTTTGGCACGACGATCGGCAACAGCCTTCGTCGCGTCCTTCTGTCCTCTCTGCAGGGCGCCGCAGTGTGCGCCGTCAAGATCGACGGGGCGCTGCATGAGTTTCAGACCCTGCCGGATGTTGTCGAGGACGTAACCGACATCATCCTGAATCTGAAGGACGTGCTCATCAAGATGCACGACCCCAAGACGCGGGTGCTGCGCATCGAGAAGCAGACCGAAGGGGCGGTGACGGCGGCGGATATCCAGACCTCGGAAGGGGTCGAGATCCTCAACCCGAATCACCACATCGCTTCGCTGTCGCGCGGTGGCAAGCTCAACGCCGAGCTCGTGGTCCAGATGGGGCGCGGCTATGTGCCCGCCGATCGCAACAAGCAGCCGAACATGCCGATCGGGATGATTCCGATCGACGCGCTGTTTTCGCCGATCAAGAAGGTCAACTACGTAGTCACCAATGCCCGCGTCGGGCAGCAGACCGACTATGACAAGCTGACCCTGGAAGTATGGACCGACGGCTCGGTACGGCCGGAGGACGCGGTGGCCTACGCCGCCAAGATCCTCAAAGATCAGCTGACCCTCTTCATCAACTTTGAAGAGACCTACGAGCCTCTGGATGAGCCGGTATCCGAGGAACAAGAGAAGCTGAACGAGAACCTGGACAAGTCGGTGGACGAGCTGGAGCTGTCGGTTCGCTCGGCCAACTGCCTCCAGAATGCGAACATCCGGTACATTGGTGAGCTGGTTCAGCGCTCTGAAGCAGAGATGCTCAAGACCAAGAACTTTGGCCGCAAGTCTCTCAAGGAGATCAAAGAGATCCTGGCAGAGATGGGGCTGCAGCTCGGGATGAAGCTCGAGGGCTGGGAACCGCCCTCGGCTCGCAACAAAGCGTAACTCTTTTAGAGACCTATCATGCGCCACCAAAAATCAGGTCGAAAGTTCGGTCGCAAGTCGGATCACAGACACGCTCTGTGGTCGAACATGGTTGCCTCGCTGATTGAGTCTGAGCGGATTCAGACGACGGACATCAAGGCGAAAGAGCTGCGCCGCTATGCGGAGCCGGCGATCGCTTGGGCGGTCTCGGTCGGCAATCTCCTGGCCAAAGGCAAAGAGAAGCAGGCCCAGGAAGAGAAAGTTCAGATCGTCCATGCCATGCGCATGGCGCAGCGGATCGTCAAGCACCGCCCCGCCTTGCACAAGCTGTTCGATGAGCTCGGGCCGCGCTTCGCCGGTCGTCATGGCGGCTACCTGCGCATCACCAAGACGGGACTACGGCACGGCGACGCCGCGCTCATGTCGATCGTCGAGCTGGTAGATAGCCCCAAGAACGCCCAAGAGTAGGCCCGAACGGAGCGCCCCCGCAGATCTATTCTTTAGATCGTGAAGGGCGCTCGCCGTCGTTTTCCTGCCTGTCTGATCTGGCGATAGCTTTCGCCAATCTGAGTACGTCCTCAAAAGAGACATTTGCTGGCTGCGCCGCGGGTCCTGTCACCTTCGGCACCCCGTCGCTCGCGCGCCGGGGACCCCGCCTCCGGCGCCACCCGCTGAGGGGCACTTAGGCTTTTCCTTTGTCACATCTTAAAATTCCGTCGGGAGTCAATAGGCGCGGGCCGACCGGAGATGTTTTCGGCGGGCCGTCAGGTCCGACGGAAACATCGCAGGGTAGGGGGACCCGTGCCGTTTCTGACCTAGGTTGTGACCATCCGATAGGAACTTGGGGGGCTACAGCAGCGCTTCCAACCGCTGCCGGATGTCGTCGGCGAAGAGGCGGTAGCTGCCATCGCTCGGGCAGTCGGCGAAGTTGTACAGGTAGGTCAGCGTGCCGCCGGCGAGCCGCAGGTCGGCGCCGACGCGCGACTCCCAGCGGACCTCGATGCGCCGCACCGCCGCCGCCAGCGCCTGCCGTCCGAGGTCATCGCTGCAGATCGCGCGCAAGGCGGTCATGAGCTCGTTCCAGAACTCGCCGCTGTTGGTGTAGCCGGTGACCCAGTCGAGCGTACCCAGGCGCGGATCGCCTGGCGGCATCTGGGCGAAGTTGTCGACCAGCGTGAGCTCGATATCGCTGCCGGTCGCCGCCTTGAGCTCCGCCTGGCGCTGCGGCAGCACGGTGTTTTTCAGGTACTCGACCCGCCGCAGCTCGCTGAGCGGCAGCCCGCCGCTAGTGAGCAGGGCGTCGAGCGCGGTGAAAAAATCCTGCAGATACAGCCGCGGGTACTCGGAAAGCCCGTCTCCGAGCTGCTGCACGAGGACGCCGTCGCGCAGCTGCAGTCCTTTGCCGACCCCCGGCTCATAGCGGATCACCCAGCTGCGGATCGTCTCGGCGATCACCTTCTGACCCAGCGCATCGGCCGCGGCCTGCTTCCAGGCGGAGATGGCCTCGGTCCAAAACTCGCCGTAGTTGGTGCTGCCGCTCAGCCAGTCGAGGAAGTTGTTGAGCTGCCCCATATCGGTGAGCGCGCTCAGGCTCTCCGCGTCCACCGCGACCGGGATGGCGAGGCCGGTCTCGCGATGAAACTTTTGCGCGAACTCGGGAACCTGCTCTTCAAGGAGCTGTTTGATGCGGCGGCGTTCAGGCAGACCCATGCACTCCTCCTTGGCCTGGGGGTGGGAAACGGACCGGGCCGACCGGTGAGTTTATCACGGGCGCCGCCCGCCGCGGCGCAGCGCGCGTCCACGGCGGCCTGGCAGCCGAGCTTGTTGAAGCCGTGGTTCACCATCTCGGCGCAGATGGCCAGGCAGGCTGGGTAGGCCGGGTTCATGCGCGTGCAGGTGGCGTTGGGCGGGATGTCCGCGGGCCGCGGGATCACGGGCAGCGGCGGGAAGGAGGCCTGGCACTGCAAGGTGCACTGGAAGCGGCTGGTGGGCCCGGCGACGGCGGCGGCGGGCGTCATCACGATGAGACCCAGGAGGCACATCCAACTCTTGTTCATGGGCGTATTCCCTCGCATTGAGAATTGAAAAACTCTTTGTTTGGCCTAGGGCTCGGCGGTGGCGGTGCAGATCGAGGGCTGCGCCGCCTCGGCCTCGGCCAGGATCTCGGCGTCCACGGGGAACTGGCCGTAGTCGATCTCGGCGGGCTCCCCGGGTGCCGGGGCGTCGACGGCGGGCGCGGGGGGCGGCGCCAGCTCGGGGGCGTCCATCGAGATGGGCGTGATCGGCGCGACCCTCGTATCCGTCGCGTCGGTCGCCGTGATCGCGACCGCCAGGCCCGCGCCGACCGGGTCGGCGCCGGCCACGAGCATCATGGGCTGCGCCTGTGATTCGATGGGGCCGCTCTCGCCCTGACAGGCGCTCAGGACCAGCGCGAGGACCGCTCCTACAAAGTTCCGCATGGCTTCCTCCAGAGACAAAATGGGCCAA
>CALFML010000816.1 GCA_937879845.1 uncultured Myxococcales bacterium
CGATCGCCACGACGTGCCCGCGTCCCGACTGGTACTGGAGGTGACCGAGTCGCTGCTCATGGAGAACCCGATCGCAGCGGATGCCGTGCTGCAACAACTGCGCTCGGTCGGCGCCCAGATCGCGATCGACGATTTCGGCACCGGGTTCTCGTCGCTCGCGTACCTGAACCGCTTCAAGATCGACATCGTCAAGATCGACCGAGCGTTCGTGTCGAACGTCGACGGTGACGGATCGGAGTCGTCGCTCGTCGCGGCGATCGCGGCGATGGCGCGGGCCCTCGGGCTGGCGACCGTCGCCGAGGGCATCGAGACCGATGCCCAGCTCAAGACGCTCATCGATCTCGGGGTGAGCGCCGGGCAGGGCTACCGGTGGTCGAAGCCGCTCCCCGCGGGTGAGGTGCCCGCTCTCGTGGAGCGTCTCACGATCCGCGGCGGACACCTCCGCGTCGTCGACCGCTGACCGCCTCAGGTCATCCGACGGTCACCGAACGGTCACCCACCGTCCGCGCGTTCGTGGGCGCGCCGTCGCGTGCTTGTGCGAGCATGCGGACGGCGGGAGCGATCGGCGGGCCGATTCGACCCAGGAGCTGTTCACATGACTCGACGATGGTCCGTACTGGCCTGCGGCGCGATCCTCGCTGCCGCAGACTTTGCCGGCGCGGCGGCTTTCTTGCTGGCCGTACCGTCGGCGCAAGCCGGCTATGGCTTCGAGCTTGGCGCGGGCTGGCAGAACACCGGCGCGATCAAGGACTCGCTGGAGTGGCGGCCGGCGATCCAAGGCTCACGCAAGGACGTTCCGGCGTTTCTCGGCTGGCGTTACCTCGGCGAGGGGCGCGTCTACTATGCCGCCATGGCGCGCGTCAACTACACCAACTTCTGGTCCCTGGGCGGCGGCGGTAACCTGCTCGGCGCGACGGTGGCGCCGCTCGGCATGGGCGTCTACCTCACCCGGCCGCCCGCCGCATTCAGCCCGGCGGCGCGCCGCGGCCGCTGGTTTGCCACCTTCGAGCTCAGCTTCGGCAGCGTCCAGCTCGGTGGCAACGTCACGCTCGACAGCCCCAGCGATCCGCGCATTCCCGATCCGGAGGCGCACCGCGCCGTCCTGCGCGCCGACATTGAGCAGTACGGCGGGGTGCGGCCGGAAAACGGCGTTGTGCAGCGCTACCCGCTCGGCGGCTACCAGTACGCCACGCTCGCCGTGCCGATCCAGTTCCGCTTTTGGAACATGGTTACGCCTACAGCGGGGGTGGGCTTTTTTGTCGAGAGCAACCCCTTGATGCTGGAATGGAACATCGGCAGCGGGGGCGGCAGCGTGCCGGCCTACGGCTACAACGTGACCGCGGGATTTTCCGCCGTGGTGTTCTGATCCCGGCGCCCTACACCGCTTCCGCCGCCGCCTGCCGGCAGCGATCGGGGGCGTCCGTGGGCTCGACCTGCAGCGTCGGGTGATCGATGCGGAAGCGCTGATGCAGCTCCCGGCACACATTGCCAAGGAAATGCGCCGCGCAAGAGTTGCTCGGCATCACCAGGTGCGCGGTGAGCGCCGTCTCCGTGGTGCTCATGGCCCAGATATGCAGGTCGTGCACCTCGGTCACGCCGGGGAGCTCGGTCAGGTAATGGCGCACCGCTTCCGGATCGATGTGGTCGGGCACCGCGCCCAGGGCCAGATCCAGCGACTCGCGCAAGAGCGACCATGTACCAGCGAGGATGATCGCCGAAACGATCAAGCTCATGACCGGGTCGATCCAGGTCCAACCCGTGGCCCACAGGATGGCGCCGGTGAGCACCACGGCGAGCGAGACCCCGGCATCGGCCGCCAGGTGCAGGAACGCGCCGCGGACATTGGCGTCATGCTTGCGTTCTTTCAGAAACAAAAGCGCCGAGAAGCCGTTGGTCAGGACCCCGACCGCCGCGACCGAAAGGACCATCAGCCCGTGCACCGGCCCCGGCACCCGCAGCCGCAGGATCGCCTCCCACGCGACGCCGCCGACGACGACCAGGAGCAAGACGGCATTGGCCAGGGCGGCCAGGATGGTGGTGCTGCGCAGCCCGTAGGTCCGCCGCAGGGAGGGCTGCCGCCGCGCCAGATGCGCCGCTCCCCACGCCAGGGCCAGACCGAGCACGTCGCCCAGGTTATGGACCGCATCGGCGAGCAGCGACACCGAGTGGGCCCACAGCCCGCCGATCACCGCGATGAGGGTAAAAAGACTATTGAGCCCGATGCTGATGAGGAACGATCGGCCGTGCACAGGTCCGTGCGCGTGGCCGTGGTGGCCGTGCGCGTGACCGTGCCCGCCATGGCGATCCGAAGGGGAGTCGTGAGAGTGGGCGTGACCTGGCGCAGCGTCGCAGCTCGAGTGGTGATCATGCCCCATGGGCGCTTCCTTATGAGGTGAGAATACGCCGAACTGCGCGCAGCACCAGCAGAAGGACGAGCGCTCCCACGAAGGCGACCAGAATCAGCCCGCCGATGCCGCGCACCGGCACATGAATTCCCAGCGCCCGCAGCACCGGGCTGCCGATGAACGCTCCGGCAATCCCGACCAGGATATCGCCGACCAGCCCATACGCCGAGCCGAGCACGAGCGAGGCCAGCCAGCCAGCGACCAGACCGACGATGAGCCAGACAATCAGTCCGTTACCTGCCATGTAAATCCCCCTAGTGTAGACGCGGTGTCCGCAAGCAAGTCTACCACTTATCGTCTCCGCGTAGCGAGCGCGCGGCCCTCCCGCAGGTCACTGTCGCGTCGCGCCTCGTGTGGGTCTTTAGACCGCTATCGAAACCGTAGCGAGGATGAAAAGCCGCGGTGCCAGCGCGCGGAGCGGCCTTTTGGCCGTGGGCACGCTGACCGCCCTGGATAGAAGGCGGCCGCCGCAGCCGGTTTTGATAGGCGCTGTTGGGCATGGGGACGGAGCATCGCCGCCGCAGGCCCGTGGCGCGGGCGTGCCATCCGGCGCGGATTTGGCTACATTGCCACCCATGGCGACTGCAACGGATCTGCGGCGAATCGCGCTCTCCCTGGAAGGAACCCTAGAGGCCCCGCATATGGACCGGAGCGCCTTCAAGGTCGCGCGCATCTACGCCACCCTGCCGCCCGACGGGCTCCACGCCAACGTGATGCTCTCGCTCGACGAACAGGAGTTTCGTTGTCAGCGATCGCCACAGGCCTACGCACCGGTGGCCGGCGGCTGGGGCCGGATGGGTTACACCACGCTCACCCTGTCGGCGCTGGATGTCGCCGAGCTGCAAGAGATACTGACCATCGCCTGGCGGATGGCGCAGCCCAAGCCCCGGCGCTCCGCCAAGCGGCGATGATGGGCCGGGTCGGTGCGCGGAGCGGAGCGGTCGCGGAGTTTGCAGGGGCGCGCGCAGACTAGGGCTCGCGCTGCCGCAAGGGTTCCATGCGCGTGATGTTTATCTCATCTTTTACCGCGAGCTTTTCCCCGCCGACCAGGAAATGAACCCGCACAGCAAAGCGATCGCAGTAGACATAGTAGGCCG
>CALFML010000817.1 GCA_937879845.1 uncultured Myxococcales bacterium
CATCGTCAAGCGGCGCGGCAAGAGCACGTTCATCGGCATCGATGCCGCGATCGATCTGAAGTTCATCTCGCGCAACGATGAGTCCACGCGCTGCCACTTCTGTCCCAACGAGTGCGCCCGCACCTTCATCGACACCGAGACGCCCGACGGCTCGACGAGCCGCTACATCGCCGGCTTCTCCTGCGAAAAAGGAACCGTCGAATCCGAAGAGGCGATGCTCGAGCTCACCAAGCAGCGCAAGCGCCTGATGAAGGAGTTCCCAAACCTCGTCGACTACGAGTCCAAGCAGCTGTTCCGCCACTTCTACGACGCCCCGCCGATGCCCACCGCGGAGACGATGATCGACGATGTCGAGGTGAAAAAGTCGATCTTCGGCATCAAGCGCGTGCCTGTCCGGCGGCTGTTTTCGCGTAGCTCGCCGGCGGCGTGGAAGAAGCGCGCGGCGATGCGCGTCGGCATTCCCAAAGTGCTCAACGTGTGGTCGATCGGGCCGTTTATCCGCACGTACCTGGAGACGCTCGGGATTCAGAAGCAGAACGTCGTGTTCTCCGATGACACCTCGGAAGAGATGTGGCAGGAGGGCGGCAAGTACGGCTCGATCGATCCGTGCTACCCGTCCAAGGTCGCCCAGGCGCACATCCACAACCTCATCTTCCACCACCACCGCGACGACAAGAAGCTGCACACGATCTTCTTTCCGTGCATCACCCACGTCCCGCCCGGACTGCACAAGGTGATGGACACCGCCAGCTGCCCGATCGTCGCCGGCGCCCCGGAGGTCATGAAGGCGGCGTTCACCAAGGAAGTCGACTTCTTCAAGACCCGCGGCATCCACTACGTCGATCCCGCGCTCACCTTCACCGAGCAAGCGCTGCTCCGCCGCCAGCTGTTCGACTGCTTCGCCGAGCTCTTCGACATCACCGAAGATGAGAGCGACTACGCGGTCGAGCAGGCGCACAAGGCGATGGAGATCTTCGACCGCGAGATCCAAAAGCGCGGCCAGGCGATCCTGGAGACGGTCGAGAAGGAAAACCGCGTCGCGGTGCTGCTCATCGGCCGGCCCTATCACAGCGATCCGGGGCTCAACCACTCGGTGCTCGAGGAGTTCCAGGTGCTCGGGTATCCGATCTTGTCGATGCGCGCGGTGCCCAAGGATCCGCGCTGGCTGTACCGCTTTTACAAGGACGACATCGACCGCGGTCTCATCGAAGGGCCGCTGGAAGTGCAGGACGTGTGGCCGGAGAACTACTCCGCCAACTCCGTGCAGAAGGTGTGGGCGGCCAAGTTCGCGGCCCGCCATCCCAACGTCGTGGTGCTCGATCTGTCGTCGTTCAAGTGCGGCCACGATGCGCCGATCTACGGCCTCATCGACTCGATCATCGGCACGAGCGCGACGCCTTACTCGGCGCTGCACGACATCGATGCCAACAAGCCCGGCGGCTCGATCAAGATCCGCGTCAAGACCTACGCCCACAGCCTGAAGCTGCATGAGGAGCGCCTGGACGACTCGAACAAAAAGAGCGCCCAGCTGCACTTCCGCATCGAAGAGAAGCGCCTGCAGCTCCTAGAACTCAAGCAGCAGCAGCTGCGCGACCGCCAGCAGAAGGACGAGACGCTGGCCAAGCAGATAGAAGAGGTCAAGCAGCGCGTCGCCGAGTACGCCCGGCGCTTCCAGCCGACCGGCGCGACGCTGGAGCCGGACAAGGGTCTTGTGCGGCTGGGAATCAAGAAGACGGCGGAGGACCGCGTGGTCCGGCTGTAAGCGGCGGAGACGAAACATTTTCACCGCTTCGGCGGTACGCAGACACTTTCGCGGCGGCCGGGAAGCCGCCCAGGGTACGCAGGCAAGGAGAACCACATGCAACCGATCCAGATTGGTGAGAAGCGCCGGGTGCAGCTCCCCGTCCTCGGCCAGGCCAAGGCCCAGCCGCAGCTTGACGCCGAGCCCCAGCTCGACATCGATGCCGAGCTGCAGAAGTTCGAAGCGGAGCAGCGCAAGAGCCTCGGACTCGACGGGGAGAAGCGCCACTGGGTCGATCACAACCCGCGCCGGTTCACCGCCGAGCAGCGCGTCCACACCACCCTGCTCGTCGGCGGCCTGACCATGGCGCACGACTTCCTCATCACCGGCGCCCTGTCGGGAATCGGCTACAAGGTGCAGACCCTGGATGTGCCGGATACCTCCGCGCTGCAGTTCGGCAAGGAGTTCGGCAACCGCGGGCAGTGCAACCCGACCTACTTCACGGTCGGAAACCTCATCAAGCACCTGACCCACCTGCGCGATGTCGAAAAGATCCCGACCCAGGACATCATCGCCAACTACCTGTTCGTGACCGCCGGCGCCTGCGGCCCCTGCCGCTTCGGCACCTACGTCACCGAGTACCGCAAGGCGCTGCGCGACAGCGGCTTCGAAGGCTTCCGCGTGCTCCTGTTCCAGCAGCAGGGCGGTCTCAAGCAGGCCACCGGCGGCGGCGAGGGCCTGGAGCTCAATCCCAAGTTCTTCGTCTCGCTGGTCCTGGCGATCGTGGTCGGCGATGCGCTAAACGCCATCGGCTACCGCATGCGTCCCTATGAGAAGGTGAAGGGCGCGACCGACAAGGCGCTCGCCGAGTGCAAGGAGCTGCTCTTTAACACCTTCCAGAAGCGCACCAACATCCTGTGGGCGCTCCTGCAGGTCCGCCGCATCCTGCGCAACGTCGAAGTGGATCGCGTGACGATCAAGCCCAAGGTCTCGGTGATCGGCGAGTTCTGGGCGATGACCACCGAGGGCGACGGCAACTACGGCCTGCAGCGGTTCTTGGAGCAGGAAGGGGCCGAGGTCGACATCCAGATCGTCACCAACTGGCTCCTTTACAACATCTGGGAGCACCGCTGGGACACCAAGCAGCGCATGACGCTGCGGCAAGAGGACGCCGGCCGCAAGGGCCTGGCCGGCACCAACCCGCAGAAGAAGCTGGCGATCCTGTTCGTCGCCGAGCA
This sequence comes from uncultured Myxococcales bacterium, assembly GCA_937879845.1. GTDB lineage: Bacteria > Myxococcota_A > Polyangia > Palsa-1104 > JAEUJZ01 > CALFML01. Next base: position 2,980 of record CALFML010000817.1, read on the forward strand.
CGTGGTGCGCGGCCTGTTCAAGTCGATCGGCGCGATCATCGGCCTGCACAACTACCCGCTGCCCAACATGGACGAGGTCGCCGACACCGCGCGCGACTTCTACAACAACCACCTGCGCGGCGGCGAAGGCCACATGGAGGTCGGCAAGCTGATCCTCAATGTGTCGCACAAAAAAGCGACGATGACCCTGTCGGTCAAGCCCTTCGGCTGCATGCCGAGCTCCGGCGTCTCCGACGGCGTGCAGTCGTTCGTGACGGAGAAGTGGCCGGGGGCGATCTTCCTGCCGATCGAGACCTCCGGCGATGGCGCGGTCAACGTCTACAGCCGCGTGCAGATGATGCTATTCAAGGCCCGCGCCGCGGCGCGCAGCGAGTTCGATGCCGCCTGCCAGGCGCACGGCACGACGCCGGCCGCGGTCAAGCTGTTCATGGCCCAGAACCCGCGCTTCCAGAGCCCCTTCTTCTGGCCCAAGCACACCGTGACGGCGACGGCGTCGGACATGGTGCATGAAGTGGCGCCGTACCTCAAAGACCCGCTGCACGGGGTCAAGCAGGTCGGCAAGCGCCTGGTCTCCCTCCTACGCAACAAGCCGCACGCCGCGCACGTCTAAGTCCGCTCCCGTAACTCTCCCAGCCGCAACATGAAATTCCCGGCCGCTGCCGCAGGTAGGCAGCCCGGGTTTCCTGCGCCGATAATAAGGCGAGGAACCCGATGACTGCCGCCGCGCCCTCGCGCCTTCTCCACTACCTGCCGATCGTTCATACGGAGCAAGATCTCGGCGGGCTCGGTACGGCCGTCAAAGCGCACACGGAGGCGCGGCTCGGCGCGATGGCGTGGGAGCGCAAGCAGCGGCTCACGGCCCAGTATTGGGCGCGGCTTACCCGCTGGGCGATGCAGCTGCCGGCGCAGCTTGGCGGGTACCGCCTTTATCAGGACGGCCTGCCGGTCTGCGGCAAAGAGGCGGCGATCGTCGCCGAGCTGGCGGAAAAAGGCAGCCGCAACCACGCGCTGCTGGCGCTGCTTTGCCAGCGGGGAGCAGCGCTCATGGGGACCGAGTCGCCGGAGCTCCTGCTTCAGGAATACCGCCTGGCGCAAAGCTTGTTCGCGCACGCTGCGCCGTCCGCCGCGCCAGAGCCGAGCGCCCTGTTACAGCGCCGCGACGCCTTCATCGCCCGCCGCATCGCCGAGACCCTGCAGCCCGGCGAGACCGGCATCCTGTTCATCGGCGCCCTGCACGCGGTCGCCGCCCTGCTCCCCGCCGACATCCGCCTTGACTACCCGCTGCAGGGCTGGCGCCCCACCTAAACCGCCCCCCCATTGAAACCGAAGCTATTGCCAAAAAAGCGGGTGGCCCCGGAGGCGGGGGCCCTGCTGCGCAAGCAGCGGGGTGCCGCAAGGGACAGGACCCGCGGCGCAGCCCGAAGAACCTGCGGGTCTTTTGCGAGGTATGACCTAGAACACGATGGCGAGGAGCCGATACGTCCCGTAAGCGATGAGCCCGCTCACCGGCACCGTCAGCACCCATGCCGTGAGGATGTTGCCGGCGACCCCCCAGCGCACCGCCGAGAGCCGCCGCGCCGCGCCCACGCCCATGATGCTGGCGCTGATGCAGTGAGTCGTCGAGACCGGGATCCCCAGCTTGCTCGCCGTGAGGATCGTCACCGCCCCCGCGGTCTCGGCCACGAAGCCCTGCAGCGGCGTGATGCGGATGATCTTGCTGCCCATCGTCTTGATGATGCGCTGCCCACCGGCCGCCGTACCCAGGGCGATGGCCCCGGCGCAGGCGACGATGACCCACAGCGGCACCGTGTGCTTGTCGCTGGCGTCGCCGGGCAGCATCCACGCCGGCAGCAGTCCGGAATGCCCGCTGGCGACCACCGACAGGAGCGCCAGGGTGATGATACCCATCGATTTCTGCGCATCGTTTGAGCCGTGGGCGAACGCCATCAGACTCGCCGACACGAGCTGCGCCCGCCGCGACAGCACGTGCACGGTCGCCGTCCGCGTCCGCCGCAAGAGCCACATGATGCCGATCATCAGAAACAGCCCGATGAAAAAGCCCGCCGCCGGCGAAGTAACCAGCGGCACCAGCACCTTCTTGTACAGCGCCGCCCACGAAAACGCATGCAAGCCGCCGCGCGCCACCACCGCCCCCGCCAGCGCCCCGATGAGCGCGTGCGAGGAGCTTGAAGGAATGCCCAGCCACCAGGTGAGCAGGTTCCACAGGCTCGCCGCGACCAGCGTCGCCAGCACCACGACCTGGGTGACCAGGGCCGGATCGGCGAAGCCGCTGGCGATGGTCTTGGCGACGGCGGTCCCGGTGCAGGCGCCGACGAAGTTGAGCATGGCGGCCAGCAGCACGGCGGTGCGCACCGGCAGAACGCCCGTCGAGACCACCGTGGCGATGGCGTTGGCGGCGTCGTGGAATCCGTTTATGTAGTCGAAGATGAGGGCAAAGACGATGACCAGAAAGAGCAGGGTCAGCATGACGGCAGAACCTGGAATACGGCGAGCCGGCGAGAAATCAGAGCGGGCGGCCTACGCATGCTTGATGGCCACGTTCTCGAGAACGTCGGCGGCGTCCTGGCAGCTGTTGAGCGCGGCCTCCAGCGCGTTGAGCACCGCCTGCTGCCGCAGGAGCTCCTTGGCGTCGACGGCGGGGTCCTTGAACAGGGCCGCCATCTCGGTCTGGTAGATCGCGTCGCCGCGCTTCTCGATGGCGACGATCTGCATGCGCGCCGGGGCCAGCTTGTCGAGCTGGTGCTGGCGGATGCTCGGCACCGTCTCGCGCAGGACCGTGGTGCCCTCGCTGAGCAGCTGCAGGAGCTCGCGCATCGCCTGGGTCAGCTCGCGCACCTCGTACGACACGAACGACTGCGCGGCGCTGTACATGTAGTCAAGGACGTTGTCGAGCGCGGTGGCCAGCGAGTGGATGTCCTCGCGGTCGATCGGGGTCACGTAGGTCTCGTCCAGGGCGAGCATGACCGAGCGCACCATGTCGTCGCCGCGGTGCTCCAGCTGGTGGATCCGGGTGAGCACGCCGTGGATGTTGCCGCCGTCGGTCGCCGGGAAGTCGAGCATGATCTTGGCGGCTTCCGAGATCACCTCGGCGTGATCTTCGAACAGCTTGAAGAACCGGTCGTCCTTGGGAAGCAGCCAACGGATGAGTGCTTGGATCGGCATTCGCTGCGGTCTCCGAGATAGGGCGGCGCGGAGTCTGCCCTACGCGCAGTGATGATACCAGCACAAATCTCAGTTGCGTAAGCCACGATCGCGACAGCTTGGACGAATCCGGCTGTAGACGGAAAGCGGGTCTAGGCAGCGGCCCGCGGCCCGCGGCTCGCGTAGCGGCACTAGGGGAGCGCTAGGGATTGGGCGGGCGCCCGTCGCTCGTCGGGAAGTAGCCGCTGGCGATCAGGAGGTCGAGGTGGGACTGGCGCTCGGCATCTTGGGCCTGGGTGTCGGCGATGGCGGCGTCGCGGGCGCGGCGCTCGGCGTCGACGACCTCGAGGTTGGTGGTGGCGCCGGCGCGGTAGGCGATGATCGAGAGCTCCACCGCCTGAGCGGCCAGCTCGGCGGCGCGGTGGGTGGCCTGGCGGGCCTGGGCGGCGCGCTGCAGCGCCTCGTGCGCCGCCCGCACCTCGGAGCGCGCCTGCCTTTGACCTTGCTGGATGCTCAGCTTGCTCTGGGTGTAAAGCGCTGCGCGCTCGTGCTGCACGAGAACGCCGACGGCTGGCTCGACTTGTTCATCGGCAGCGACCGCGTCCCGGCCAAGCTGTATCGCAACGACGGTCAGGGGCACTTCGTCGACGAAGGGGTCCGGGCCGGCGTTGCCCTCAGCGAACATGGCGTCGCCCGCGCCAACATGGGCGTCGATGCCGCCGACTTCGACCGCTCCGGCCGGCCGCACATCGCGGTCGGCAACTTCCTGAACGAGATGCTCGGCG
>CALFML010000818.1 GCA_937879845.1 uncultured Myxococcales bacterium
GCGCCGTCGATGTCCACCTGCACCAGATCGTCAGCGCGCCGCGCCTGCACCTGGACGTGGACCGCGTCCGCGCCGCCGAGTCCGGACTTACGGAGCGCGACATCGCCAACAACCTCCTCCTAGTCGTGTCATCGAGCGGCCAGGTGAACCCGAGCTACTGGACCGACGGCATAACCGGCAACTCCTACGCCGTCGCGGTGCAGGTCCCCGACTATCAGGTGGACACGCTGGATACGCTGACGACGCTGTCCATGACCACCCCCAAGGGGACGCAGCAGCTTCTGGGCGATGTCATGAATGTGCGGCGCATGATCACGCCGGTCTTCGTCACCCATACCAACGTGCAGCCGACGTACAACGTCCGCGCCGATGTTCAGGATACGGATCTCGGCTCGGTGGCGGGGCGGCTCGATGAGCTGATTCGGCGCTACCGCGCCAAGCTGCCCGCCGGGACCTCGATCCAGGTGCGCGGTCAGGTGGAGAGCATGCAGGAGGGCTTCCGCGGTCTGGGTCTGGGCCTGGGCTTCGCGGCGATCCTGGTCTATGCGCTCATGGTCATCAACTTTCAGTCCTACCGCGATCCGTTCATCATCCTGATGGCGCTTCCGGGCGCCGGCATCGGCATCGTATTTTCTCTGTTCGTCACCCGCACCACGTTCAGCATCCCTTCGCTGATGGGAGCCATCATGAGCATCGGCGTGGCGACCGCGAACTCGATCCTGGTCGTGACGTTCGCTCGCGAGCAGCGCGCGCACGGGCTCGACTCGGTCGCAGCGGCGCTGGCGGCGGGGAGGGTGCGGCTGCGGCCGGTCATGATGACGGCGCTGGCGATGCTCATCGGCATGCTGCCGATGTCGCTGGGAATCGGCGAGGGGGGCGAGCAGAACGCCGCGCTCGGCCGGGCGGTCATCGGCGGTCTGGCGGGAGCCACCATCGCCACCCTGTTTCTGGTTCCGGTCGTCTACAGCCTGATGGCGCGCAGCTCCGGGCTGCGGCCGGTCGAGCCGGAGCTGGCCGAGCCTTCGGAGTCCCACTCATGAGTGCCAAGCGAGCGATACCCGGTATCATCTGGGGCGCCAGCATCGTTCTGCTCGTCGGCGCGGCGAGCGCGGTAGGCGTGGTGCCACGCCTGCGTCAGCGCGCCGCGCTGGATCATATGCAGGCGGAGATCCTGGCCCCGCAGCTCGTGCGGACCGCCGCGGTCAAGGCGGCGGCCAATGGCACGGAGCTCACCCTGCCCGGCACCTTGGCGCCGTTTCAGAGCACGGCCCTTTATGCCAAGGCCACGGGCTTTCTCCGCCAGAACCTGGTCGACGTCGGCGACGCGGTCACCGCCGGCCAGCTGCTGGCCGAGATCGACGCGCCGGAGACCGATGAAGATCTGCGGCTGGCGCGGGTGCGTCTGGAGGAGGCGGCGGCCAATGTCGGACTCGTGCAGCGCACGGCCCAGCGCAACGGCCAGCTGGTCGGGGTCGGCGTGGTGTCGCAGCAGCAGGCCGATGACTCGACGGCGCAGGCCAACTCGGCGCTGGCCGCGCTGCGCACCCGTCAGGCGGAGCTGCAGCGCATAAGCGCGGTCCGCGGCTATCAGCGCGTGGTCGCTCCTTTTTCCGGCATCGTGACCCGCCGCGGCTACGATCGCGGGGCGCTGGTGGGCTCAGCCGCCGGCGGCGGGGCGGCGCTGTTCGAGGTCGCGCAGGTCGATAAGCTGCGCGTCTTCGTCGATGTCCCGCAGTCGCTGGCGCGCGAGATTCGCCCCGGAGTCGGCGCCGTAGTCTACGCCCCCGCGGAGCCGCAGCGCACCGCCAAGGGCCAGGTCGTGCGCACAAGCGGCGTGCTGGAACAAGCGACGCGCACCCTGCACACCGAGGTCAATATCCCCGGCGACGGCACGCTCCTTCCCGGCGCGTTCGTCTATGTGCGCTTCAAGGTGAGCCGCGCCGCCGTGCCGCCGCTGGTGCCGGCCAACGCGCTTCTGGTCCGCAAGGAGGGCACGCTGCTCGCACGCATCGTGCAGAGCTCGGGTCAGGGGGCGGCGCAGGGAAGCATCGCGCTGATGCCGGTCAAGGTCGGCCGCGATCTGGGCAAGGATCTGGAGATTGCTAGCGGCATCCAGATAGGCGATATAGTGGTCATAAATCCCCCCGATGATCTAGAAGAAGGAACACCGGTGCGTCTGGCGCCGAGCGCCGCTCCCGAACCGGCCCGCGCGCAAGCGGCAGGCAGCAAATAAGGAGCGCCTCTTTATGCCACGGCCCGCGGCAAGAGCCCGAGTAGGAGTCGCCCCCAATAAGGGCGCCGACCGACCCAAGGAAGCCCAGGGAGCCGCCGCGCCCGCTCAGTGTCCCGCCGCATCGCGACCGCGCGGTCGGCCGCGCAGCGTGACCTGCCACCAGGCAATCCTGCGCGCCACGATGGAGCTTCTCACCGAGTTCTGTTACGCCGAAGTGACGATGGAAGGAATCGCCGCGCGGGCCGGGGTCTCCAAGCAGACGCTGTACAACTGGTGGCCATCCAAAGCGCGGCTGGCCATGGAGGCTTATGCCGCGACCGCCGCCACCCGCATTCCGGAGCCCGATACCGGCAGCACGGAGGAGGATCTGCGGCGCCTCTTGTGCTTCACCTGTCAGGTGCTCGGTCGCGGCGAGCCGGGTCTGGGCGAGACCTTGGCCGGACTCATCGCCGCGGCGCAGTCGGACAGCGAGCTGGGAAACGAGCTGCGTGAGACCCTTATCGCGGTCCGGCGGCGCATCGCCACCCGCATCCTCCAGCGCGGCATGGAGCGCGGCGAAGTCGATCCGACGCTGGATCTGCCGCTGGCCCTGGATCTGCTCTACGGCCCGATCTGGTACCGGCTGCTCCTACGCAACGCCCCCCTGAATAAAACCTTTGCGCACGAGATCGTCGCCCACCTCATGCCCCGGCTGCGCAACCCCGAACGCTGATGGCGGACCGGCGCAAAGCTCCAGGTGGGCGCGGCGTCAGTCGGCGCCCAGTCCCAGCGCCCGCTGAACTTTTTTGACCAGCTCCAAGACCGGGGCGCGAATGGCGGCGAAGTCCGGCGCATCGCGAAGCGGCGCCAGCACCGGGCAGTGGTCAAGCCACTGAATGTCCACCAGCGAGAGCCGCGAGAGCTGGCGCAAGTGGACGAGCGCTTCCTCGAACTGCCCGCGGAAGCAGTGGTATTCGACCAGGAGCTGCAGACCAAACAGACGTCCGCGCGGACTTACGGACTGGGACTGATATCCCGGCGGCACGAACTCCTCGGCCGCCATCATGCGCCGCCCGCCGAGGAACTCGATGAGCTCGCGCGGACGCTGCAGCTCCGGCGCGGCCAGCGCGGGATCCGCCAGAGCGGTGCGGATGCGCTCCTTGTCCTGGCACCAACAGAGAAAGCGGGCCAGCACCACCCAGCGGACAAATCCAAACTCCGCCCCGAGCCCGTCCCAGAACACCTGCGAGAACGCCGCATCGGGCTGTCCGGTCAGCGCATAGGCCCGCGCCAGCGACAGGCGTACGCGCGGCACCGCCCGGTCCAGCATCAGCGCGTAGTTCAGATGGCGCAGGGCGATGTCCATCGGACCGGTCTCGGTCAGCAGATGGCCCAGGAGCTCATGCGACTCGGCGAGCCGGGGCGACCGCGCCAGGGCCCAGCGGAGGGAGCTTGCGGCCTCGACGATGTGGTTGCTGTTTATCTGCACCGTGGCCAGAGCGAGATAGGACTCGCCGTGTTCGGGGGCGGCGCGGACGGCGCGCTCGGCCGCCAGGGTGGCGCGGGCGGCGGCGCCTTCGCCGGCGAAGAACCAGTGCCGCGCCAGCGCCAGCGCGTAGCCGGTGAGCAGGGGCGGCTCGTCGGGCATGCGGGCCAGGGCGCGCTCGAACAGCTCGACGCTCTGCGCCGCAGCGCCGCTGTTCATGCTGTGGTACTCGTGACGAGCCCGCATGTACAGATCGACCGCCACCGGATCGCTGACGATGCCGCCCTGGCTCTGATCCACATGCACGGTAAGGAGCCCGCCGACCACCTGGGCGATCTCCAGCGCCATGGCCAGCACGTTGCGATCGGCGCGCTCGAAGCGCCGCACCGCCAGCTGCAGGCCGCGCTCGACCTCGACCAGCCGCACGGTGGCGCTAAGCCCGCTCGGCAGCACGCGCAGCGTTCCATCGACGATGACCTGCGCCTTGAGCTTCTGCTGCACCACGCTCGGCTCACGCTGGTCCACGGAGAGCTCGCGCACCACGCCGAAGCTCGTTACAAGCAGGCCCTCGGCCTCGCTCAACCGATCGATGATCTCCTCGGTGAGTCCGTGCGCAAGGTAGGCATCTTCCTTGCTGCCGGAAAACCGCAGCATGAGCACCGTCACCGCAAGCTGGCGGCTCGCCGGCGTCAGGCTGAACGCCGGGGTCGAGATCTGCATCGTCGACCGCGCGCTCTCCTGGGCCAGAAACGTCGCGGCAAAGCTCAGCTGGTCGCGCATCTTCCGGTCGATGGAATGCAGCCCCGCAAGCTCCGCCGGGCGCCGGTTCGCGGTCGCCCGACTGCGCAAGTACTCGCCCAAATCCGGCCCCGCCGGCCGCGCCGCGGACAGTACGCTCGCCATCTGGGCCGCGGTCTGAAAGCGGTCGTCCGGATGCGTCTCCAAGCTGCGGCGTAGAAAGTCCACCAGCTCTTTAGGCAAGTCTGGACGCAGCGCCAGCGGATCGCTGGGAGCCTCGTAGAGCCGGGCCAGGGCCGTCTCCAGAGCCGTGTTTCCCAAAAACGGCAAGCGCCCCGTGAGCATCTGGAACAGCATGACGCCCAGGGCGTACAAATCCGCCCGCGTGTCGATCTTGGCGTTGCCGCGCACCTGCTCCGGCGCCATGTAGGCGGGTGTGCCGATGAGCGCCGTCATCGTCGTCGTTTCGCTTGCGGCGTCCGCATCCGCCGCCTTGATGGCGCGGGCGATGCCGAAGTCGGTGATGACGACCCGGCCGATGTGGTCCACAAGGACATTGTCGGTCTTCATGTCGCGATGGACGATCCCGGCGGCGTGGAGCGCGCCGAGACCAG
>CALFML010000819.1 GCA_937879845.1 uncultured Myxococcales bacterium
GCCGTTGCGGATCGGTTTTCGCGCCGGTTCAGTTGGCGGTGACTTTGGCGGCGATGAGGACATTTTGTCGCGGCGCGGCGCTTTATCATTCCGCGCCCCCGAGCCTAATCGTCGCTGATGGGCTCCTGCCTGGCGCGGCAGGCCGGCCGCTGGCTGCTAGGGCCCTCGGCGCGCCTAGGGCCTGTTTACGGCAGCTTCGATAGGGACACGGATTTTGCGCGACCCCGCAGGCACTTTGTCATAAGATGGCATGACGGCGTCGTGGCCTGCGGGCCGCGCAGCCCCTGCAGGGGCCGCAATAGGTCGAATACTCTTCCTCCCCGTCTACCGGTAACCAAATGGCGGCAGGCCTTCCCAAGCTTTACGGCCCCTACAAGGCAATCCGACTGATCGGCCAGGGCGGTATGGGCTGCGTATATGAAGCCCTTCATTCCCAGATCCAGCGGCGGGTCGCCTTGAAGGTGCTGAGCGACAACTTGGCCGGCGACCGCAAGCTGGCGACCCGCTTTCTCAATGAGGCGCGCGCCGTCAACATCGTCAGCCATCCCAGCTTGGTCATCATCTCGGACGTCGGCGAGCAAGACGGTATTCCCTTCATCGTCATGGAGTACCTGGACGGCGAGACCCTGACCGACCGCGTCAAAGGCCAAGGCCAGCAGGGGCAGCTGATGCCGCCTGGCGCGGCGCTCCTCATCGTGCGCCAGATTGCCTCCGGGCTCGACGCCGCGCATGCCAAAGGGATCGTCCATCGTGGATAATCACTGAGTCCGTTTATCGTCGAGCAATAAGGTGCGTGGACGGGGAGTCGGAAACGGCGGCGGAAAATTGTGCTCCGTTGCGCGCGGCGTCAATCAGACGGTCGCGCGGATCGGGTATGCTGACCGAAAATGACCGCTACCCCCGCTCCGCAGCGAAACGGAAGAATCGCCGTGCTGGCAATCGGCTTGCTCTTCATCGGTTCGTTAAAAACGTGCTTTGGGGTCGCCCAACCTCTATCAGAGGTCATTCGCGCGCGCAGCTGGGTTCTGGTCCCGCTGGCTTGGGGACAAGTGCAGGTATTGCCGTTTCATGGGGAGACTTCTGTCAAGGTGGCGTACCGCTACGAGTTTGGCGGACGTACGCTGAGCGGCGGACGATACGCATTCATCCCCCCGAATTCATTTCTATCTGCGGAGGCGCTGTTTGCCCTGCAAGACCACGCTCCTGCGGCATGCTATGTGAACCCGAGCCGCCCGTCCGAGTCTGTCCTCGTTCGGGATCTGCCCTGGCGCGCATATAGCTGGACGGGACTGGCCCTCCTGCTTTGCGGTGCGCTGCTGCTCTTGTGGTCAAGGCGCGTGCCCAAACCCCGCTGACGGCGGCTGATGCCGCAGCCGATTGTTGATGCCGGGCCGACTGTATTGTCTCGGCATGCCCTGCCAGCGGCACCCAAGGCGCGGCGCGGCGCTTTTCTGTCCGGGCCCGACCGGCTGGGAGTGCAAGACATCACCTACATTCCAGCTGCGCCGCGCATCTAGGTTTCCACGCAAAGGTTAGAATACAACAGGGAAAATATCGCTTCCATCCGTCCTCTTGGATCGAACGATTACATTGCCGAGCATGACCCTGAGCTAAATGAAAAGTTTTGGGCCAAGTTAGCCAGGCGGGACAGTCTCACTCTGGCGAAGGTTGAAAAGGGCCACTGGATTGACGGCGACTACACTCTCAGCGCCGACGCGGTCGACAGGCTCGGCGAGGGAGTCTATCTGCTCGGCATGGGGGGCCATCACGCCGGCCACGCTACGACGAGATGCTTGAGGCAAGACCTTTATCGCCGCGGCGGTGTGCGGTCTTCTGAGCGGTCGCCGTCCAGACAGCTGAGGATCTCTTTGCACTCAGCAAATTGGAGCAGAATGTTTACCTTGGCGATGCGATCCATCCCATCGGTAAAGCGGCGGTGGACGATCGGAAAGTAGTCGATGCAGAAGGCGTCTAGCTCGGAGTTGGTGCGGAGCTTTTTGTCCAGCAGCTGGCGGACCCAGGTCGGGGTGGGGCGGGCCTCGCTGCCGAGGGAATTGTCGCTGTCCAGCGACCGCGCCAAGCGGTCTACTTTCTTGGGATCGGTAAGCGGCGGCGGCGCGTGCTCCGGACGAACGCGGCGATAGAAGCGAAAGCTCAGGCTGACCGGCGGGCCGGTGTTGATATAGCCGTAGTTCGCCAGGAAACACAGTGCGTCTTCGATCGCCGCCGCCGGGAGTGACGTCGTGCTGGCCAGCTGATCGATGGTCAGGCTCTTTTGCGATAGGCACAGCGCGCTGAGGACGGTCTGTTGCGGCGCCGACAAGCGGCTGAAGTCGTCTTGAAAAATCGCGCGATGGTTGGGGTTCCCGGTCAGGTAGTCTATGGCCGCGCGGAGGTGCTGGTTGTTGGCTTTGGCGCCCTTGTAACCAACGAGCGTCCCGAGCCGCGCCCCGATCTCCTGCAAGACTAGGGGATGCCCGCCGGCAAACTCGACGGCCGCCTGCACAATCTCTTCCGGCAGCGCCTCCAGCCAACCGCCGGTGTGCTGGCCCAGGAGCAGATCTCTGGCGCTGGCATCGTCCAATCCGCCCATGGGAAGGAACGTAAACGTCGCCAGGAACGAGCTGACGCGGCCGCTGCGCCCGTACAGCTCGCAGAGGTGCTGGGTCGCGCAAATCACGAACTGCAGGCCCGGCACGCCCTGGAGGACACTGCGCAGGTGCTCGAGAAATCCGGGCTCTTTGTCTTCGATATCGATCAGCCGCTCGGCCTCATCCCAGATGAGAACGAGCTGCTGACCGCGTTCAATCAGGATATCGCAGAGCGCGCCGAACTTATCCGCAGGCTCTAACGCCGAAAAGCCCGCAATATCTATTCCCGCCGCCGCCAGCGGCCCTTGGTTGCGGAGGTGCTGCTCCACGAACCGCCGAAACAGCTCCGCGCCGCTGGCCTTGCGCGTGGGCACAAACGCCAGATCGAAGAGCAGCGGGGTCTTGCCGGCCGCGCGCGCTTGCCGCTCGAACTCATAGAGCACAGAGGTCTTGCCGATGCGCCGCTGCGCGCAGAGCCAGGTCCAGCGATTCTGCATCAGGCTGCTCAGAGTATCGGCGCGTCCATAGAAATGCTCCCCGCGCGCCGGGCTGCCGAGAATAAAAGGAGTCATGCTCTTGCCTCATCCTTGACGCCCTGCGCTGCCAGCGCCAGTGAGCTCACGGCGGCAGCCAGATCGGCGCGGGTCAGGCGCTTGCGCCACACCCGCTTTTGATAACGCTGGCGCAGGATTTCGGCGCAAAGAGTCTGCACCTTCAGCGGTCTGCCTTCCGCGCGGGCGATGATCTCTTCGATCACCTCGGCGTCAAACTTGAACAGTCCGCGCACCGGTTCGATGATGAGCCGCTTGGCTTCTGAAGGAGTGAGCGGCAGAACTTCGATCTCGCGGAAGAAGTTCCACCACGGGCTCATGGTATCGACGGCCGGCAGCTTGGGGATGTACGGACCGCTCAAGATCACCCGTGCCTGCTGCTGATTGACGAACGCGGCGCGGAGTCCCAGCTTGGTGTCGGGGTGGAACTCGCGCAAAAGCGCGATCTCATCGATCTGGAAGACCAGGATCGGACGCAAGAGATCGGAAGAGCACACGTCTGAACTCCAGTCACGCCAATGTATCTCGT
>CALFML010000820.1 GCA_937879845.1 uncultured Myxococcales bacterium
CAGGACCTTTTCGTGGTCCTGGTCGGAGATATTGAACTGCGCCCGCACCTGCTCGATGATGCGCAGCTCGGCGCGCGTCAAGACACCCTCGGACATAAGCTCTTTCATGGTGTCGGCGTAGACGCGCAGACCGACTTCTTTTTCCTGCTCTTTGCGCTTTATGACGTAGAAGGCCTCGCGCAGGTCCTCGGGCGGCTTCTCGTCCTTCCACGACCAGCGGGCGATGAAGCGCTTGGCGAACTTTTCTTGCACCGCCTCGTCCTCGCGGCGGTTGAAGCGCCGGCTGAGGAACCACGTCGCCAAGGCGATGGTGAGAAAGGAGATGATGTACGGGCCGACCTGGTGCCCGCTGGCGTAGACTTTGCGCCACGACGGCTGGCCGGCGAAGATGAAGAACATGTTGAACGCGGCGTAAGCGGCCAGCGACAGCGTCCAGTGGGTGCTGCGGTCGGCGCCGTAGCGCCGGGTGAGCAGGCGCTCCAGCCCGAAGAACAGCCCCGCCGACAAGGCCGCCGGCGCCAGCATCGCCAGGTAGGTGGCGATGATCTTGGGAATCTTGGGGGCAAAAAAGAAACCGGGGCCGAAGATGTGGCGCCACTCGTTCGGCTCGCGCGTCCACACGCCGTCGAAGTAGTAGTTCCAGTCGCCCTTGTACGTCCAGAATGCGAAATAGAATCCGAACACCAGCCCCGGCCAGGCAAAGCCGGCGAGCCGGCGCGACAGCAGGTCTTTTTCCTTCCAGTAGCCGACCTCGATGTCGATGTCGGGGCAGTGCTTTTTGCAGGCGGTGCACTTTTTACACTGCGAGTTCTCGCTGCGGGACGGACCCATGCCCGTGGGCTCGAGATAGGTCTTTTCGATGAGGCCGACCGGGCAGAAGAAGTTGCACCAGGTCTTGCCGGTAAACGTCAGCCCGACCAAGAACGCGCAGCCGCCGATAAGGAGCAGGAAGGTGCCCAAAAACACGCCGGAGCCGTTGGTGAACAGGTGGCGGATGCCGAGGGAGAAGAACATCGTGGTGAAGATGATCATCATCCCCCAGCGCTCCGCCCACGGCGGGGCGCGGCGCTGCTTCTTGCGCGGAATCATGGCGCCGATCTTGGCGAACACCGACAGCGGGCATAACCGGCGCCAGACGTAATAGCCAAAGACCACCATGAACATCGGCGCAAACGGCAGCCCGATGGTCCAAAACACCCGCGGCGCCCGCAGGATCGACTTGTCCCCGGAGTTGGTAGTAAAGCCGAGGATCACAACTCCCAGGTACACCGCCATGAACAAAATCTGGACGATGCGTTCGCGCTTGTTCGCTACTCGGGTCGGCATCGGTTCGCTCTATCGGTCCTTGTTCTCATCGCCCAAGGCCAGTCACGCCAGTTTGAAAAGAGCCGCGCTCGGACGGCTCATCTGCCAAGCCGCGGGCTCACGGCCCCACGGCGCTTGTGGTACACACTCTACGGAGCCTAACGATGGTACCACGCAGCGGACCGGGAAACCTGCGAATCGAACAATTCCTCTTCATCAACCGCCAGGACCAACCGGCGGGCAAGGTAGGGCGATGCGACGACGGCAATTTCTCCGCGTGACGCTGAAGATCTCCGCGGCGGGCGCTCTCGCACTTTCGGGAGCCACGCTCGCACATCGGCTCATCTGGGACTACGCGCCGGGGCCGAGCTCGCCGAGGACCGGCGCGCCCGCGCCGCCGTTTTCGCCCCGCTTTTTATCCGGGCGCGAGCACGCGATCGTGCGCGCCGCCGCGCTGCGGATTCTCGACGGTGCCGAGCCGGATCCGCAGCTTGACGGGGCGGAGCCGCAGTGCCAGTTCATCGATCGCTACCTAAGCCAGCTTGACGCCGGGCTCAGCGGCGATGTGCGAGCGCTGCTCTCCTTGCTTGAGCTCTATCCGCTTTTCACGGGCGGCTTTTCGCGCTTTTCCCGACTGTCTCCGGCGGCGCAAGACGCGGTCCTCGCCAGCTGGGAAGGGAGCCGCACCGCGCTTTTGCGGCAGGGCCTGCAAGCGCTCAAAGCCATGTGTTTCCTCGCCCATTATCAGGACGAGCGCAGCTTCGCGAGCCTTGGCTACAGCGGTCCGATCGTCCCCGCGCAGGGTCTTGGCCAGGTGCTGCCGGCGCTTTGAAACCGCGCACCGCAGCCGCGCCGGCCGCCGCTTGTCATGCGGGCGGCGTCGCAACCCGCTCGCGCAGACGACTATTCCTGGCGCCGAGCCCCTAGGCGCACGCCATCGTGGTAACATGGGAAGTAAGTAGGGGGGTCTTTTGTCCCCCGGGCAGCACAACATGATCGGACAGCTCGTCGGGCATTACAAAGTCGTCCGAAAAATCGGCGATGGCGGCATGGGCAGCGTCTTTGAAGCCGTGCACGAAGGCATCGGCCGTCATGTTGCGATCAAAGTGCTGCGCCCGCAGTACTCCAAGGATCCGCTCATCGTTACGCGGTTTTTCAACGAAGCGCGCGCCGTCAACATCGTGACCCACCCCGGCATCGTCGGCAGCTTCGACTACGGCCAGCTGCCCGATGGCACCGCGTACATCGTCATGGAGTACTGCGACGGCGAGTCCCTGGCCAGCCGGATCAAGCGGCAGCGCGGCACGTTTGGCCCGGACGCCCTGCGCATCGGCCGTCAGATCGCCGCCGCCCTCGCCGCTGCGCATGGCAAAGGGATCGTCCATCGCGACCTCAAACCAGATAATGTCATCATCGTCCCCGACGCCGAAGCGCCGGGCGGCGAGCGCGCCAAGATTTTAGACTTCGGCATCGCCAAGATCATCAGCGATCCGGCGTCCGGGCCGAACAACGGGCTGACCCAGATGGGCGCGGTGATGGGCACGCCGCGCTACATGTCGCCGGAGCAGTGCAAGGGCAGCGCCAACGTCGATGGCAAGACCGACGTGTACGCGCTCGGGGTGCTGATGTTCATCATGCTCACCGGGCGCGCGCCGTTCGAGGCGGAGGGGACCGGCGCGCTGATGGCCATGCACATCTACCAGCCGCCGGACAACCCCGCCGATATCGAGCCGACGGTGTCGCAGCCGGCGGCGGCGCTGGTCCTGGCGATGCTGGCCAAGGATCCGACGGCGCGCCCGACGATGCTGGAGATCGTCGCGCAGCTGGAGCGCATCGGCGCCTATGCCACCGCGGCGCTGCCGGTGCTGCATCGGCAGTCGCTCAACCACGCCCAGCTGGGAGTGGTGCAGCCGTCGCAGGCAGTCGATTCTTCGGGTCCGATGAGCTCGTCCCGGCCCTCGCTGGCCGGGGTGGGACAGGCGCAGGAACCGACGCGGCTCAAGGCCGGCTCGGCGCGGCTCCGGCGTTTGATCATTCCCGTGGTCATGGCGACGGTGCTGTCGAGCATCGGCATCGCCGTGGTGCTCCGCCAAGGGGACGGCGGCCCGCCGGCGACCGCGGGCCGGCAGGCAGGTCCCGCCGCCGCCCGCCGGGTCGTCTGGGAGGTGACGTCCACGCCCTCCGCGGTCGAGGTGGTGCGGGTGAGCGACGGGGTGGTCCTGGGCAAGACGCCGTGGCGGCAGCTGGAGCCGGCCGGCGGCGGCAAGGTCGGCCTGACGCTGCGCCACACCGGTTATCTCGATAAGCAGGTGCTCCTAGATCAAGCCAAGGACTGCAAGGAAGAGGTCGTGCTTGATCCCATCCCCGCGGCGCAGGAACCGGCTTCTGCGGACACCGCGGAGAAGCCCAGCACCCACACGACCCGCAAGACTGGGAGAACCAAGAAGAACAAAGAGGCTCCGAAGAATGATGATGATCTCGATCTCGCGCCCCTGGAATAAGTGCTATGCGCGGCGCAGTCTGGCCGGCTTCTTTTTTCTGCTGCTTCTAAGCATCCTTCCCACCGCAGTACGGGCCCAGGAGGGCGAGTCTTTCAAGGAACGCTATGATCGGGCCGTGACCCTTTACACAAGCGGTCAGTACGAGCGCGCGATCGCGGAATTCCAGGCGGTCTACGAGCTCAAACAGGCGCCCATCATCCTTTTTAACATCGCGCAGGCGCAGCGCAAAGCCAAGCAGTACAAAAACGCGGTGGATTCCTATACCCGCTTCTTGGCGACAAATCCCAAGGCAGATCTGAAGGCGGAAGCAGAGAAGAACCTGGCAGAATCAGAGATCGGAGCCGAAATCGAATCCAAGGAAGCGGCAGAGGCGGCGGAGAAAGCCGCCGCGGAAAAAGCTGCTGCAGAGAAGGCCGCCGCGGAGAAAGCCGCCGCCGATAAGCTCGCGGCGGAGCAGGCCGCGGTGGAGCATAAGCGGCGCACCGGCGCGACCCGCCCGCTCAATATCTCCAAGTGGGCGGTCGGCGGCGCAGGAGTGGTGCTGACCATCGTCGGCGCGGTGCTGGTCGGCATCGATGGACGGCCGGCTTGCGATCGGGTGGATGGCCAGGTGCTCTGCCCGATGCAGCTTGATACGATCGCGGCCGGCGGCGCGCTGCTTGGGGTGGGTCTGGCGGCGGTGGGGACCTCGGCGGTGCTGTTCGGGCTCGATTACAAGCAGACTCACGACGGCGGACGGCGAGCGATGGCCACCGCGGCGATGCGCTTCTGACACACTCTCCGGCTTCCGAGGTCAAATCATGAAACCCACCCAGCCAACTCCTTTCGCGCTCGCGGCGCCACGCGGACATAAGGGACGGGCGCGGCGCGCCAGCCTGGTGCCGAGCCTCTTTTCCATCATCACGCTCCTGGGAGCACCGGCGTGCACGCGGACCACGCCGGGCTACTGCACGATAGACGATGAGTGCGGACGCGATCAGTACTGCGCGCTGCCGGCGGCGCAGTGCACGGACGCCATCGTGCTGCGGGCCGTGCTGACCGGAGATCAGGTCGTTCCGCCCACCGCCAGCTTGGCCAGCGGCGACTTGACGGTCATCGTGAACCCGGCGCGCACCTCCGGCCGCTACACCCTCAACCTGGGGTTCGCGCCGCCGGCGACCACCTCGACCGCCATCCGCGCCGAGATCCTGGGCGGGCTGGTCGGCCAGCCGAGCCAGACCGCCGTGCCGCTGGCCGCTATAGGCATCGGCACGCTCCCCGCCACCGGCAATCTCGAGCTGACCCCTGATTTCCTCACTGGTCTCCGCGCCGGCCAGTTCTATATCCGGGTCACCAGCAATGCGTTCCCGACCACCGGGGAGATCCGCGGCCAGATCTTCTCCCTGCACCCCGATGACGCGCTCACCACGCCCGTACGCCTGACCGGCATCCTCACCGGCCAGCAGGAGTCGCCGGCCAACCCCGCGCCGGGCGTCGGCACCGCCACCGCCGATTTCACGGAGAGCACGAGCCAGCTCACGGTCCGCTACAAAATCACCAGCATCAGCGCCGACATCAACGGCCTGCACGTACACCGCGGCGGCTACAACGTAAACGGCGACCAGATCTTCTTCCTGCCGACCCCCGGCCCGATGGACCTGCAAGCGACCTTCACCGTCGGTCCGGAAAAGCTGAATCCGGGCATGGAGCGGCTCGCCGGACCGCTTATCAAGAGCGGCGTGTCCTATCTGAACATGCACTCGGCCAACTTCGCCGCCGGCGAGCTGCGGGCGCAGCTGCTCCCCACCCCGGCGCTGCCGTTCACGGTGCCGCTCAAGACCGCCACCGGCGCCACCAGCGCCGGCGCCACCGGGGAGGTGGAGTTTTACTGGAGCGCCGACATGAGCAAGCTGGCCTATCGGCTAGCGCACTCTGTGGTCCAGCCCAAGGGCGTGATGATCGTCCGCACGACCGCGACGCCGATGACGATCACCTGCACCGCGCTCACCGCGAGCGCCGGGGTGGACGGAGCGCAGGGCTACTGCGATGTCGACCCCAAGACCGCCGTCGCCGGCACGACTCCGACGATGACCGCCGGGGATCTGACCCTGGGAATGCTCAATGTCGTCATCACCTCCCAGGCCAATCCCACCGGCGAGCTGGCCGGTCAGATCACGGTTCCCAAGTCTACGTAGCTGCGCCTTTTACCGCTGCTTCGGCTTCGGCGGGCTTTATGTGCAGAAGCAGCCAGTCCGTAAACACCCGCGCTTCCGCGAGCTTGCCGATGCCCTCGGCGCGATTTTTCCCGACGAGCGCCAGCACCTGGCACTGATGAATCCCGCGCCGGTCTTTGTTCGCGACAAACTGCGCGTGCAGCTGCTCCAGCTTGGCCACCGAGCTGCGCGCCGAGTCGAGGTCCCGGAAGCGCAATACTCCGGCGAGGAGCGCCGCGTGGTCGTTCTGCGGACCGGTGGACGTGTAAAGATCCATGTAGTTAGGCACATAGCCCTGCTCGATGAGCACGTTGGCGATGTAGCTCGGCTCGCTCTTGAGAAGCTCGGCGATGGTCGCGACATTCATGCCTTTTTCGTACATCTGCGCCGCGACTTTCTTCTTGGTGACTCGTTCCTTCATGCGCGTACCTCCCAAAAAAGTAGTACTTTGCAACAAGCGCTGCGGCGCTCCGGCCGCCTGATCGCTCCCGACATTCGAGCGCGATCAGTCTTGTTGCAATCGCTAGCCCCAAAGACATACTGGCACGCCGGTCTGACAGCGCTCAGGAGGCGAATTTCCCGTCGGTGAATTACGCGGCTCTTGGGCCCGTTTTTAGGCCGTTTGGGAAGGCCTTACGGAGCCGGGAAGGAAGGGCTTGAAAGAGCGACTGAAAGGGCCCGAAAGGGACTGAAAGGGACCGAAAGGGGCTTATCGCGGAGGAAGGAGGGTCGCGCAGGCCGCAGGATCGGCCGGCGCCAATTCGCATCTAGAGCTGGCCGCTGTTCTGGATCGAGACCTTGGCCTTGGTCTTGCCGCTGCCCGTGCCGTACGACTCGATCTTCTTCACGATGTCCGAGCCTTCGACGACCGTGCCGAAGACGACGTGCTTGCCGTCCAGCCAGCCCGTCACCACGGTGGTGATGAAGAACTGCGAGCCGTTGGTGCCCGGGCCGGCGTTGGCCATGCTGAGCAGGAAGGGCTTATCGTGCTTGAGCTTGAAGTTCTCGTCTTCGAACTTGTTGCCGTAGATGCTCTTGCCGCCGGTGCCGTTGTGGTTGGTGAAATCGCCGCCCTGGAGCATGAACTCGGGGATGACGCGGTGGAAGGTGCTGCCCTTGTAGCCGAAGCCCTTCTCATGGGTGCACAGGGCGCGGAAGTTCTCGGCGGTCTTGGGGACGATGTCGGAGAACAGCTCCATGACGATGCGTCCGGCGGGCTTGTCGTCGATGGCGATGTCGAAATATACGCGCGGTCGGGTGGTCATCTCGGGCTCCTGTCAGCGCCTTAGGCGCGTGCTGGTGTTTGGTACGAAGACTACGACAAAAAAGGGCTCCATCGAAAGCCGAAGTTTCGTCCGCGGCGCAGATTGTCGGGTCCAGAGAGGGAAGCGGCGGGCGGCGGGCCCGGTACGCGGCATCGCCGCCAGCCCTGGCTGGGTACCGCGGATGCCGCGGGCGCCCGGCGCCGGGCTTTTTGCTTGCAGTGCAAAAAATAGCTTTCGGCCCGCCCTGCGGTACCCGGCTCCGCCCATCGCAGCCCTTCGCATTGGAAAAGCGGGGCGAAGCCGGGCCAAGCCGAGCTAAGCGCCGGTCTCGCATACGAAATGCAGCAGAGCTATTTACTAGACGGTACGTCTAGAAAATGCCTTGACAAAAGGAGTGGCCGTTATGAAATGAGCGCGTGTGGATCGTTCGTCTGGCGCTGCGGCGTCCGTATACGTTCGTAGTACTGTCCTTGCTGCTCATGCTGTCGGGAGGGTATGTAATTCGGCATACGCCGACGGACATCTTGCCGGATGTCGATATCCCGGTGATCAGCGTGGTGTGGACCTATGGCGGTCTGCCGGCGCGCCAGATGGAGCAGCAGATCACCCAGTTCAGCGAGTACTCCCTGGCCGGCAATGTCAGCGACATCAAGTCCCTCCAGAGCGAGTCGTTTGACGGAATCTCGGTCATCCGGCTGTTTCTGCACCCGGGCGCCGATGTCGCGGCGGCCATGGCGCAGGTGACGGCGGTCTCGCAGACCATCCTGCGGCGCATGCCGCCGAGCACCATCCCGCCTATCATCCTGCGCTATACGGCCTCCAGCGTGCCGATTCTGCAGCTGGCGTTCAGCGCCGATACGCTGAGCGAAGCGGAGATCTTCGATCACGTAAATAACCGCGTCCGCACCCTGCTCAGCGTCGTACGCGGCACGCGCTTTCCGCTGCCGGCGGGGGGGAAGCAGCGGCAGATCGTCGTAGACCTCGACCTGGGGGCCCTGCGGGCGCACGGGCTGTCGCCGCACGATGTGAACCTCGCCATCTCGGCGCAGAACCTCACCCTGCCCACCGGCAGCGCCAAGATCGGCGAGCGGGAATACCGCATCAGTCTGAACAGCAGCCCGGAGGTCATCGCCGCCCTCAACGACATCCCGATTCCCAAGCCCGACGGCCGCCGCGTGTACGTGCGCGACGTCGCCCATGTGCACGACGGCTTCGCGGTGCAGACCAACCTCGCCCGCCGCGACGGCAAGCGCTCGGTCGTTCTGTCCGTGATGAAGACCGGCGGAGCGTCCACCACCGAAGTCGCGCGGCTCATAAAGGACCTGGTTCCGGTCATCCGCGCCTCCGCGCCCAAAGGAATGGTGCTGGAGCTCCTGTCGGATCAGTCCACCTTCGTCACCCGCGCCATCGACGGACTCCTGGTCGAGGGAGCGATCGCCGCGCTGCTCACCGCGACGATGATCCTGCTCTTCCTCGGCAGCTGGCGCAGCACCCTCATCGTCGCGATATCGATTCCGCTGTCGATCGTCTCGGCCCTTTTGCTGTTGCGGGCGCTCGGGCACACCATCAACGTCATGACGCTCGGCGGATTGGCGCTGGCGGTCGGCATCCTGGTGGACGATGCGACGGTGGAGATCGAAAACATCCACCGCAACCTGGCGCAAGGCAAGACGCTGGTGCGGGCGATTCTGGACGGGGCGCAGCAGATCGCCGTGCCGGCGTTTGTCGCCTCGCTGTGCATCAGCGTGGTCTTCGTCTCGGTGGTCTTTTTGGAAGGGCCGGCGCGCTATATCTTCCTGCCGATGGGGCTCTCGGTCGGCTTTTCCGTCATGGCGTCGTACCTGTTATCGCGGACGCTGATTCCGACGCTCGTGCGCTATCTGCTGCGGGCGGAGCTTGAGCACCACGCCACAGATGCCGCGGCATCCGATGCGCACCGCCGCCGGCCGAGTCTCCACGACCGCTTCAACCGCCGCTTCGAGCAGCTTCAGGAGCGTTACACGGCGCTGCTCACCACCTGTCTTGACCATCGCCGGATCGTGCTGGGAATCTTCGCCGGCCTGGTCGCCTGTGCCGCCGGGCTGTCGCTCTGGGTCGGGCGCGACTTCTTTCCCACCATCGACGCCGGCCAGGTCCGGCTGCACGTCACCGCGCCGCCCGGAACCCGCCTGGAAGAGACCGAGCGCTATTTCTCCCAGGTCGAAGACCACATCCGCAAGGTCGTGCCGGCCGCGGACCGCGAGAGCATCCTCGATCAAATCGGCATCCCCGGCGGCTACAACCTGTCGATCACCGACAGCAGCAACGTCAGCTCGGCCGACGGCGAGGTGCTGCTGTCGCTGTCGCACCACCGCTCGCGCTCCACCCAGGATACGGTGCGCGAGCTGCGCCGCGCCCTGCCCGCCGCGTTCCCGGAGCTGTCGTTTTACTTCCAGCCCGCCGACATCGTCACCCAGATCCTCAACTTCGGACTCCCCTCCCCGATCGACGTACAGCTGTTTGGTCCGCGGCGCGACGCCTTGTATGAGCTGGCCAAGCAGCTGGAGGGCGACCTGCGGCGCGTTCGCGGCGCCGTCGATGTCCACCTGCACCAGATCGTCAGCGCGCCGCGCCTGCACCTGGA
>CALFML010000821.1 GCA_937879845.1 uncultured Myxococcales bacterium
GAGCTATGCCGAGCTCATTCGCGACCGCTACCCCGACGACGGCGAGATCCGCCTGTTCACCGCCGCGATCTTGAGCGCCCGCGCCCGGCTCGGCGGGCTGGTCGGCGAGATCCGCGATTTCTCGCGGGTACACGGCGGGCTGCCGCGCAACCCCGCCTCCGGCTCGGCGCCGACGCAGCCGCGCATCGAGCTTGGCGAAGAGCCGGTCAACCTGTCGGTGCAGGAGGCGCTGTCGATCCTCCGCTTCGACCCGGCGTTCCGCCTGCGCACAGTCGACCGCGCGCTCGACTGTCCGGCAGTCGCGCGGGTAAACCGCGACAAGCTCGTGCAGGTGTTCGTGAACCTCCTGCGCAACGCGCTGGACGCCACCGCCCCCGGCGGCGAGATTCACCTGCGCATCGTCGCCGATCCGCTAGTTCCGGTAGTCCCGGCGAGCCCGGGCGACCCCGACGGGCCTAGCGCGCAAGCCGGTGCGGTGGCAGCGGCGGGGACCGCGGCCATCCCGATGGTGCGCATCGTAATCGACGATCACGGGGCCGGGATTGCGCCTGATATCATGTCCCGCATCTTCGAGCCGTTCTTCACGACCAAGGGCGATCGGGGCACCGGCCTGGGGCTGGGGATCTGCCGCAGTATAGTTGCCCAGCATGAGGGCCAGCTCATCGTCGAGTCTCCGGTCCCGGCCTCGTCGGGAGATGGTGAAGGCCAGGTGCCTTTACACCCGGGGACTCGCGTTACCGTAACTCTGCCGAGGGTCGCATGACCAGCTCTGTGACGATGGATGCGGACGCCGCCAGCGCCTTGCCCGCGACGGCCGCCGCAGAGGTCTCTCCCCAACCGGTGACGCCGGCGTCGGCCAGCGAGCCGGCGAGCGAAAATCCTGATGACTTCCGCGATCCGGGCGGCCCCGGGGCGCCCGATGCCGCGCTGCTCGCCTGGCTGCGCCGCCATATCGCCGCGCTCTGCTCTCCGCCGATGCTCGGAGTGGTGTGCGCGGGAATCGGCATCGAGCTATGGCGCGTCTCGCCCGCGCACTGGCCGGCTGCCGAGCGGGCCGGGCGCTTGCTCGATCATCTGCTCGACACCGGTCGCCTGCGCAGCTTTGCTCAGCTGCTCCTCATCGAGGACGCAACCTGCGAAGCGGCCCGTCACCGCGGTCTCCCCGAGCTGCTGCAAGAACCCGAGCCGCCGGCAGCCCAGCCCGTCGCCCAGCTCTGCCAGCCGCTCGCCCGGGCCGAGGCCTGGGTCGGCCGCCGGGCCGAGCTGGAACAGCTCGACGCCCATCTGCAGAAAAAAAACCGCGTCCTCACCATCGCCGGACCTATCGGCAGCGGCAAGAGCGCCCTTGTCGGCCGCTGGCTCAGCGACCGTCAGCTGCTCGACCCCGCGCGCTTCGCCGAGCACGGCGTCAGCGGCGTCTTTTATTGGAGCTTCACCCACGACCCCGATGTCCCGAGCTGCCTGCTGGCCGCCGCCCAGTATGCCCGCGGCTTCGCGGCCCCGAGCGGTGACAGCATCCTCCCCGGCCGCATCTCCTGCGACGAAGCGGCGAGCGAGCGCGCGCTGACGCAGCTCTTGCACACGCTGCGCCAACAAAAAGAGCCGCTGCTGCTCGTTCTGGATGGGCTGGAGCGCTTCCAGGTGGGGGCGGTGCCGCCCAGCGGCGCTCCGACGGTGGCTAGCCCGCTCGATGAGGACTGTGCGCTGCCGCTGGGCGAGCTGCGGGATCCGCAGCTGCGCACCTTGCTGAGCGAGCTGGCGATGTTCAGCGTGCCGGCGGTATTGCTAGGTACCGTCGAGCGGCGCATTCCATCGCTGCAGAGCTGGCAGCGCGGCGCGGCGCATCTGGAGCTGCCGCCGCTCAGCGCGGCGGACGGGGTTGCGCTCCTGCGCCAGCTCGGCGTCGGCCGCGGGCCCGACAGCGATGCCGAGCAGCGGGTTGCCGAGCTCGGCGGCCATGCCCTGACCGTCGAGCTCCTGGGCCGTTACCTTACGACCTACTATCAAGGCGATGCCCGCGCGGTGACGTATGGCGAGCTACCCAGCGACGCTCCCTCGGGAGAGCTGGGGCCGATGCTGGGCCGGGTGGTTCGCGCGCATCTGCAGGCGCTGTCGGAATCGCACCGGCAGCTGCTGGACCTGTGCGCGCTTGTGCCGGGGCCGGTGCGCGTATCGACCTTGAACGCGCTGCTCCGCGCCGCCGAACCCGAGCGGCCGGCCAGCGATCCGCCGCCGCCGATGCAGAGCGTGCCATCGGCAAGCTTCCTCATCCCGCCGCTGCTCGCCAGCAAGCTGCCGCCGCTTGCCTGGCTTCAGCCTTCGCTGCCGGCGCGGCTCGGCGAGCTGCAGCGGGTCGGCTTCGCCTCCCTTCTCACCACCGGAGCGGGTGAGCAGGTCGTCGATGTCCATCCGCTCCTGCGCACGCACCTGGTCGCCGAGTGGCTGCATAACAGCGGCGGCTACGTCCCGCGGCTCGACGGCGATGGTGCGGATCAGAGCGACGGCCCCGGCGGCGATGTGCCGCTGCTGCCGCGAGGGGAGGAGGCGCTGGATCTGTGCGAGCAGCTCGTGGGGCTGCTCCTGCGCGGCGGGCAGTCCGAT
Organism: uncultured Myxococcales bacterium; assembly: GCA_937879845.1. Classification (GTDB taxonomy): domain Bacteria; phylum Myxococcota_A; class Polyangia; order Palsa-1104; family JAEUJZ01; genus CALFML01. The sequence goes on from CALFML010000821.1 coordinate 2,602, forward strand.
GTCGCGTTCTCGGTGCTCTGCCACCGGCTCGGCGGCTACCTCCACATGGTGCTGCACCTTGGCCGGCCGCGCCGGCTGCTCGGTATCTTGCGGCGGCTCTACCCGGTGCTGGCGGCGCTGGCGATAAGCGACAGTCGTTGGCAGCGGCGCTATGCCCACCTCCTGGCCTGGGAGACCGAGACCTTGCGCACCCTGGGCCAGCTCGATGCCGCGCTGGTTACGGCGCAGCGCCAGTGGCCGATCGGCTCGGGTCCGCTGCCCGGCAGCTTGAGCCGGCAGGCGCGGCTGCATCGCCTCGCCGGACGGCTGGAGCAGGCGCTTGAAGCCGCGACCGCCGCCCAGCACAGCGCCGTCGCCAGCTCTGAGGCCGTCATCGCGGCCCTGGAGCTGGCCGCGGTCCAGCTCTTGCGCGGCGACGCCGCCATGACGCTCATCCACCTGCGCGACGTCAAGGCGCGGCTGCGCGAACAGCCGGCGCTGCGGCGGCAGCGCTGGGATGGGCTCAGCCTTGGGGCCTGGCTCCAGCGCGAGCATGCGCGGCGCGCCCTGCGCCTGGGGGACCTGGCCCGCGCGCAGAAGCTCATCGAAGGCAGCCGCGCCGCCGCCGAGCGTGAGGGCAGCGAGGTCGATCTCGCCCAGATCGACGTGCTGCTCGGCGAAGTGCTGCGCCGCGAGGGTCAACACGAGCTGGCGGCCCAGACGCTGCACCGCGCGCTCTCGTTCGCCGGACGCAGCGGCGATGCGGAAGTGCTGGTCAGCGGCGGACTGGTGCAAGCCCGGCTGCGCCTGGATACCAACCACTACGAAGGGGCCGCCGCCGCCTTGGGCACCGCCCTGGCCATGGCGCAGGAAATCGGCTTGGTCTGCCATCGCGTGGATCTGCTCGTACTGCGCGGCCAGCTCAGCCTCCGGCGGAACGACCTCACGGCGGCCGAGACCGATGCGCGCGACGCCCTGGCTTATGCCACGGCTCCCGGCTGCGGCTATATGTACGGCGAAGCGGATGCTCTGCACTTGCTGGCGACGGCCATTCTGACTGGCCAGCCTGCCAACCCCAGCACCCGGTTCAGCGAGGCGCTGGCGCACTTGGCCGATGAGCTGGAGCTGCGTGAGCGCATGGCCGATCCTTCGACGCCCGAAGTCCGCTGGCTGCTTCGTCGTCTGCGCAGCTAGTTGCTGCGGCCGCCGCGGCAGGTCGCTCCCTGACCCGCGGTGAGCCGGGTCCCGCAGCACGCCGCTCGCTTCAGAGCGGCCGCACCGCCACCCCGACCGACGTCAGCGCTCGGCGTACCGTCGACGCGACCTCTACCGCGGCGGGTCCATCCCCGTGCACGCATAAGGTCTGCGCCGACATCGGCACGACCTGGCCACCGTGCGTAACCACCTCGGTGCGCTCGACCAGCCGCAGGGCTTGGATCTCGGCCTCGGCCGGGGTGAGAAGAGCGCCTTCTTGCTGCCGCGACCGCAGCGTCCCATCCGCCTCATAGCGGCGATCGACGAAAGCCTCGCCGGCCACCCGGAAGCCCGCCGCGTGGCACACAGTCAGCATCGGCGAGCCCGCCAGGCCCACCAGAATCACGTCCTGCCCGAACCGCGCGCACGCGGCCGCCACCGCTTCCGCCACTTCCGGGTCGCGCGCCGCGACGTGGTACAGCGCCCCATGCGGCTTGACATGGCGCAGCGTCGCCCCACACGCACGCACCACGCGGGAGAGGGCCAAAAGCTGGGCCAGGATCGCATCGACCAGCTCGTCCGCTTCCATCTGCAGTTCCTGGCGGCCAAAGCCCACCCGGTCGGGATAGCTGGGATGCGCGCCGATGGCCAAGCCGCGCCGGTGTGCCGCTTCGACCGTGGCCCGCATCGTGTTCTCATCGCCGGCATGGCCGCCGCAGGCGACGTTGACCGAGGTGACGAAATCCATGATCGCCTCATCGATGCCGTGTTCGATGTGGAGCGGGATCTCCCCGAGATCACAATTTAAGTCGATGGTGCGCATGTCAGGCCTGGACCTCTCTGGCGCGCGTCTCTGGAAGCAGCAACATCAGCGCTGCCCCCAGGATATAGAATCCCGCGGTCAGGGTCAGCGCTAGTCCGATGCCGTGCCGGTCCGCCAAAACGCCAAGCGACATCGGAGCAAGCGCACTGAGCGCTCGACCTGCATTATAGCAAAGCCCCTGCGCCGTCGCCCGCACCGCGGTCGGAAACAGCTCGGCGAGGAGCGCGCCGAAGACACTGAAGTAGCCGTGGCCGAAAAAGCCGATGAACGGCCCCAGGGCCAGCAGCAGTCCCGGATGACGCCCCACAAGCCCGTAGACCGGCACGAGCACCGCCGCGGCCAGCACGAACCCGACAAACACCGGCCGCCGCCCGAACCGGTCGGCCAAGAAGCCAAAGCTCACATAGCCCACAAACGCCCCGAGCTGCATCGGCGCAATCCAGCCCAGGCTCTTTACCACCCCGAGTCCGGCGCCGCCGCGCGCCACCGGGCTCGCCAGGTAGGTCGGGACCCAGGTGAAAAGCCCCCAGTAGGCAAATAGCAGACACGCGCACATTGTGCTGGCGATAAAAATCCGACCCTGCGACTGCTTGAGCAGCAAAAGGGGCGGCCACGGTTGCGCTTCGGCGCGGGTGGCCGGCTCGGGAATCCGCCGCCGCACCCACAGCGCGAGCAGCGCCGGCAGGCAGCCCACCGCAAACAGCCCGCGCCATCCCCACCGCGGCAACAAAAGCGCCGCCAGCAGCGCCGCCAGCAGGTAGCCTATCGCCCAGCCCGACTGCAATAGCCCAATCGCCTTGCCGCGGTGCGCCGCCGGCCAAGTCTCCGCCACCAGGACCGAGCCGGTGGACCACTCGCCGCCGAGCCCCAGCCCCAAGAGCGACCGCCAGAGCAAAAGCTGCGCCACGCTGCCGGCGGTCGCCGTAAGGCCCGTGCACAAGGAGTAGATGAGGATCGAATAGACGAGCATCCGCGCCCGCCCCCATCTGTCCGCCAGCACCCCGAACGCCGTCCCGCCCACGGCCGAAAATAAAAGCGTCGCCGATGCCAGCGCCCCCGCCGCCCCCGCGGTCAGACCGAACTCGCGCTGCACGGCCGGCAGGGCGAAGGCGTACAGCATCACATCCATGCCGTCCAGCGCCCAGCCCAGGCCGGCGGCCAGGAGGACTCGCCACTGCACAGGGGTGATGTCGCGCGGCCAGAGCTCGCTCGGGCGCCGGCTTGGGGGCGGGGTCATGCGGCCTGCATCATGCGACCACCAGGGTCGGCGAGGTTAGAAGTTCCTCCTGCTCCCGCAGCAGCGCGTCCGCCTCGGCCAGGCTGACCCAAGCAAGCCGCACGCGGTCGGCGGGCCGCAGCTGGCCGATCCGCCAAAGGTCCGCGGCAATCACCCCAGCGACCACCGGATAGCCCCCGGTCGTCTGCTGATCGACCGAGAGCAGGATCGGCTGCCCATCGGCCGGGATCTGCACCGCGCCGAACGGGACCCCTTGGCTCAAAAGCTCGCCGTACAGCGCGGCCGAAGCTGCGGCGGCCGTGCTAGGCCCCGCGTTCGCCGTCGCTCGGATGATCGCCGGCCCGCTGAGCCGCACCCCCATGCGATCGGAGCGTGCGCTCACCGTATAGGCAGCCGTGCCGAGCGTCGCCAGCGCGTCTTCGTTGAAAAAGTCTTGCTGCGGCCCGGTAGTAATACGCAGGACGCGCAGCGGCGAAAGCGGGTAAAGACGCGCCAGGGTTGCCGGCGCCGCTCGGCCACGCCGCGGCGGGGGGAGATGGGCGTCGGCCAGGGGCAGTTCGTCTCCGGCCCGCAGAGCGCGGCCGTGCAGTCCGCCCAGGGAGCTGCGCGTATGGGTCGATGCGCTGCCCAGCACGAGCGGAACATCCACCCCGCCGCCGACACAAAGGTACGTGCGGGCACCATCGCGCACGGCGCGACAGCGCAAGACTTCGCCGGCGGCCACCGGCACCGCGGTCCACATCGGCACCGGAGCTTCATCGCCTCGCTGCGGATTTTCGCGGCTGGCTTCGCACGCGGCGCCGGCCAGAGCGAGCCATCCCGGCGCCGTAAACTCGACCGCCGCCCCCATCAGCGTCATTTCCAGCGCGGGAGCGGTCTCCGGGTTGCCGACCAACCGGTTGCCGATGCGCAGCGCCACCGGATCGGCTGCCCCGCACGCCGAAATCCCCAGCGCCGCATAGCCGGGCCGTCCCAGATCTTGAATCGTAGTAAAAAGTCCCGGCGCCAAGATCCGCATCACTGCCATGACGCCCTCAGCCGGTGCGGCGGCAGCGGGACGAAGCGGACTTCATCGCCAGGCTGCAGCAATGACATCGGCGTCTTTTTCGCATCGAAGATCGTAAGCTCGGTGCGGCCGATAAGCCGCCATCCGCCTGGGGTCGCAAGCGGGTAGATGCCGGTTTGCGGGCCGGCGATGCCGACGCTGCCGGCCGGTACCGAAGGACGCGGCGTGGCCAGCCGCGGCGTATGCAGGGCCGCGGGCAGCCCGCCCAGATACGCGAAGCCGGGCGCAAACCCCAGGAAGTAGACTTGATATGCGGCCGCGGAATGCAGCTCCGCCGCGGCGGCCGCGGAGAGACCGCTGCGGTGGGCGACGTCGTCCAGATCCGGACCGGCCGCGCCGCCGTAGACCATGGGAACTTCGACCCGGCGCGGCGGAGGCAGCTCCACTTCAGAAAGCTGCGACAGCGCCTTATCGACCTGCTCGAGCAGCGCTTGCCGGCGCAGCCGCAGCGAGTCGAAGCGGATGAGCAGCGAGGCGTAGCTCGGGTGCAGGTCGATGACGCCGGTGGGGGCGGCACGCTGCAGGGCCAGCTGGAGCCGCCGGACCTGGGCATTGAGCTCCGGGCAAATCGTATCGCCAAGCTCCACCAGCAGCGCCTGATCGCCGCATGGCAGGCAGCGCGGCGGACGGCTCGGCTCAGGCATGCGCGGGTCCATCGCCTGACTCGGCTACAGGACGGACGAAGGCGGCGCTGTGGGCCAGCGCCTCAATCCAGGTGAGCCCCTGGCTGCGCACTGCATCGGCGGCACGGCACAGCTCCGCGGGCATGTAGCCGAGCGCCCGCGCCAGCTTTTGCACGGCGATGCGCTCTTGCGGCGACAAGTTGTGGCGGTCGCTGCGTCGCGCCAAAAGCTGAAGCGACTCTCCATCGGCAAGCGGCCCGAGCTCGAGCGCCGCCAAGCCGCGTCCGGGCAAAGCGGTGGTGGTACACAAGAGCCGCCCCGCCGGTGCTCCCGGCCCCAGGAACGCCTCCAGCTCCTGCAGGCTGCAGAGATTGTCGATCGCCAGCAGCCAGTCGGCCCGGCGGGTGAAAAAATCACGCACCGCCCAAGCGCATTCCGCCGGTGCGGCCGGCTGAATCGGAAAGCCGTGCGCGCCAAGCTCGCGCGCCAGGGCGCTAAATTCGGCCCGCAGGGTCTCAGGCGTGGTCGCATCGATCCAGGCGCAGAGCGCATATTCGCCGGCGCTGCGGTGCAGGAACTCGCGCGCCAGCGCACTCTTGCCGACGCCCGGCGGGCCCGTGAGCACGGCGAGGTGGTAGCGCGAGAGCAGCCCATGGAGCGCACCTAGTTGTTCGGCGCGGCCGGAAAAATATGGATCGCGCGGCGGCAGGCGGCGCAGGGGCAGCGGTGCCTCCGCGCGGCACACCGCCTGCAGCGCGTAGTGGCTGTGCCGGGCCACCGCCTCCGGTTCGTCCAAACTCAGGCGGTAGCGGATCTCTGCGGCGGTGGCGCAAAAGAGGAGCTGCTCGACCAGCGCCTGATGCGGCGCCTGCGGCTTGAGCCCCGGGGCGATGCGCTCGGGAAAGTGGCGGGAGCAAAAAGCCTGTAGCTGCTCTGCCGTCGGCAGTACCTGGATGAGCAGCTGGCGCAGGACGGCGAGTTCGCCGGGAGGGACTGACGACATGACTGGCGCATCATAGCGCTGTCCGGCCGCACCTACTTGTTCTGCGGAATCAGCCGGCCGCCGCTCAAGGTGAAGCGGACGGCTTGGGTCTCGGCGTCGGCGGGGATGGCGATGGGGGCGGTCAGCAGGGACTCGCCGGGTCCCCCTTCATCGATGAGGATGGAGACTTCGCCGGAGTAGCGGCCCTGCCCTTGCGGACCTTGCGGCTTGCGCACGACCAGCTGCCAGTCGCCGGCTTCGACGCGGTCGTAGCGCTGCGCCTCCAGGCCGATGCCGCCGCCGCGGATCGCCGCGCGCTCGCCATCGGGGTTGGCCTTATCGAACTCGCGGCCCGGCGGCGACAGGTAAAGCTGCAGGTTGGCGTCCGGGTGCGCCCACGCCACCGCGACCAGCAGCTTGCCGGCGTAGCCTGAAAGCCCATCGCTGCGGCCGCGCATCTGCAGCTGTCCAAGGAGATTCTTGTCACCCTTCTGCTGCGCGTCGCGGCGCAAGCGCGCCAGCCGCAGCGCGTACAGCACGCGCGCCCAGGCCGACGCGCCGCGGTCCCCGGTGCGCGCCCCGACGGCTTCGGCCACGCGCCCGGTCAGGCGCAGGGCCTCATCGCTGCGGCCGACCCCGGCGGCCGAGTCGGCGAGCAGCAGCAGCACGCTCTCATCTTGCGGCACCAGCCAGCCGAGCACCTGGTACTCGCGATACGCATCCTCATAGAACTTGTGCGCCCGATAGAGATCGCCGAGCCGCCGCCGGCCCCAGGGATCGAACGGGGCGAACTCGACGACGATGTTGTCGACGCCGCTCAGGCCCTTGATCACCCAGGTGCCCTCACGCGGGGCCTCGCTGGTCAGGTCCATCCTGGCGATGAACGACTGTATATCTTCGTGACTCTTGGGCATGAACGCCTCCAGCGTCGGACAATAGCGTAGTCTACGGTCAACCTTGGTGCAAGGCGCTCTCGCGACACCGAGAGGATACGCCGTCGCGCCCACGCCCGGATTCGCTTTGATTGTGAAGGTGACTTTGGCAACTTCACGCGCTCCGGTTCCGCTGCGTTCAACGGCAACGGGCGCCTCGTCGAGTTCACCGGCACGGTGGGCAAGACGATCACCGGCGCGACGGGTAACATCTCGATCAACGGCAAGTTCTTGGCGACCAACGTTCACTCGAACTACTTCGCACTCGGCGGCCCGATCGGCAACAGCGCGTACACGACCGGCGGCTACTGGACCCTCCCGCAGGCGAGCACCACGCCCATCACCGGCGCAAGCAACAACAACAACGAGCCGATTACGATCACCACGTCGAACACCGTCGGCTTGTCGTTGGGAGACATGGTGCTGATCACCGGAGTCACCGGCAA
>CALFML010000822.1 GCA_937879845.1 uncultured Myxococcales bacterium
ATCTACACAGGCGAAGACACTCTTTCCCTACACGACGCTCTTCCGATCTCAGGATGCGGGCTTGAAGGACCCAGACAAGCAGCGGCTGAAAGACACGGCGGCGCAGGGTCTGTCCCGCGTCCGCGGCGGGCGCTAAGGAGAAGAGCCAATGCCCTTGCCAACCGATAAGTACGAGCAGGTCTGATGCCGGAGTTTTTCAAGTCTGCTCTGGCCGCGCTGCCAAGTGCGGCGCAAAATCCGCTGGCCTTCATGGCCTATGTCATGGTCATCGTCAGCGCGACGATCATCGCGCTCAAGGCCAAGCGCAACCAGCAGCTCCTGGCCAACCTGGAGAAGCTGCCGGCGGAGGATCGCCTCAAAGCGCTGGAGCTGGAGATGGAGTCGGTGCGGGTGCCGCCGAACCTGACGCCGGAGCAGTGGCTGCAGTCGCGGATTCAGCGCTACTACTTTATCGGCTTTGCCATCGTCTGCCTGACCGTTCTGCTCATCGTCACGCTGGCGGTGGCGACACGCGAAAAGAAGAACCCGGGCAGCGTGGACGTATCGATTACTCCGTACGTAGCCCCGCATGAAGAGGGGCCGGCGGCGCCTTCGCCGGCTCCCGCACGCCCCGCCGCGGCCCCTGCGGCGGAAAACGACGATGAGCCGGCCGCGCCATCTAAGACGCGCAAGAACAAGAATAAGAAGAAGGGCAAGCGCGTGCACGGCCGGAGCGCGGCGCGGCACAGCCGCAATCCGGCACCGGGCGCGGCGCCCGCACCGGCTGCTGGATCGACTGCTGGATCGGCTGCTGGATCGACTGCTTCACCGGCTGCGGCATCTGCACCGTCTCCAGCCGCCAACACTCCGGCCCCGGCGCGCCCTGCCGCGGACGCCGCCGACCTGCGGCTCTCCTACTCGGCCTCGCGCTCCGGCGCCAAGCTGGTCTGGGAGCCGCGGATGCCGTATCTGGACAAGGTCAAGCGCGGCGGACCGGTCGCCGGCGTCTCTTATGAGTGGTCGCCGTTCCAGTGGGAGTTTCCCCAGATCTCGATCAAGATTGCCAACTCGACGGAGCAGCTGGTCGTTCCCACCGAAGCCGTGGTGCAGGTCCGCAAGAGCACGCCGATCAAAGAGCCGGTGATCATCTTCAAGGACTTTTCCACCGAAGCCGTGATGATCCGCAACGAAGGCTGGGGCGACGTCATCGATGCGCGCTTGAACCTGGCGCTCGATCGTGAGGACTCCTGTCTCAGCCCGAGCGGCGAGCTGCCGCCGCTGGAAGACGCGGCGGAGGTTTCCCTGGGGACGTTTTCCGACTATAAGCGGGTCCCCATCCTGCAGTATCTGGCGTCCGGTCTGCGCGTCGCCGAGCGGGTGTGCGCGTTCGGTGAGCTGACCTACGGCGACCCGGCGCACCGAAAGACGCTCAAGTTCAAGACCCGGGTCGCGCTCGATAGGCGCGTGAGCCAGTCGCTCCCGCCGACGAATTTTTACGATATCTGCTTGGAAGCGGGAAAGCAGGGCTACGAAAAGTCCATCGGACTGGAGCAGCAGGTCGCCGGCAACGCCGCCGATCATTTTGTCTTCACGTTCGCCTCGGATCAGTCGGCGCGCTATGAGCTCTTATTGACCCTGCGGGCCGGCGGCGGGAAGACCTTGATCAGCCAGGAGCTGGACATCGAGGTGTTCGTCCCGCGCTCGGTCGCCAAGAGCTGCCAAGAAGGGGTGCGGCGGACACGCTGACCGGCGGCGGACGCTCGCCAGCCGGCCGAGCCTTGGCAGGGGCGGCGAGAGCTTTTCCGCTTCCCCCACCGTATAGATCCATTCTAACAGAACTCCCGGGGCGGATACCATCTGGCACTTGCGCGGCCGATCGGTTCTTTATCAGGTTGCCCAGGCGGGCTACTTGGAGGGACCATGCACGACCGCATCGCGCCCGAACAGCAGCGGCTTCTTGATGATCTTTTGCGTCTGTGCGGGCAGTTATGCCGCGCGTTTCCGGGAGAGTCCGTACCGTGTTTCGCCCACCTGCGGATTGCGCCCGCCGGGCCGGCGGACCCTGGCAATGGGAACCGCGGGGGCAGGTTCCGCGATGTGTTTCTGGGTCTGCGGACGCTGAACGACCCGGCGGCCACGGTCCTGCACTGGCAGACGGCGCCGCTTTCGGCGGTGTTTTTCAACAGCTGCGTCGGCGAAGAGTATGAGCTGGAGGTCGGCGGCAGAGCGCTTGAGGGGACCGTGCTGGCGCGGTCGCTTTTGACCTTTCAGGACGGTGAGCTCGTTGCGGTGCAGAGCGAGGGGTCGCTCTTCACGCGGCATCCGGGGAATCCGGGCTCGGGCTTTGTGGCGGCTTGCGCGGTGCCAAAGCTGTTGCAGCCGCGGCGCGCCGCGAGCCGCGCCGTCTTGCCGTGGTCCAAGGTGGCGCTTGATCCGGAGCAGCAGCGGGCCGTGGAGCTGCCAGCGGAGCGTCCGGTTTTGATCCAGGGGGAGGCAGGCTGCGGCAAGACCACGGTGGCGGTGCATCGGCTCGCGGCGCTGGGCGCGGCGGCGCGCAAAAGCGGGCGCCGATTCCGCGCCCTGCTCCTGGTGCCTGCGGCAAGTCAGGGTCTGCGTCATCTGTCGGCGCGGCTGCTGCAGCAGCTCGGGGTGACGGAGGAAGAGGTCGAGATTGCGGTGTTCGACCGCTGGGCGGGGCGGCAGGCGCGGCGCGTCTTCCCGCGGCTTCCGGAGCGGGAGAGCCAAGACGCACCGGCCGGAGTCGTCGCGCTCAAGCGGCATCCGGCGCTATCGGCGGTGCTGGCGGCGTGGGCGGCGCCGCGCGGCCGGCGGCCGGGAGCCAGCCGGGCGGATCTGCTGCACATTTTCGGCGATCGCGCGCTACTAGAGCAGGTCGCGGCGGCTTCCGCTTCCGCCATCCCCGCAGAGGCCGTGCGCGAAGTGCTTGAACACACGCGCGTGCAGTTCTGCCCGACCACCGAGGAAGCGAGCCGCCACATCGATGCCGAGCGGCTCCTCACCGTCGATGGGCAGCGCATCGATGAGGGGACGCCGCTGCACGACGCGGGATCGATCGATGCCGAAGACTACGCGGTGCTGTTCGCGTTGGCGGCGCTGCGTGTCGGCCGCGGGGAGTCGGGACCGGGACCGACCCAGTACGACTGCGTGGTGATCGACGAGGCGCAGGAGTTTGCTCCCATCGAGCTTGCGCTCATCGGCCGCGCGGTGCGTCCGGGCGGCTCGCTAATCGTGGCCGGAGATCAGGCGCAGCAGGTTGACCCATCGGCCTACTTCGACGGGTTCGGCGCCGCGATGCAGGCGCTGCGGGCGGCGGACTTCACGACCGTGCAGCTGGCCGTGAGCTACCGCTGCCCGCCGGCGGTGACGGCTCTGGCGCGGACGCTGCGCGATGCCGACCTGCCGGCGCCGGAGCCTGCCGCCGACCTGCCGCCGGATCCCGCCTCCGCGGTGAACGCCGACGCCGTCATCTGTACCATCCAGGCCAACGAGTGCCACCTCATCGCCCGGATCATCGATGCGCTGCGCGACCTGCGGCAGGTTGACTCTACCGCTACGGTCGCCGTTATCTGTCGCAGCCCGGCCGCGGCGGAGCGGATGGCGAAGCTGCTCGGCCGCGGCTTGGAGGCTCGCCTGGCGCGAGACGGCGACTTCCGCTTCGCCGCGCCGGTCGAGGTCACCTGCGTAAAAGAGGTAAAAGGCCTGGAGTTTGACTACGTCATCGTTCCCGACGCGACAAGCCAGAGCTATCCCCAAGACTCGCCGGCGCGGCGCGCTCTTTATGTCGCGGTGACCCGCACCGCGCAGCAGCTGCTCTTGGCGGCGGCCGGGAACTGGACGCCGCTTTTGCCGGCGCGCGGTGCTGAAAACCCCGCGCCGAATGAGGTTCAAAGAAGGCGGGGTTTAACTGGCGGTGTCGGCGCGGCGGCGCAGCACGGCGGCGAAGAAGCCGTCGGGTCCGTCGGCGGTAGGTAGCAGACGCAGGCGGTTGCCGTCGCCCAGGGCGTGGGCGCGCTCGCTGCCGAGGAGCTCCTTGACCGGCACCTCGACAAACTCCGGGTGGGTGCGCAGGAACTCATCGACGATGTCATCGTTTTCGCGCCGCAGCACGGTGCAGGTGGCGTAGATGAGGCGGCCGTGCGGCTGGACGTGGCGGGCGCAGGCCGCCAGGATCTGCGCCTGCTGGACGTTGATCTCGGCCACGGCGCGCGGGCCCAAGTGCCAGCGCGCCTCCGGGTGGCGGCGCAGGACGCCCAGACCCGAGCAGGGAACGTCGCACAGCACGCGCTGGGCGCCGCGTGGCAGCACGCCCTGGGGCAGAGCGGGCAGGGCATCGCTGCGCGCCGGACGCTGGCCATCAGCAGATACGCACAGGGCCTGGACGCAGGACAGCCCGGCGCGGCGGGCGCGCTTCTGCAGCTCGCTCAGGCGGCGGCGATCGATGTCGAGCGCGACGATGCGGCCCTTGTTGCCGAGCAGCGCCCCGATGGCCAGCGTCTTGCCGCCGGCCCCGGCGCAGGCATCCAAAACCACGGAGCCCGGCGGCGGCGCGCAGAGCTCGGCGATGAGCTGGCTGCCTTCGTCTTGGAGCTCGAAAAGCCCTTCGGTAAACGAAGGGAGGGCGTAGGCGTTGATGCGCGTATTAAGCTGCAGCGCGAGCGGCGCCAGCCGGGACTCCGTTGCCGGAACGCCCTCGTGGCGCAGGCGGTCCTGCAGCTCGGCGCGGCTGCACTTTAGGAGGTTGGCGCGCACGGTCAGCGGGGCGCGCAGGTTCTGCGTGCGCAAGGTTGCGATTGCCGCCTCAAGCCCGAGATCCGCGACGAGCGCCGCCACCAGCCAGTCAGGGTAAGAGAGCGCTTCGCCGATCGCCGTGATGCGCTCCGCCGCCGGCAGCTCGTCAAGCCGCGCCATCTGCGCCGCGAGCTTGCGCGCCCGCTGCCCGATCTCCGCTGCGCTCAGCCCGGCCTCCGCCGCCTTGTGGCCAAGCACGCGCGGCAGCTCAGCGTCTTCTTTTAGCGCGTCCGCGTCCGGATAGCCGCGGCGCTGCCGCTGCGGGTTCGCGGTGAGGCTTTTATCGACCAGGTAGGTCAGGTAGAGCGCCCGCCCGCCCATTTTTTTGCGATCCGCCAGGGTCCGCAGCCGGCGCAGCCCGCGCAGCACATCGGCGAGGGTGTCGCTGAGAAAGCGCCGCTCCGGCGAGCGCAGCTCACGCGCGGCGCGCAGCCGGCGCGATGCCTCTTCCCCGGCCGCGAAGTAGCCGTGCTCTTCCGCCGTTTGCTGCACTGCGTCAAGGATCGCCACGGCCGCCCGGCCGGCGCGCGACTCGGGCAGCTGTTCCGCGAGCGTCAGCTCCGCTTCCGGGAGACCGCCGCTCCCGGGTCCTGGTCCGGCGCCGGAGCTTGCCGCCGCGGCGCGGAGCGCAGGCGCCGGCAGATGCCGCGCTGCGTTGTCCCCAGCGTCAATAAGGTCCCCGCGGTTGCCCCTTTTCACCTGGGGAACTTCTCTGCTAGAGTTGCGCACCAAAATTCGACCTCGTAGCCTGCTTCTGCAGTGTTATGACGAGGAACTAACCGAGGAACTAACCAACATGTCAAAAGAAAAAGCTCCGACAGCCGAAAAGGACCCCGCGACAAGCCCCGCGGCCTCCGGCGAACCAGACAAGCGCAACCTGAACGACATCGTCAGCGGCCACGTCGATAAAGCCGCCCGGCTCATCCGCCTCCCCGAAGAAGTCATCCTCATCCTCGGTCAGCCCAAGAACGAGATCATCGTCAACTTCCCGGTCAAGATGGACGACGGGACGTACAAGATGTTCAAGGGCTACCGCGTCCAGCACAACAACATCCTTGGCCCCTACAAGGGCGGCATCCGCTTCCACCAGGACGTGACGCTCGACGAGTGCAAGGGCCTGGCCTCGGCGATGACCTGGAAGTCGGCGCTGCACGACATTCCCTTTGGCGGCGGCAAGG
>CALFML010000823.1 GCA_937879845.1 uncultured Myxococcales bacterium
CCGGCGCGACGCCGCTCAAGCGGGAGTTTCACCACTTCTCTCCCTACGGGGTGAGCGGCGTCGTCATCATCGCGGAGTCACATCTTACGATCCACACCTGGCCCGAGCACCTATACGCCGCCGTGGACTTCTTCACCTGCGGTGAGCGCGTCGATCCGCTCCGTGCCCACGCCTACCTTGGCGAGTCGCTGCGGGCCACCTTCACCCACCGCGTCACGCTCGAGCGCGGCACCCGCTGCCCGCCCAAGCTGAGCCGACCGGCGCTGGGAAACCTGTGGCGGGCGCGCCACGGGTGGGAAGGCGAGGTGCACGCGGTGCGCACGGCGCCCGAGTACGCCAAAGGTGGCCCTGATCTGTGGATCTCCGATGATCAAGGCGACCAGTGCAGCGCCTTCCGGGTCGAGCGCGTGCTCCACGCCGGGCCGACGGACTGCGCCTGGGCCGAGATTGTCGATACCAGCGCCTTCGGCAAGCTGCTGTCAATCGACGGCATGGTGCAGTCGGCGGCCGCGGATGAGGCGGCCTATCACGAGACGCTCGTAGCTCCGGCCTTCGCGCTCACCCGCGGGCCGCTGCGCCGCGTCGCTATCCTCGGCGGCGGTGAGGGCGCCACGCTGCGAGAGGTCCTGCGCTTTCCGGAGGTCGAGCGCTGCGCGATGGTGGACATCGATCCGCAGCTCGTCGCGCTCTGCCGCACGCACCTTCCAGAGTGGTCCGATGGAGCGTTCGACGACCCGCGGGCGGAGCTCGTCTTCGACGACGCGCGCCGCTTTCTCGAGCGCGCCGCCAGCTCCGGCGAGCGCTACGATCTCATCCTCTCCGACCTGCCGGAGGCAGCGCTGGGCGGCCCCCTCGAAGCGCTCTATTCAGCGGCCACCTTCGAGCTCATCCGATACTGTCTAACTCCGTCGGGACTCTACGCCGGGCAGGTGGGCAGCCTGCAGATGGGCGCGGCGGTCTTGGGCCCGCCGGCCATCTTGCACAACGCCGGCGCTGCGTTTGGCGGCGTCGCGCCCTACACCCGCTACATCCCCTCCTACGGTGCAGAGTGGGTGTTCGCCGTCGCGGCAGCGGAGCTCGACGCCAAGCCGTCGCGGCTTCAGCCGGACACCGTTGACGAGCGGCTGGCGCGGCGGCGGCATCCGGCGCGACCGCTGCGCACCTACGATGGTCTTTCGCATCAGCGGCTGTTCGTGCTGCCCAAGGACGTGCGCGCCGCGCTGCTTCCGCCCGCCGCAAGCGCCGGAGTCGCGCCATGACAGCTCTGCGGACGCAGTGGCTGACGCCCAAGGCCGAGGTGCGGATGACCGCGGACTGTGGCGACGGGGCCTTCGCGATCAGGGCCATCGCCCGCGGCGAGATCGTCGCCATCTTCGGCGGCTACATCCACTCCCGCCGCGAGCTGGACGAGCTGCCTGGGGAGCGCCGGGCGCGCTCGATTCAGCTCGACGAGGAGCTCTTCCTGGTAAGTGGCGAGCGGCGCGAGCCCGGAGACATGGTGAACCACTGCTGCGATCCGAGCTGCGGCATGCGGGGAGACATCGTCGTCGTGGCCCGCCGCGACATCGCCGTGGGCGAGGCGCTGACCTACGACTACGCCATGAGCGACGCCGGTGATCACGACGAGTTCGCGTGCCGCTGCGGCAGCTCGCGCTGCCGCGGCCGCGTGCGCGGGACCGATTGGCGCAACCTGGACCTGCAGGCGCGCTATGCCGGCTACTTCACCGCGTTCATCCAGACACGCATCGCGGCGGGGAAGCATGAGGGCTAGCGTGATCGTCGTCGGCGCCGGTGCCGCCGGGCTGCACGCCGCTCGCCTCCTTCACCGGGACGGGGCCCGCGTCACCGTGCTCGAAGCCGCTGACCGCGCCGGGGGACGCGTGCAAAGCCTGCCCGGCTTCGCCACCGGCCCGATCGAGCTCGGCGCCGAGGAGCTGCACGGCGAGCACTCGCTCAGCCTGCGGCTCGCCAGGGCGGGCGGCCTGGCGGTCCGGTTGCGCCGCGACCGCTTCCGCCTGTGGAGCGATCTTGCAGCCGGCCGTCGGGATGCGCCCTCCCCCAGCGACCTGGAGCTTCGCCAGGCGGAGCGCTTCCTCGATGCGCTGCCGTCGTATCAGGGATCGGATCGACCGCTGTCGCAGGCGCTCTCCCGGCTTCCCAGACGGGCCCGCGAGCTGCTCGATGCCAGCCTGGGCAACGAGTACGGGACGTCGAGCGAGCGCCTCGGGATGCGCGCGCTCGCCGCGGCGGAGCTGGCCTGGTCGCGGGAGGGGACGCGCAATTACGTGCTCGACGGCGCGCCGCTCCTTTCTCTCTTGGCGGGGCCGGCGCCGGAAGCAATCCCGACGCTGCTCGGGCGGCAGGTCAGCGCCATCGACTGGAGCGGGCCCAAGGTCCAGGTCCGCACGCGCGGCGGCGAGCGCTTCACCGCCGAGCAGGTCCTGCTGACGGTGCCGCTGCCGGTGCTGCGCGATGGCGACATCGCCTTCACGCCGCCGCTGCCGGCCAAAAAGAGCCAGGCCGCGCAGGGCATCGGCGTCGATCCGGCGATCAAGATCCTGCTGCGATTTCGCCGTCCGCTGTGGCCGGCGCGGCGGAGCAGCCTGACCGTGCTGGGCGCACCGCTGGCGCCGCAGGTGTGGACCCGCGGCGCCAGCGAGGCGGGGCGCGATGATGTGTTGACGGCGTTCATCTGCGGGGGCGCGGCGGAAAAGTTCCGCGCGCTCGGCGACCGCGCGCTCTCCGTGCTGCTCGCTCAGCTCGACGCGGTGCTCGGTCCGCCCGGCGCGCGCGCCGCGTCCCGGACGCTCGTGGATCACGTCATCAAGGACTGGGGCGCTGAGCCCTTCATCCGCTGCGGATTCTCTCATCCCACGGTCGGTTCCACGCCGCTGCGGGCCAGGCTGGCCGCGCCGCTCCGCCGGCCGCGCGCCCCGCGGCCGAGCGTCGCGTTCGCGGGCGAGGCCACCCACGTCGAGCTCTTCGGCTCGCTCCAAGGGGCGCTGCTCTCCGCGGAGCGGGCGGTGGCGGAATTAGGAGGCAACAAGACATGAGCTCTGCAGTCATGACCCTCTCTCCTTTCTCACAAGCCGGCGTTGTCGATGACGACGTCATCGCGATGGTGATGGCGGCATCGCGCGATCCGGTCGTCCGCGGCCACAGCTATCTGGTCCAGGCCCTGGATGAGAAGGGCGCGCTCGCGTACTGCCAAGGGCACGATGGCGTGGTGGTCCGCTACGATGGGACACCGCTCGTGGCGGTGATCGTTTACCGCGAGCTGCCGCCGCTCGCGGGCCTTGCGGTGCCGGCCGGCAGCGTGGAGCTGGACGCCTGGGCGCTGGCACCGGCGCGCGGTAAGGGCTTGTTCGGAAAGCAGGGCGGCTGGCCGCTCGTCGCCGCCTGGCTGTCGCAGCGCTTCGATCACGCGCTCAGCGTGGTCTTTTCCGACAACGAGCCCGGGCAAGCCCACGCCCGCTCGATCGGCGGAACCTGGATCGGGCGGACCTACCTGCCGAGCCGCGACATTCCAGGCTTCCGCGATGGAGAAGTCGATGTCTATGTGCACGAACTAGCGCGCTACCGGCCCAGTCAGGGGACAAGTCCATGACCACCCCCAGAGACAAGGAAAGCGCATGATCGAGCGGATTCCCCGCATTGCGCGCGCGGAGCTGGCGACGCGCTTCATGCGCCCCGGCGTGCCCGTCATCCTGACGCGCCAGATGGAGGGCTGGGGCGCGCTCGGCTGGACGCCGGAAGTGCTCAGGCAGCGCGTCGGCTCCGTCGTGCTGCCGGTCCAGGAAGGGAACATGGAGCAGGAGCCGACGGTCCTTGGCGCGGCCTGCCTGCGCGACTACCTCGACGAGATCCTGCGACCCGACGGGCCAACGGCTTTGCGAGGGCGATACATGGCGCAGTTCGAGCTTCTCGCGGCGTGTCCGGAGCTAGGCACGGACCTTGATTTCGGCGCCATCTTTCCGCCCGGACGGCTGCTGTACCGGTTCGGCTGGATCGGCCCGGCCGGTGCGGTGACGGGGCTGCACAAGGACGATTCGCACAACCTGCTCGCGCAGCTGTACGGACGCAAGCGGGTGCTCCTGTTTTCACCGCGCAACGAGCCCTGGATCTATCCGAGCCGCAAATACGACTACGGCGCGCGGCTGAGCTACGTCGACGCGGAGGCGCCCGACCACGCGCGTTATCCCCTGTTCCAAAACGCCGAACGAGAAGAGCTCATACTCGCCCCGGGCGAGATGCTGTTCATTCCGCGGGGCCACTGGCACCAGGTCCGCTCGCTCGAGCCGTCGATCAGCGTGAGCTGCTTTGCGCAGTCTTACTTCGAGTATCTGAAGACGACCCCCGAGTCCCTGCGCTGGCTGGCGCACAAGCTGCGCCTGCTCGGGGTTCGCGAGGGCTGCACGTGCCATCCCCAAGCCGGCGCGCGCCCTGACCGAGGTGGCCGATGAAGCCGCCAGTGACGGTGCGCCCGGCCGCGTGCGGAGATGAGGCACAGTTGTGGGCGCTCATCTGCGGCCTGGCTGCGTACGAGCACCTGGAGCACGAGCTTTCGGGGAGCCCCGAGTCGCTCGCCGCGGACCTGTTCGGTCCTTCGCCGCATGTCGGGGTGCTGGTGGCCGCGGAAAAACATGAAGAAAGATCCGAGGAACAACAAGCGGAAGACCGGCGGCTGGTCGGCTATGCCATGTACTACCCGACCTACGACAGCTACGCCGGCACGCGCGGGCTCTGGCTGACGGATCTGTTCATCACGCCCACGCACCGCGGCACGGGGCTCGGCCGAGCGCTGCTTGGCGGCCTGGCCCGCGTCGCGCAAACGTGCGGCGCCTCACGGCTGGAGTGGGATGTCCTCGAATGGAACATCGCCGCCCTGGGCTTCTATCGCAGGGCCGGCGCCGTCCCGACCCCGGGCTGGGCCCGCCAGCGGCTGGCCGGCGCCGCCTTGACCGCGCTCGCCGCCGAGTGTTCAGGCTGATGGGGGCGCTCATCGCGGCTGTCAGCATTTTCGTCGCGACAGGTCTTGCCTGTCAGCTGGCGGAGCGCTTCTGGCCCTATCGTCGATTCGATAAACCAAGGACGCTGCGCAGGGACGTCCTCGGGTTCCTCTGGGTCTACTTCCTTTACATCGTTTCGGAAAAACTTTTCGCCGCGGTGAGCAACCTCTCCCCGTTCGCCGGGATGCTCCAGTGGCGCATCCAGCTGCGGGAAAAGGTTCCTGGGGCGGTCCTGCTCGCCGCGTACATCGTCCTTGCGGACTTCCTGCAATATTGGATGCACCGCCTGAACCACTCGCGCTGCTTGTGGCACACGCATGCGGCGCACCACTCGGTAGAGAACATGTACTGGCTCGCGGGGGCGCGGGAGTCGCCGATTCACCACCTGCTACTTTATTCGGTCGCTCTCCCCTTGACGCCGTTATCTCCCGCCGGGCTTGGGATCTGGGCTCTCTTCTTTTTGGCGACGCTCAATCAGCAGCTGATCCACTCGAACCTGAGCTGGCGCTTCGGTCTTCTGGAGTGGCTTCTGGTGACGCCCCGGTATCACATCCTCCATCACGCAGCGGAGGCCGATCTGCACGACAAGAATTTCGGATTCCTTTTCACGATATGGGACCGCATCTTCGGCACGTATGTGGATCCGAACAGCGTTCGGAAGGATTTTGCCTTGGGTCTCACCTATGACATCCGCCCGCTGCGGCTCTATCTGGGTCTGCCGCCAGGTCTGCTGCGTCAGAAGCAACCGAACGCGCGCTGAGCTGCCATCTACAGGCTCATCCGGCTCTGGGCCAGGCTACGATCGCAGCGCTCGCGACGAAGCGCTGCGCGGGCCTGGCCAAGCCCCTGTATCGCCGCGCGCGGATTTGCTAGATCACAACTGATGTTGAATCTAGAGGACAGGTCATGCGCTCCGCCCGGCTGCTGAGCGCGAAACGCTCGATACGCCCGGCGGAGCTGCCGATCGGGCCCGAGGCCGCTCGAGGGCACGATGCAGCCTGAGGTCACGCGCCTATTCGACGCGGTCTCCGCAGGGCGCCCGCGGGCGGCGGCGGAGCTCCTCGCGGTGGTCTACGGCGAGCTGCGCCGGCTGGCCGCGGCACAGCTGCGCCAGCTGCGGCCGGGACAGACGTTGACGCCCACCGCGCTCGTCCACGAAGCGTACCTCCGGCTCGTCGGCGCGGCGGATCCGGGGTGGAGCGGGCGCGGCCACTTCTTCTGCGCCGCGGCGCAGGCCATGCGAAAGATCCTCATCGACCAGCTCCGGCGCAAGTCCGCCCACAAGCGGGGCGGCGGGCAGCCCAACCGCGCGCTCGACGAGGGGACGCTCGTGCTGAGCGCAGACCGCGATCCGGAGGAGGTGCTCGCCGTCGATGAGGCGCTGTCGAAGCTCTCGGCAGAGCACCCGCGCCAGGCGCAGGTCGTGGTGATGCGCTACTTCGCCGGACTCGCCGAGGAAGAGATCGCCGAGGCGCTCGGCGTGACGGCACGCACCGTCGAGCGTGACTGGCGGCTCGCCCGCGCCTATCTGCACGCTCTGCTGTCAAAGGGGCAGGCTTGACCAGGGATGTGGCCGTGCGGGCGGATCCGCAGCATGTCGCGGCTCTCTTCGCTGCGCTCTCGGACCTGCCGCTCGCAGACGCAGAACGTCAGCTCGCGGTCGAGTGCGCCGGTAACGACGCGCTGCGGGACTCCGTCCTGCGCCTCCTTTTGCACGATCGCGCGGCCCCCTCCAGCTTCCTCGCCGTGCCCCGCGGGCCTGCCCGGCTC
The DNA here is from genome assembly GCA_937879845.1 of uncultured Myxococcales bacterium. Classification (GTDB taxonomy): domain Bacteria; phylum Myxococcota_A; class Polyangia; order Palsa-1104; family JAEUJZ01; genus CALFML01. The sequence continues at coordinate 6,780 of CALFML010000823.1, forward strand.
GCCGCGGCGCTGCACGGCTGGGACCCGGAGCGCACCGCGACCGGGCCGACCGGGGCCGCGGAGGAACCCCTCGCAGGCTCATCGCGCCTGGGCCGCTACTACGTGCTCCACAAGCTCGCCGAGGGCGGGATGGGCTTTGTCTACGTCGGCTACGACGACTCGCTGCACCGCCGCGTCGCCCTCAAGGTCCTGCGTCGCGACATCGCCGTGCGCGAGTGGCTCTTGCGCGAAGGGCAGGCCCTGGGGCGGCTGTCCCATCCCAACGTCGTCGCGGTACACGAGGTCGGTGAGCACGAGGGGCACGCATTCCTCGCCATGGAGTTCATCGAAGGACCGACGCTGCGCGCCTGGCTCGACGAGAGACCGCGCTCCTTCGCCGACGCGCTGCACCTGTTCCTCCAGGCGGGGCGCGGCCTAGCGGAGGCCCACCGGGCCGGGCTCGTGCACCGCGATTTCAAGCCCGACAATGTCCTCATCGGACAGGACGGGCGGGCCCGCGTGGCTGACTTCGGGATCGTTGCGCTCTCGCAGGACGCGTCGGTCGAGGTTCCGGCCCCCGCGGCCACGACCCCGAGCGTGCTCTCGCGCCGCCTGACCCAGACCGGCGTGCTCATGGGCACGCCGGCTTTTATGGCGCCGGAGCAGCTCCGCGGTGAGCGACCGACGCCGCTGTCCGATCAGTACAGCTTCTGCGTGGCGCTTTATCGAGCCGCGTACGGCATGCCGCCCCATCCCATCGACGAGCTGCCCAAGCTCGCCCACAGCGTCCTCCACGAGCCGCCGGCGGCGCCGCCGCGCCTCCCAAAAGTGCCGGACTGGCTGGCGCCGATTCTCTTGCGCGGCCTGTCGCGCGATCCGGAGCAGCGGTTCCTCTCGATGGACGAGCTGCTGACGGCAATCGAGTCCCACCTGCCGCGCGATCCGGAGCTTTACGACATGCCGCTCTTGCGCGAGCGGCGGATCATCGTCTGGTCATGCAGCGTCAGCTTCATCGCGGGCTCGCTCCCGATGGGGACCGCAGCGGGGGTGCGGGCGCTCACCCATCCCGCCGGCCTGATCGTGTTGCCGGCGATTCTGTTCTTGCTGAATCTATCGGTGAGCGCGTGGTACTGGCCGGGGTTGTCGCGGAACCTGTATGGGCGGCGCCTGGCCGGACTCGTCCCGATCACGCTCCTCACGGTGCTTGGCCACCGGCTGATCGGGCTGCGCCTGGGGCTTGGCGCAGAGCAAATCCTGGTCGAGGACATGGTCCTGCTCACCACGATCATCGGCATGCTCGCGCACACCTTCGACCCTTGGCTGGCAAGGCTTGCGGTGGGCGTGGCGATTCCGACGGTCGTGGCCGCGCTGCTGCCGCATCGGGCGCCATTGCTGCTCGGGGTGATCGGCCTGGCGGCGGCGACTCTCTTCATCATCCGTCGGTTCGTCAACCGGCACCTGCACCCTGCGGCGGTCGTGCGACCGTGCGAAAGCCACCCGGCAGCAGCAGGTCTGCGCCCGTTTCTACCTGCGCATGAGCGACGGCCAGCGACAGAGCGCTGACGAACACCGAAGACCGCGGCGGATATGCGGCTGCGGTTCACCCGGGCATGCCGATCTCGTGATGGAGGGAGTGAAGCTGCCGCTCCACTTCCGCCAGCGCTGCGGCTTCGTCTTGTCCGGGCCACACCGGAGCTCCGAAGCGCATCCTGATGCGGTTGATCGGCCAGGGCAGGAGCATCTGATCCCAGTTCCACAAGCTGGAAATCCCGTGCCCGCCCAGGGCGACCGGAATGATCGGCGAGCCCGCCGACCGGGCGAGCCACACGCACCCCGGCTTGGCCTGATACGCGGGTCCGCGCGGGCCATCCACGGCCATGATCACCGAGGCCCCCTGCGCGAGCTCCGCCGCCAGCTTCTCCAGGGCACGCTTGGCGCCCTGGCCCGGGGTGCCGGGGATCATTCCCAGCCCGAGCAGTCGTCCCGCGTAGCGCAGAAAGCGCACGTGCGGCGCGGTGCCGCACAGCGCCACGGGCGAGTGGATGCGCGGCAGCAGCAGCGCGGACATCAGCAGGGAGTAGCGGTGCCAGATCGCGTAGACGGCCGGCCCTTGGGCCGCGGCGCCGTCGCTGCGCACGGGGGAGGTGCGCCGCAGGATGAGGAGCCAGGTGCTAAGCGCCAGGCTGAGCGGCCAGGTCGCGGCCTGCCAGAGCCGTGTCTGAGGGAGCTCCGCCTCGCCATAGTCCATCGCCAAAGACGGGCTCCGATACAGCCGAGCGGGCGACGCTGGTTCCGGCGCTGGCAGGTTTGATAAGGCGGGTATGGTCGGCATCCGATCGAGTTCCGGACTGGCCGTCGGGCAAGCCGGGCAACCTCTTTCTCTACATCCGCAGAAGCCGGCGAAAACCCGACACTGATCTGAAAAATTGTTCTGCCAGCCTGCCCCAGCAGGTGAACGCCCCGCCTTCATGCTTGGCGCAGCCCGTGTATCCGCCCGCGTAGAGCGCGATCGCGTCGTCCACTCCGGCGATCGGCCTAGGGGCGAGCTCGCGGGCGCAGCTGGTCTTTCGGCAGTCGCCCGCGTCCCAGCAGACCACCGAACCGGCGGCGCGGCGCGCGCACGTGAAGGTGGATCCGGCGACCAGCTCGACCACGTCGGAAAACCCCAGCTCACGGTCGCTTGGGGGCGCAAGATCATGCTCCCAGTATTTCTTGTGCTCGGCGCTCGTCGAGCCCAAGCGGCAGCGGACTCGCCCGGGCAGCCCCAGCAGCAGACACGTGGCGAACGCGCGCGGCGCCACGGTGACCAGGCCCGGAACGCGCCCCACGGCGGGCGCATCATCGGGCGGGCTGGTGTCCCCGGCGTACTGACTGCCGCCGATCTCAACGCGGCCGGAGCGGCGGCGGATCGCATAGAAGGGGCCGTTGGTGAAAAGCTCCGTGGCATCGCCGCGGACGGCCGGCGTGAGCGGGGTTGGGAGCGCGTGCCAGCGGTCGCAGAGGACCTCGCCGGAGGGCGTGAGCGCGCACACCGCATCGTCGAGCGCCGCGATCGCGCGGATCGGGACGCCGCGCAGGCGCGGCTCGGGAGCATACGCTTGGAGCTCACCGCTCATCTTGGTCTCGGGGTCGCGGTTCGAGCCGCCCCAGCAAGTCACGCTCCGATCACGGCGCAGCGCGCACGATGCGTACTCCGTCGTCACCACGTCGATCGCGTCGCCGAGCCCTGCCACCTCGACCGGTCTGGTCGTGCCGTACGGGATCGTCGATGGCTGACCTGCGGCACCACCGTGGTTTTGGCCCCAACAGACGACGGGCCGCGGGTCTCGCGCCAGCACCGCGCAGGCGTGATCGGAAGCCGGGGCGAGCGCCACCACGGCGCCGAGGTTGGCGGGGATCGCCAGGTCCTCATCCGGCGCGGACAACAGGCGCGGCGGCGCGCCGGCACACCGCAGCTCGCCCGCGCGCGTGACTCCGCACCGGGTCGTGATGAGCCGCACGACGCCGTCGAGCGCCGGCTCGACGCGCACGTTCTGCGCCGAAGGGAGCGGCGACCAGTCCGCCTCGGACGGTGCTGCCGTGTCCCACAGGAGCACCCGCCCCGCGGCATCGATTCCGGCCCCGCTTGTCCGCTCGATCACAAGGGAACTCACCCGCGGACAGACGACTGCGCGCGCCGGTTCCATAAGCATCGGTTGCGCCGGCTCATCAAAGTGTACCGCGTAGGACGGATTCTCCGGCGGCGACGCGCGGCGAACTCGCCAAAACGCTCTGATCCTGTTTGAGGCGTAGTGACCTGCGCGCGTGAACCAGCTTGATACGTTGACTTCACGCCTTCCCGCGAGGCTCCCCCGTTCGACGTCGTTCAATCCGTGGGCTTGGGGTTCTGTCCTTTGGGCTTCATGATCCGGAGGACGGGCGTACCCGAAGGACTACGCATGAGCGGAAAGAAGACCCGGTGGGTGGCCGGATCGGCGGCCACCGTGTGCGCGTTCTCGCCGGGGTGCGCGTGGCCGACGAAGGTGAGGCCGGGCTGGTTGATGTCGAAGATAGCGACGTCGCCGCTCTCGGGGGCGGCGTAAAGCCAACCGATGCCCGGATCGATCGCGAGAACGTCCGGCCGCTGCCCTGTCGCGGCCCTGGCGATCCCGTGCGAACCGGCGAGCTCCACCCGCATCAGAAGGTTGTTGTTTTCGCACGCGACGAATGCGCTTCGACCATCCGGATGAAGGCGCAGACCATGGGCGCGCTGGCAGCCTGGAAGATCGATCCGCTCGGTGACCGCCGAGGAGACTGGATCTACCGCCACCAATTGGTCGGGCTGGCTCGGGCGAACCACAGTGATCCAGAACCGGCGGCGCGCGCTGTCATAGATGACGTTGCCCGTTTCGACACCGAGCGGGATCTGGTGCCGCGTTCCGTCGCCACCATCGGCGATCAGCGAAAGGGCGCCGTCGTGCTGGTCCGAGACGGCGACGATCTTCTCAACCGGATCCCACGCGGCACCGTCGGGCGCGGTGCCGGTTTTCACGCGCCGGATCTCTTTGAGCGATGTGCTGTCGATGATCACCACCTCGCCCGGCTTGCTGGTCACGAAAATGCGATTGATGTCGGGGGCGACGACGACCCCGCGGGGCGTCGCAATACCGGTCACGCGGCCGCGGAGTGAGCCGTCTTGTAAGTCGAGAATCTCGACAGCGTTATCGTTCATGTGCGCAACGACCAGCTGCCGATGGACGCTGTCCACATCCTGGTAGTCAAACCGCGTCGCCCCGCCGGGCAAGGCAACGTCCGTGACGAGCTCCAGCGGTTCAGTAGACTCACTGCGGGTCGGCTTGCCGTGGGCGCAGGCAGCGAGCAGAAGAAGCCATGGAGTCAAGCAGCGTACGGAATAGAACTTGAGGCGCATGCGGTGCAGAGTAGTGGATTTCGACAAGCTGTAGAGTGCGAAATGGCAGTCCGCAACGCGCTGGCTTATGTCATGTTCCGCGGCCTGTTCCTTGCCGCCGGCTGGCTCCTGGCCCGATCCCGGCCGCCGAGCGCGATAACGTACGCGCCGTAGATTGCTTACCCCTGGAGGTCGCCATGAAGACAGTCCCTGCTCCCGCGTCCTGGTTCGTAGCGATGGCCATCGCCGCATCATGCCTTCTCCCCACCGCAGAGGCGAAATCGCCGCCGCCGGGCAAGCTGGATACGGCCAAGCTCGAGGCGCTGACCGGCGCCAAAGGTACGATGAACGAGGCGGAAGGCGTCTTCAAGGTCAGCCTGCCGCGCACCGATTTCAATGTCCCAGCCGGACTGCCGGAACCTCAGCGGCCAGCCGGCAACATCCCGCTCGACCGCAGTCGCCTGCTCGCCAGCGGCTGGCAACCCCTGCAACCATGCCGACAGCGCGGCGTCCTGCACCGGCAAATCGATCATTGGGCGCAACAGCTCGGCAACGCTGGTCGCGACCTGGCGCCCGCCGTTGGCGTCGGTCAGCGTCACCACACCGCCCTCAGCGACCACCTCGGCCAGCGCAGTGCCTAGCGGTGAGAACAGGCTGAGTGTGCGTCGCGCGGGCGTTTCGGTATAGCGGAACTGGCCGCTCGCCTGCTCACGCTCACCCTTTGCGCTGAACCGCCCCGCCATCGAAAACTGCGCTCGCGGCGTGATCATTGTCGCCGTCGCCGGTGCGGTCGATGGTGTTGCCGGCGGCATCGTGGCCACGCCGGCACAACCCGAAAGCGCCAGCAATGCGGCCAGCGGCCAATACCACCACCGCCCGACACGGGCCTTGCCCGCGTCGTACCGCAAGTTGCCGGTCATTCAGCGCTCCAGACGCGCCATCGTCTTTTTCAGGATGTCGCTGTCCGGCTAGATCGGAAGAGCGTCGTGTAGGGAA
>CALFML010000824.1 GCA_937879845.1 uncultured Myxococcales bacterium
ATCCGCAGCAGCACCGCAACCTGCTCCTCGGTCCGCGCGACCCGGCGACCGAGCGGGTGCTCCTTGCCATGCGTGAGGCCTTCGGACGCAACGCGCCGCCGCTGCCGGAAGCGCAGCTCCCGGTCACCCACCTGCACCTGGCGCCCAGCGGCGGTCGCGGCCGCGTGCTCTCCGGCGTCATCACCAGCGCCGATGCCCAGCTCAGCGTCGCCGGAGTAAGCGGCGGCGAGGTCAGCCCGCTCGGTCCGGGGCGGCTGGAGATCACCTTGCGCAGCGGCGGCCGCCTGGATCTCAATGCGGACGCCGACGCGCGGCTGCAGCTGCAGCTGACGCTCGACGGGCTGCCGCTCAGTCCGGAAGGGCTCTTGCTCGGTCCTTATAGTCTGCCGCTCTTGCACAGCGCGCCGGCCGACCTCGGCGCCGCGGGCGATGCGGAAGGGGCGCTCGTCATCTCCGGCACGACCCTGGCGCGGCTCACCGCAGCCTACCCGCCGGTGCCGGGCGAGCGCGGCGATGTCCTTTTGTGGCGCGATCAGGCCAGCGCGGCGGCATCGGCGCCGCTCTTGTCGCGCAGCACGCAAGCGACCCAAGGCGAGGTCGCCACCATGATGCGCGACTGGGGCTACGCGCAGCCCGCCGCTCCCACCGGTCAAAGTTCCAGCCCGGGCAGCGCCGCCGCGCCGCCGGCCGCAGCCAGCAAGCCCGCCGCGTCCCGCGATGGCGGTACGCGATAGGCGTCCATAGGAGTTCCGATGTCGCAGCTCGATACGTTCCTCCGGGCGGTGCCGCCCGCATCCGGATCACCGATGAGAGTAAGGCGCCGGCTCGGCGGCGCGATCGTCCTTTTGCTCCTTGGCGCCTGCGCCCAGCCGACGGCGGAATTCGGCGACGGCGGCAGCCCGCCGCAAGAAGGCGGCACAAGCCAACCGGACGGCGACCCCTGCCTGCCGACCGCGGCGCCGACCGGGGATGCGCTCCTGTGTCCGGTGACCGTGAGCTACACCCCGCCGCGCGCCGCCACGGTCGCCATCGCCGGGGAGTGGAACGGCTTTAGCACCACGGCGCAGCCGCTCAGCGGTCCGGACGCCCAGGGGGCTTATAAGGCCACGCTGCAGCTGGCGCCGGGCATCTACGCCTACAAGCTGGTGCTCGACGGCAGCGACTGGCGGCTCGATCCGAAAAACTCCTACCGCAAATACTCCGGCGGGGTGGAAAACTCCGGCCTGCGCGTCGCCGACTGCCACCTGCCGCACCTAGGCATCGAGCCGGGCTCGCTAAAAGTCCTACGTCCCGCTGCGGGCCAGGGTGAGCTGACGGTGCGGGTGCGCCTGACCGCCGCCGCCGGGGAGTCGCCGGGCCTATGCAAGCTCACCGCCGCCGTCCGCGATAATCAGGAGCCCGTGGGCACTCCGCCGCAGCCGGCGCCGCCGCCCGCGGTCGCGGTCACGCTCAGCCCGGACCGCCGCTCGGCGGAGCTTCACCTCCAGGCGCTCGGCGATGGCAAGTACACCCTCGCGCTGACCCCGGAGGCCCACGGCAAGCCGGGGCCGAGCCTGCTGTTGCCGTTCTGGATCGAGGCGGCGGCGTTCTCCTTTGCCGATACGCCGCTGTACATGGCCGTGACCGATCGCTTCGTCGATGGCGACGGCAAAAATCCTGGCGTCATCCCGGCGGTGCGGCAGTCCGCCAACTATCAGGGCGGCGACCTGTGGGGCGTGGCGAAAAAGATCGAGTCCGGCTATTTCGATCGGCTGGGCGTGCGGGCGCTGTGGCTGACGCCGTTCAACACCCAGCCCACGATCCCGCAGCGCGACGCCAGCGGCGTGTATGACGTGTCGCCGTACCACGGCTACTGGCCGGTGCGGGCGCGCCAGGTCGATGAGCGCATCGGCGGCGAAGCGGCGCTGCGGGCGATGGTGCGGGCGGCGCACCGGCACGGAATCCGCATCCTCATGGACTCGGTGATAAACCACGTCCACGAGCAGCATGAGTACTTCGTCGATCCGAGCCGCAAGGGCTGGTTCCGCACCGGCTGCGTCTGCGGCACCTCCGGCTGCGACTGGACCGAGAAGCGCCTGAGCTGCCTGTTCGCCACCTACCTGCCCGACATCGACTGGACGGTGCCCGAGGCGTCCGAGCAGTTCATCGCCGACGCCCTGTGGTGGCTGGAGGAGTTCGATCTCGACGGCCTGCGCGTCGACGCCGTAAAGCATGTGGAAGACGCGGCGATCTTGAACCTGGCGGCGCGGGTGCGTGAGCGCTTCGAGCAAGCCGGCACGCGCTACTACCTGCTCGGCGAGACCGCGATGGGCTGGAACGAGGGCACGATCGCCGACAACCGCGAAAACTACGACACCATCAAGCGCTACCTCGGACCCAGCGGCCTCGATGGGCAGTTCGACTTCGTGTGGTACCACGCGATCGCCTACCGGACCTTCGGCTACCAGGACAAGCGCTTCCTGCATCTGGACTACTGGTCGCACGCCAGCCTCAGCGAGTTCGCCGGCAGCTTGATGGTCCCCTACCTCGGCAGCCATGACACCACGCGCTTTATCACCATCGCCACGTACCGCGATCCGGCTGCGGGCTCGCGCTGGAACCGCGACATCGCCTACAACAAGTGGAACGATCTGCCGGCCGCGCCGCCGGATCAGGAACCCTACGATCACCTGTGGCTCGGCATGCTGGACCTTATGACCCTGCCGGGAATGCCGCTCCTTTATTATGGCGACGAGTACGGCGAGTACGGCGGCGGCGACCCGGATAACCGCCACCGCATGCGCTTTGACGGCGAGCTCGCGGCGCCCGAGGCGGCGCAGCTTCAGCGCATGACGGCGCTGCTCACCGCCCGCGCGGAGCTGCGCGGCCTGCGGCGCGGCGATCTGCAGACCGTGCTCCTGGGCGAAGATGTCTACGCCTATGCCCGACCCGACGGCGATCCGAACCAGGCCGCCCTGGTGGTGCTAAACCGCAACGCCGCGACGACGCAGGCGATGGTGCCGCTGCCCGGCGAGCTCGGCTGGCCGACCGGGACGAAGCTGCGCGACCGTCTGAGCGGCACCGCCTACACCGTGACCGGCAGCGTGCTCCTTATCGACGTTCCGGCGCGCGGCGGAGTTCTTCTGGGGAAGTACTAAGAGCCCGTGGACCGTCGGCGGGTTAGGAGAAGCAATGCGGCAGCCAAGCAGCCCAGCGCGGCTGCGCTGCGGCTTGCTGGGATCTTCCCATGCGGCAAAACGATTCCCGCGGAGCAGCCTGCTTCCGCCGGTCGATCGCGCTCGGCGACCGGATCGGGGCCGCTCGGGTCGTAGCGGAAGTACATCGGGCTTGTGACCGTCCGCGGCTGATTGTCCACGATCACCTCGACGCGGAAGCGGTCTTCGCCGGACCCGTCCGCGCCTTGGCTTGCCGGACGCGAGGCGGTCACGTCCCTTTGCAGGACAAACGGATCGGCGTCGATAACGACCGAGTCTTCGGCCACCCCGTTTGTGACAAAACGAGCGCTGCCGCCAAGACCGCCTTTGATCCGCGCGGTCAGGATGGCGCTGCGCCCGGACAGCGTGTCGCCGACGCGCAAGTCCCCGGCGCCAAGCTCGATCATGGGATCCGAAGGACCTTGCAGCTTGACGACCGTGCGGCCTCCCTGCAGACCGCCGAGGATCGCCGGCACGCTCAGCTCTTCGGCGAAGATGAGCGTCGTCGGATCGCCTATCGGGCTGTCGCGCCGGCCGGTCCCTTTGCCCGCCAAATGATCATCGCTGCCGCCGACCGCCGCGACATGCCGCCCCTTGCCGAGCAGCCCTTCCCAGAACTTGATCGCTCCGGGCGTAAACAGCACCGCCCCCTGCATCTGCCCTCCGGTGCCGATCTCCACCGCGTCGACCGCAATCCCATCTAGATCGTGCTTCCACGCGCAGCCGATGCACACATCGCCCAGATCCAGCACCGGGTGGTTTATCGACAGCAGCGCGCCCTGGCCGTGCACCGCCGCGGCGACCTCGGTGAACGAGGGCACGGAGAGCCCGATCTTGTGCTCGACAAAGTGCGTCGCGCCGATGGCCCCCGCATGTCCGGCGTAGGTGGTGACCTCGATCCCCGGCACGAGCAGCAAGTCCGGATGCTGCCGCTGCACCTGGGCGAAAAAGTCCAGCTGCGTGACGGTGTTGTGATCGCTTATGACAAGAAAATCGAGACCTCGGCTCTGCGCCAGCGCGACCATCTCTTCCAGCGTCGGCCGGGCATCGGTGCTGTGCAGCGAGTGGGCGTGCAGATCGCCGGCGTAATAGCGGTGCTCGCGGCGCAGCGGCGGCGCTTGCACGTACGGGGTCCGCTCCGGCTGCGGCATGAGCGTCGGCGTGTCGCGCAGGGTGATCTCCAGGTGATAGGTCGCCGGCGACTGGATGATCTTGGCTTTGCCGACGACTACCTTCCACTGTCCGGCGGCGATAGGTCCCGGCACATAGGCGCGCGAGGCCGCCTGCTCTCCCAGCACGGCGTTTTCGCCGGTGCCGCCGCCCCAGCCGCGGTAGCCGTTCTGATCCACCACGCCCCAGTCGAGGATGTTTACCGCGCTCTGGTTGTCGTGATGAATCTCGATCTCGCGCACTCCCGCCGGAACCTGAAACGGAACATAGAAGTGATCCGGTCCGCCGAGCGGCGCCATCCCGTCGAAGGTCAGGGTCTGATCGGCGCGCAAAAGCAGCGGCAGCGCCATCACCATGCCGCCGATGAGCCCCCCCACCCCGCGCGCCCGCCCGAGAAAAAAGCGACCGAGCCAACCCGCAGTCTTTTTCATGCCGCGAGTCTTTTCACCAAATCCCGCGGCTGTCTATTCTAATAGGGGGGCACCTTCCCGGGCCTCGCCGTGCTGCGCGGTTTTCGCGCGATGAGGGCAGAGATGGAACCGAGGTCGGTGATTCAGCCGGCGATCGGCAGCTTGGCGCCGCCGCCTGGAGTCGTCAGGCCGGCGAAGAAGTCGTTGCCCTTGTCATCGACGACGATGAACGCCGGGAAGTCCTTTACTTCGACCTTCCATACCGCCTCCATGCCAAGCTCCGGATACTCCAGCACTTCGACTTTGGTGATGCAGTCCTTGGCCAGCCGCGCGCCCGGTCCGCCGATCGAGCCGAGATAGAACCCGCCGTGCTTGTGGCACGCCGCCGTCACCCCCTTGGAGCGGTTGCCCTTGGCCAACATCACGTAGCTGCCGCCGTTTTCCTGAAACAGATCGACGTAGCTGTCCATGCGCCCCGCGGTCGTCGGGCCAAACGATCCGGAGGCATATCCCTCCGGCGTCTTGGCTGGCCCGGCGTAGTACACGATGTGCTGCTTGAAGTACTCGGGCAGCCCTTCGCCGCGGTCCAGGCGCTCCTTAATTTTGGCGTGGGCGATGTCGCGCGCGACGATCACAGGTCCGCTCAGCGAAAGCCGGGTGCGGATCGGATAGCGGGTCAGGATGGCGCGCATGGCGCTCATCGGCTGGTTCAGATCGATGCGTACGACCTCGCCGGCGAGCTGCTGGTCGGTGGTCTCCGGCAGGTACTTGGCGGGGTCGCGCTCCAGCTCCTCTAGGAACACGCCCTCCGCGGTGATCTTGCCCACCGCTTGACGGTCGGCACTGCACGACACCGCGATCGCCACCGGACAGCTGGCGCCGTGCCGCGGCAGGCGGATGACCCGCACATCGTGGCAGAAGTATTTGCCGCCGAACTGGGCGCCGATTCCGGTGTGCTGCGCCAGTTTCAGGATCTTGGCCTCCAGCTCCGGATCGCGGAAGCCGCGGCCGTGATCGTTTCCGCTCGTCGGCAGCGTATCCAGGTAGCGGGCGCTGGCGAGCTTGGCGGTCTTGAGCGCATACTCGGCGCTTGTGCCGCCTACCACGATCGCCAGGTGGTAGGGCGGACAGGCCGCGGTGCCGAGCCCGCGCAGCTTCTCATCAACGAACTTGAGCAGGCTGTCGGGGTTGAGCAGCGCCTTGGTCTCCTGGTACAGGTAGCTCTTGTTGGCGCTGCCGCCGCCCTTGGCCATGAACAGAAACTTGTAGGCATCGCCGTCGGTGGCATACAGCTCGATCTGCGCCGGGAGGTTGTCGTTGGTATTTTTCTCCCGGTACATGTCGAGCGGCGCCAGCTGCGAATAGCGCAGGTGCGAGGTGCGGTAGGTGTCATAGACCCCGCGGGCAATGGCGGCTTCGTCGCCGCCGCCGGTGAACACGAGCTGTCCCTTTTTGCCCATCACGATCGCCGTGCCGGTGTCCTGGCACGACGGCAGCACGCCGCCGGCGGCGATGTTGGCGTTGTGCAAAAGCTCCAGGGCGACGAAGCGATCGTTGGCGCTCGCCTCCGGATCACGCAGGATGGCGGCGAGCTGCGCCAGGTGCCCCGGCCGTAGAAAGTGCGCGATGTCGCGCATCGCCTCCCGCGTGAGCAGCGTCAGCGCCTCCGGCTGCACCGCGACAAAGCGCTGGCCGGCGGCGGTAAACGTGGAGACATAGTCGCGCGTGAGGAGCCGCATCGGCGTCGCATCGGCGCCGAGCGGCAGCATTTCCTGATAGGTGAATCCGGTCATCGGTCGTGGCCTCAGGTTTTCCAGTTCGGTTGCGCGCATTTTAGCACTGAAGCCCGCCACGGAACCCGGCAGCGCCGAGCCGCAGCCGGCGGCACGCACGCTTGCGGCCCAGCCTTCCTATATCGAGCCAGGAGTCCGCCGAGCGCGCGGAAGCCGCAGCGCCCGCCGGATCCGCCGGCGCGGATGCGCCAACCGCGGGCAGCAGCAACAAACCGCGGCACCATAAACGACGCCGGTCCCGCAGCCAGAAGTGCCGCAACCTATCCCGCCGGCGCCGCGCTGCTCACGCATCAGCGGGCGCGGTAGTCATGCGTTTAGCAGCCTGTTTCAAAAGCTACTACGCGACCTGATCACCGGACCTGCCGTGCTCATGGCCCAGAGGCCGCGCCGCGCGCCAGGCCCTGCGCTCGGGCCGCTCGCTACGCTTTTGAAGCAGGCTGTTAGCGCTTGGCCAGCGCTTCGGTGAGATCGCGCAGGAAGACCGCCGGCGGCCGACCTCCTGCGGTGGAGTGCAGCACGCGCGGCGCGGGGCCGGGTTCGACGTAGATGCAGACCGGGGTGGGCTCGGTCTTTTGCAGCTGCGCCAACAGGCGGCTGGCCGCGGGCTCGGGAGTGCGGGCGTCGGCGCTGATGCAGACGAAGCTCTGCTGCAGGGCTTCGGCGATTTCCTCTTTGGCCATCACCCGCTCGATCAGCGCCCGGCTGCCGCCGCAGTCAGGACGACTTAGGACAAGGAGCACCCGCCGCCCGGCCTCTGCCGCCGCCGCCAGTCCCGCATCCATGGAGACAAACCACGGGGCCGCCCCCCGGTCATCGAAGTAAGGGTGTCGGCCGGGGTTGTCCATGGTCGGTCATCTCCTCTGCTCTATTTTGCTATCATGGGAAAGCTCTCACCCGCAGCAGAATTTACCCGCTCCCGTCCGGCGGTTCCGGCACCGCGGAATCCACCCCGATCAGCTCCCGCGCCTTGCTGAGCGACGCGGCCACCAAGCAGCGCTCCACCGCAGTCACTCCGTATAAGGCGAAGACGCGATCGTCGATTTCCGCTTCAAGAACGGCAATCGCGGGGGTGGGCGGAACGGCCCGGGAATCCGCGCGCGCCGTGGGCCGCCCAGCGGCAGCGGCAGGATGCGTGCCCCGCGGCAGCGCGGCGGCAGGACGGCGAACCGCAACGGCCGTCGCGCCGCAACAGCTGCAGGCAGCGCTCGATAAAAACGACGTAGATGTCGGGGCTGCCGCTGCGGGCGGTGGCGCTGCGGGCGCGGTATTGCGCGGCCTCCTGCGGAGCCGCGGTGGTGAGCGACTGGGCGCGAATGTACGGCGGGTTGCCGATGATGACGGAAAAGCGGCGCCCGTCGGGGGCTGGCGGGAGCAGCGTATCGCCGCACCGCAGGTTGGCGGCAAGCAGTGGCAGAGCGAACCGCTCGCCGAGCTTCGCACCGCCGCTGTGGCGCTGCTCGCAGGCTTGTTCCCGGCGCAGCTGCAAGAGCAGACTCATTTGCGTCAGTTCGACGGCGCGCGGGTCCAGATCGCAGCCGTGCAGGCATCGGCGGAGGATCTGCCGGCGCTTGGCGAACCGCATGCGGCTCAAAAGGGTTATGGCGCGCAAGCTCGGCCGCAAGCGGGCGGCGCCACCTGGTGAGGGCGGCGAGCAGGTGCGGGGTGGGCTGGGTCAGCGGCTGAGGGTGCCGGGACACGCCGGCAGTGTCGCTACAGAAGCGGAATCAGGCAAGCGCGGCTAGCCGATGGTCGGCGGCCGCGGCGGCACGAGGATGATCACCTCGCGCTGATCGAGGTCGGTGCAGCCGCCGGCCAGGATCTTGATGTTGGCGCGGTAGACCTGCGGCGTGCTCGCCTCGGGAACCAGGTCGTTCTTGGTTGTCACGGTGAAGCTCACCGTGCTGCCCGGATAGACCTTGGTGAACGAGCCGCCGCTGATCACCGGCGCCGGCAGGACCGGCGGCGCCGCCGGAGCGGTGGAGGTGGCCGGGGTGATGCCGGTGATGAAATCGGCGGTGGTCTTGCCGGCCGGCAGCGTCGCGCCATTGTCGCCGGTCGGGTTGCCGCTGGTCTGGGTGGTCACGGTGAAGCTGGAGAAGCGCGCGACGTTGGTGATGCCGGAGGTGATCTGGGTGCCCAGACCGCTGCCGTTGTCGGGCAGCTTGAACACGAGCGGGCACATGCCGTTGGCGTCGGGCGCCTCGCCGGCTCCGTTCAGGCCCGTGCAGCACATGCCGGTGGGGCAGTTGGTGGGGCGCTGCGGAATGTCCCACGCCACCGGCGGCACCAGGCTGCCGGTCGCCTGCGCCAGCTGCACCATATCATTTGTCGCCGGGCAGAAGCCATTGGGGAAGGTGTGGAGGTTGCCGGCGGTGTCGCGGAGCTGGGCACGCAGCACCGACACGCCGACCATCTTGCCGCAGATGGCCTGAAGGGCGGTGTTCATCTCGGCGCGGGTGTGGGAGGCGGTGGCGACGGCGCCGGCGTAGTCGCTGCTCTGGTTGAAGACGGCGCCGGCGCTGTCGGTTGCCTGGCAGGTCAGGCCCTCGCCCTTGGTGTGGAACCAGGCGTCGGTGATCATGGTGACGACCGGGAGGGCGCCCTTGCGGAAGGCGACGCCGCCGATGCCGGTGGTGTTGGCGGCGATGTTGGAGACGTTGGCGACCACGTTCCCCTTGCCGGTGGCGACCTGGTACAGGGCCTCCATCTGGCCCTCGGCGATGTCGCCGCCGCAGCCGCGGGTGTTGCTACCGACCAGGAGCTTGCCAACGTTGGTCGAGGTGACCGCCTGGTCGCTCGACATGCCATTGAGGAGAATGAACGCCTGATCGTCGGGCCCGCCGGGATTCTGGGCGCAGTTGGCGGCGCCGTAGCCGCTGGCCGGGAAGTCCTCGACCGCGCCGACGCCGAACCAGGCGTCCTTGGCCGCCGCCGCCTTGACGCCGGGAATGATGGTATTCTGCAGGCTGTCGCGCAGGGCGATGATCGAGTTGGTCATGCTGGTGGTCGTATCGACGGCGAAGAACGAGTCGATCGACTGAATGTTGGTGCCAAACTGCAGCGGCTGATCCTGCGGTCCGCCCATGTACGGAAGCTGAAAGAAAAAGTCCGTTGCAGTTCCCGTCTGACGCAGCCAGACCACCGTCAGATTGGCATAGCCGCTCGCGGTCTGTCCGTTGTCGGTGTAGCTGGCCAGCACCTTCGAAAAGCCGACCTGCGCCGTCGCGCTCTTGGCCGACGTAAAGGTGGTTCCCGACAGCGATCCAACATTGGAGTTATCGAGCGACAGCGTCACGCTCGCCGTCACTTCGACCGCCGTTCCATCGCTGTAGTGCGCAAAGACCTTAAACGCTTTGTCTTGGGTCTGATTGACGTCGACCAGCAGCACATCGTTGTCCGGCGTCACCGACAGATACATCAGCTGCCGAGGCAGGTTCGAGCCCATGTCATCGGTGGCATCTTCTCCGCCGAGAATGCTGCTTCCACAATCGATGGACAGCATGCCAAGCGAGACAGCCAGCGACGAAGCCAATAGGAAGCGATAGCGACGATTCAAACCACGAAGCCGAACGAACATGACGCTCTCCTTTGGTGGATGAACACAGAGCGGAGCTGCTGCGCAGCGTAATCGCAATGGCCAGCAGACAACACGGACAATCGAAGCGGTCGCGAGGCAAACGAGAGCAAGCGGCTCTCACCAAGCGAGGGAATCAGACCGCGTTACGCGCGCTGCTGAAGCTCGCTGCCGGGATCATTCTGTTCATCCGTGTTGGGATTGGGATCGCCGTCACGGCCACGACTTTCATCACTCGACAGGGCCACCTCGGGCGGGGATTCGCTCTCAACCGGTTGATCAGGCATGGTCCTTTTCCTTCCCAAACCGCACTTGCCTCTTAGAGGACAGATCGCGCGGCCAGATTGCTTCTTATTTTCAGCGTATCGCGTTTTCTCGTGCGAGGTAAAGCAAAGCAGCGAGGCCAACCTTGACGTACGCAGAGGTTCGCTATACACGCCCCACCTACAAAGGAGTGCTCATGATCAAGTGGCTGGTGCGAATTGGCTCGGTGGTGGGACTGCTGCTCATCGCATTTGTGGGTGTGATGGTGCTGCTCGGCGGTGGAAGAACGCAGGTAAACACCCAAGCCAGCATCGAGCTTGAGCGCTCCGCGAGCACGATCTATCCGTATTTGACGACGGGACCGCTGCTGATGAAGTGGGTGTCGGGCATGGAGTCGTTTCAGTCAAGCGAAGAGCTACGCATCGGACGACGTGCTCAAGTTGTGATGTCGATTGGCGGTCATCGACACGAAGTCACCAGCGAAGTGACGGCGATGCAGCCGCC
Organism: uncultured Myxococcales bacterium; assembly: GCA_937879845.1. Taxonomy (GTDB): domain Bacteria; phylum Myxococcota_A; class Polyangia; order Palsa-1104; family JAEUJZ01; genus CALFML01. The sequence goes on from CALFML010000824.1 coordinate 10,910, forward strand.
CAGGCCCGACAGCACGATCTCGCCGGGCGCCGAGGCCACGGTGTCGGGGCCGCCGTCGCCGAGCACCGCGACCTCGATCTCGCGGGCATCGATGCCGCGCTCGATCACGACCACGTGATCGAAGCGCGCAGCGCGGTGGAGCGCCGTGCGTCGAGGTCCATCATCACCGTGTAGACCTTGCTCTTCATCGCCAGCTGGCCGGTCTCGACGTTGGTCAGCCGGTGGAAGAAGGTGATCCTGCGCTCGCTGACCTCCAGCACGCCGCTTTCCATGCGCACCAAGTCGCCGGCCAGCAGCTCCTTGAGGTACAGCACCTCCTGCCTCACCGCCGCGGGCGCGCGGCGCCGCTCGCGGATGTAGCCGGGTGTGATGCCGATCGACGCCATCACGTGCCAGGCCGCATCGGAGACCTTGGCCACGTAGTACTGGACGTTCATGTGACCGAGCTGGTCGCACTCCATGGGCGACACGCGGCCGAGGTGGGTTTCGATGAACAAGGTCTAGTTTTGCTCGCTCGATGTTCGCGCTGCGGTCATGCCGCTCAGTCCTCGGCCTTGTAGTTGGACTCCTTGACCACGCGTTTCCACTTGGCGATCTCGGCGTCGATCGTGCGGGCGAGCTCGGCCGGCGTGCTGCCCACGGGGTCGTAGTTGAGTGCCGCCAGGCGCTCGCGCACGTCGGGCAATGCGACGATGCGCGCGATCTCCGACGACAGCTTCGCAACGATCTCCGCCGGCGTGCCCGCTGGTGCCAGCACCGCGGCCCAGGAGTCGAGCGCGATGCCCTTGATGCCGGCCTCTTCGAAGGTGGGCACGTCGGGCAGCAGCGGCGAGCGCTTGTTCATCAGCACGGCCAGAGGGCGCACCTTGCCGGACTTCACGTGGGGCATGCCGACGAAGGGGTCGACCACCGCATCCACCTCGCCGGCCACCACAGCGGCCAGCTGGGGGCCGGTGCCCTTGTACGGCACCATGGTGATATCGGCGCCGGTGGCCTGCTTCAACTGCTCGCCGATCAGTCTGAGCAGGCTCGTGCCGGCGCCGTAGCTGAAGCGCCCTGGGCGCTTGCGCGCCTCGGCGGCGAACTCCTGCATCGTGCGCACCGGCAGGTTTGCGTTGACGAGGAACACGCCGCCGAGGTTGGCCACCAGCGACACCGGCGCGAAGTCCTTCACCGGATCGAAGGGCAGCTTGTACAGCGCGGGGGTCAGGGTCTGCGCGCTGGCGACGGTGAGCAGCAGCGTATAGCCGTCCGGCGCGGCCTTGGCCACGATGTCGGTGCCGATGATGCCGTTGGCACCTGGCTTGGGTTCGACGTTGATGGTCTGCTTCAGCGACTCGGTGAGCTTGGCCGCGATCAGCCGCGCCACCACGTCGCTGGTGCCGCCCGCGCCGAAGGGCACGACCATGCGAATGGGCCGCGTGGGGTAGTCGTCGGCGGCGCCGGCCAGCGCCGGCAGCAGCAAGGCGGCGCCCAGCAGCCGGCGCAGGAATGCGAAGCGATGGCAGTTCAAGACGGGGTCCTTCCTGATCGCAGTCACGCGATCGGTTCTTGGTTTCACTCGGCCTTGATGCCGGCGGCCTTGACCGTCGCGGCGACCGCAGTCATTTCCGCGCGATGGGCCGCTGCCAGCGCGTCCGCGTCTGCCGTGCGCGGCTCGAAGCCGATGCCGCGGATCTTGTCTGCCGTTGCCGGCAGCCTCAGCACCGC
>CALFML010000825.1 GCA_937879845.1 uncultured Myxococcales bacterium
CGAAGATCGCCATGACCTCTCCCCTGCCCGTGCAACGGCTCGGACCCGCCGCGGGCGCCGCGGCACGAGGGCCGGCGGCCGGGCCTCAGCTGCGGCGCACGCGCAACAGCTCGTCCAGCGGCTCCAGGTGCGCCCGCGCCGGCGGCACGTCCTGCAGCTGCGGCAAAAGCGGCTGCAGACGCGCTTCCACGTCCGCCGCGGTCGGGCACGTCCCCTCTGCGGTCACCCGCAGGCTGGCGAGCAGTCCCAGACCCAGCAGCACACCGCCCATAATGGGGCATCGTTTCAGCCTACCGATCCGTTTGTCAATCACCCAGCGGCCCAGGTGATCCGCTAAGTCCAGCTCTTTGAAAGGGAACGCCCGCAGCAGTCCCTCACCGGCGCAGCCGCACCTACGCCTTGCCGGGCGCTGTACTAAGGTGGCCGCATGCGGACTATAACTGCGGCTTTTAAGCGGGCGAGCTTACCTCGGGCTGCCAAGCGGGGCGGCACGCTCCCGCCGTTTCTCGGCTTCCTGGCGTGCTTGACGTTCAGCGTAACCGCCGCCGGCTGCAGCCCCGTGACCGGCACCGTGGATGGAGCGGCCGAGGATTTCAGCCTGCTGCGCCGCGACATGCAGGCCGCCTGCGAGCCGGTGACCGGCAACCTCCTGGGCAACCCCGGCTTCGAGCAGCCAAGCCCCGGGGCTCCCGACGGCAACGGCCAAGCCGTAAGCGGCGGCAACCCGCCCAGCAGCATCCCCGGCGGACCGCTTGGCCCCTGGGACGGCTGCTGCAGCCAGCCCACCGGCGGCACCAGCTGGACCGTGCGCACCACGATGCCGCACTGCGGCGCGCGCGCCGTGGCGGTGGCCAGCGAAAAGGCCAGCGCCAACGTCCTCAACCAGCGCGTTGACTTGGCCGCCTACAGCGGACGCAGCGTCCGCGCCAGCGCCTTTGTCTTTATCGCCCAGGCCCAGAGCGGCGCGGCGCTGGCGGTGGATCTGTTCGACCTGACCGCGAGCCAGATCATCGCCAGCTCCCCGCCGCTTGACGCCACCACCGCGGACTGGCGCTACCTCAGCGTGACGGGTACGGTGCCGACCGGCGGGGCGGTGCAGATACGGCTCCGCAGCACCGGCAGCTTCAGCGCCGTCGTCGATGATGCCGCGGTGGTGCCGCAGTAGCCGCCGCGCTGTGGCATGGGCTAGCCGGCGCCGCGTCCCTGTGCGAAACTGCGCCCGATGCTAGGACTGCATAGAAACGGGTGGATCGTCGGTCTGAGCCTGCTCGGGCTGTGGCCGGGTTGGGTCCTCGCCGACACCCAAGCGCCTCCCGCTTCGCCGGCCGGGGCGCCGTCTCCCCGCGCCGCGGCGCCGCCTGCTGTGCCGCGGCCGGGCATCCTGCTCGAAGAGCTGACCTGGCCGCAGGCAGCACCGGCGCTCAACGAGAGCACCGTGGTGGTGATTCCAATCGGCGCCGCGGCCAAGGAGCACGGTCCGCACCTGCTCCTGCGCAATGACTTCCTGCTCGCCGAGCACCTCAAGCGGCGCCTCATCGAGCGCACCGAGGTCGTGGTCGCGCCGACGGTGAACTACAACTACTATCCCGCCTTCGTCGAGTATCCCGGCTCGACGACGCTGCGCCTGGAGACGGCCCGCGATCTGCTGATTGATATCTGCCGCTCGCTCGCCCATCACGGGCCGCGGCGGTTCTACGCGCTCAACACCGGCGTCTCGACCGTCCGCGCCCTGCAGCCGGCGCAAGAGGCGCTGGCCAAAGAGGGCATCCTGCTGCGCTACACCGACCTTTTGGCTTCCTTGGCTCCCATTGAAAAGCAGGTGTTGCAGCAAGAGGGCGGTACCCACGCCGATGAGAGCGAGACCTCCATGCTCCTTTACCTGGAGCCGGCCGCGGTCGATATGACCCGCGCGGTCAAAGACTTTCACCCCAAGCGCCCCGGACCGTTTAGCCGCTCCCCCAGCGGTCCCGGCACCTACTCACCCACCGGCACCTGGGGGGATCCGACGCTGGCGACCCGCCAGAAGGGCGAGCGCCTGGTGACCGGCCTCGTGCAGTCGATTGTCGAGGATATCGCCGCCCTCCGCCGCGCTCCGCTGCCGCCGGGTCATCCGTAGGCAGCGCCGCTGCATCGGGTATGCTCTGGAAATATGCCAAGAACCGCGACCCCAAAGCCTGCTCGGCCGCCTGCCTCGGCGGCGGTGCGCACCCGCCGCCCGCCGGTGGGTCGCGGGCGCCTAGGTTCGGCGGAGCGTAGCGGCACGAAGACCGCGGCGGAGTCTGAGCCGCCTGCCGCCGCGGCACGCGCTGTGTCCAAGCGGGGCGCCCAGGCCGCGGCGGAGTCTGAGTCGCCCGCCACTGCGGCGCGGCCGCTGGCAGAGCTGGTCGAGCGCTACCGCCAGCACCTGGCCGATGAGCGCCGGCTGTCCCCGGAGACGGTGCGCGCCTACCTCGCCAACGTCCGCCAGTGGCTGGAATTCGTCGCCGAGCGGCGCGGGCAGGAGCTGGCCATCTCCGACCTGGACCTGCGGGCGCTGCGCGGCTATCTCAGCAGCCGGCACGCGGTGGACGACGCCGTGACCACGACCCGTAAGCTGGCGGCGGTGCGCAGCTTCTACGCCTTCCTGCGCCGCGAACGCCTATTGGAAGAGAACGTGGCCAAGCTGGTGCGCCCGAAAAAGACGCCGCAGCGCCTGCCGCAGTTTTTCACCCCGGAGCAGATGACCGCCCTGCTCAGCCCCACCTCACCGCCGGCTGGTGCCGCTGCCGCCGTGCATGCCGCCGCTCCGGTAAGCGCCGCCGCGGCCGACCGCGCGGCGGACGACGGCGATGAAGACGATGCGGCGCCGGACAGCGAACGCGCGCTGGCGCTGCACCACCGCGACCATGCCCTGCTGGAGCTTATCTACGCCGCCGGGCTGCGGGTCAGCGAGGCGGTCGGCTTGAACCTGCAGCATGTCACGGCGGCCCCCGACGGGATGCTGATCGTGCGCGTCGTGGCCGGCAAGGGCGGCAAGGATCGGGTGGTGCCGGCGGGACGGCATGCGGCGGCGGCGCTCGCCGCTTACCTGCCGCGGCGGCCGGCGCTCGCCCACCCGCGTACGCTGGAGCTGTGTGCGGAGGCGCTGTTTGTCTCCGGGCGCGGCAAGCGGCTGGGGACCCGGTGCGTGCGGCGGCTCCTCGATGCCCAGGCGGCGGCGGCACGGCTGCCCAAGACCCACCCGCACGCCCTGCGCCACAGCTTCGCGACCCATCTTCTGGGCTCGGGCGCCGATCTGCGATCGATCCAAGAGCTGCTCGGCCACGCCAACTTATCGACGACGGCGCGCTACGCCCACATCGACATGCAGTATCTTTGGACGCAGTACGCGCATCACCCCAGAGCCGAGGCCCGACCCGCCGCGCCGGCCCCTGCCTCCCGCGTCGCCGGCTCTGCCGACCCGGCCGCGGCAGCGGACCGTCCGGCACGGCAGCCGCCGCACGCCCCCGCGCCGCGCGGCCGCTCAAACCAAGACTGAAGGACCCGATGTCCATGTTCGCAGACAGCTCTCCCAACGACCGACTGACGATTCACGCCACCACCGTGCTGTGCGTGCGCCGCGGCCCCCGCGTGACGCTGGCCGCCGACGGCCAGGTGACCCTTGGCAACACCGTGATGAAGGGCACCGCGCGCAAGCTCCGCCGCATGGCGGAGGGCCACATCCTGGGGGGCTTCGCCGGCGGGGCCGCCGACGGCATGGCGCTGTTCGAGCGGCTTGAGGCCAAGCTCAAGGAGCACAACGGCATCCTGGCGCGGGCGGCGGTGGAGCTGGCCAAGGACTGGCGCACCGACCGGCTCTTGCGCCGCCTGGAAGCGATGCTCCTGGTCGCCGACCGCGAGCGCACGCTGCTGCTCTCCGGCAACGGCGACATCATGGAGCCCGACGGCGGCGCGGTCGCCATCGGCTCCGGCGGACCGTTCGCCCTGGCGGCGGCGCGGGCGCTGCTCGATGCGACCTCGCTGGAGCCGCGCGCCATCGCCGAGCGGTCGCTGCGCATCGCCGGCGAGATCTGCATCTACACCAACGATCAGCTGACGTTCGAGGAGCTGCTATGAGCCTGCGTCTAGACCCCCGCGCCCTGACCCCGCGCGCCATCGTCGAAGAGCTGGATCGCTACATCATCGGCCAGAAAGCGGCCAAGCGGGCGGTGGCCATCGCCCTGCGCAACCGCTGGCGGCGGCAGCAGGTGCAAGGCCACCTGCGCGATGAGATCACGCCCAAAAACATCATCATGATCGGCCCCACCGGCGTCGGCAAGACCGAGATCGCCCGGCGCCTGGCGCGGCTGGTCCAGGCCCCCTTCATCAAGGTCGAGGCGAGCAAGTTCACCGAGGTCGGCTACGTCGGCCGCGACGTCGACTCGATCGTGCGCGATCTCGCCGAGGTCTCGATCAAGCTGGTCCGCGACGAGGAGGCGGACAAGGTCCGGCCGCGGGCCAAGGACGCCGCCGAGGAGCGCCTGCTCGATCTGCTGCTGCCGCGCGGCCGCGCGTTCACCGACCGGCCGGGCGAGCCGGCGGCGCCCGGCGGCGACGCGACCCGCGAGAAGCTGCGCGCGATGCTGGTCGCCGGCAAGCTCGACGACCGCGAGGTCGAGGTCGAGCTCGCCGACGACGCCAACCCGCTGATGTCGGTGCTCGGCGGCCAGCCTGGCGTCGACGCGAGCGCGCTCGCCGGCCTGCGCGACATGTTCGGCGCGCTCGGCAAGCGGACCAAGCGCCAGAAGCTCAAGGTCCCCCAGGCGTGGCGCGCGCTGACCGCGCAGGAGGTCGACAAGCTGATCGACCACGACGCCGCGGTCCGCGAGGGCGTGCGCCGCGCCGAGAACGCCGGCATCGTGTTCATCGACGAGATCGACAAGATCGCGACCAGCCGCGATCGCCACGGCGCGGATGTCTCGCGCGAGGGCGTGCAGCGCGACCTGCTGCCGATCGTCGAGGGCTCGACGGTCACCACCAAGTACGGCCCGGTCAAGACCGACCACGTGCTGTTCATCGCCGCCGGCGCGTTCCACATGAGCAAGCCGAGCGACCTGATCCCCGAGATGCAGGGCCGGTTCCCGATCCGGGTCGAGCTGGCGCCGCTGACCGCCGAGGACTTCGTCCGCATCCTCACCGAGCCGCGCAACGCGCTCACCCGCCAGTACGCCGCGCTGCTCGCGACCGACGGCGTGACCCTCGAGTGGACGGACGACGCGATCCGCGAGCTCGCGCGGATCGCGGCCGAGGTCAACCGGACCACCCACGACATCGGCGCGCGCCGGCTGCACACCGTGCTCGAGCGCCTGCTCGACGACCTGCTGTACAACGCGCCCGACATCGGCGCGCAGACCATCCCGATCACGCCGACCTACGTGCGCGAGCGGCTCGGCGCGCTGATCGCCGACGAAGATCTCACGCGCTACATCTTGTAGCCGCCGTCGCGCAGGCAGCGCGCGACCGCGTCGTCGCGGTCGATCACCCGCGCGAGCCGGGTCGGCGTGCGCGTGGCCAGCCGGCGCGCGCGCTCGGCGGCCTCGACGCAGCGGCCGGCGCGCGCGGCCATCACCATCTGGGCGACGGTCGGATCGGGGTCGACCGCGGCGGCGTCGGCCCCGGCGTCGGGGATCGGCGCGGTCTGGCCGGGCGGGGCCCCGCCGCGCACCGGAAGGCGGAGGGCGTCCGCGGCGGCCGCCTCCTCGCTGCGGGTCTGCGTGGCGATCAGCGCGCTGCCGGTCGCGACCATCCCGATCCCAAGGCCGACCAGCCCGATCCCCAGCCCCATCGCGAGCGGGACCGTCACCAGGCAGGGCAGGCCCTGGCAGTCCTGCGCGGCGTAGAACATGGCTCCGCCCGCCACGACGGTACCCGCGCCCACCGCGATGCTCGTCTGCGCGCACCCCGCGCCGCCCACCGCCAGCGCCCCGGCGACCGCCACGACCGCCCGCGTGCGTGCCCGTGCTCGTTGGTTCCCCACGCCGCCGTCGATTGCATTGGCCGGACCAGCGCGCACGGGCCCGGGTTCACGGGAGTTGTCCCACGCGACCGCCGCGGATCGCGCAGGCCTGTCGAGGGTTCCCCGCCGAGCGTTCGCAACCGCACAGGTCCGACCACCACGCTCCGCGCCGGCGGTGGTACACCCGACGGGCATGCCGACCCAAGCCGAGCTGCTCGCGATCGCCGATCACGTGTTCGTCAAGAATTACCGGCAGCAGCCGATCGTGCTCGAGCGCGGCGTCGGCTGCGAGGTGTGGGACGTCGCGGGGACCCGCTACCTCGACATGACCGCCGGGATCGCGGTGTGCGGCCTGGGTCACGCCCACCCGGCGTTCACCGCGCGGATGGCCGCGCAGCTCGGCCGGCTGACCCAGGTCTCGAACCTGTACTTCAACGAGCAGCAGATCCTCGCGGCGCAGGCGATCACCGAGCGCTGCTTTGGCAAGCGCGTGTTCTTCTGCAACTCGGGCGCGGAGGCCAACGAGGGCGCGCTCAAGCTCGCCCGCCGCTACCAGGCGGTGGTCGCGGGCGCGCCGCAGCGGACCACGGTGGTGTCGACGGTGGGCAGCTTCCACGGCCGCTCGATCGCGACGGTGTCGATCACCGGCCAGGCCAAGTACCGCGAGGGGTTCGGCCCGCTGTTCGGCCCCGTCGAGCTGATCAACTACGGCGATCTCGAGGCCGCGGCGCGCGCGCTCGAGGGCCGCACCGCGTGCGCGATCATCGTCGAGCCGATCCAGGCCGAGGGCGGCATCGTGGTCGCGCCGCCGGGCTACCTGGCCGGGCTGCGCCGGCTGTGCGACGACACCGGCACGATCCTGATCTTCGACGAGGTCCAGACCGGGGTCGGCCGCACCGGCACCTGGTTCGGCTACCAGCACGACCACGTCGCGCCCGACGTGATGACCCTGGCCAAGGGCCTCGGCGGCGGCATCCCGATCGGCGCGCTGGTCGCGAGCGAGCGCGCCGCGGCCGGCCTCGCCGCCCAGCCCGGCGGCGCGGTGCCGCACGCGTCGACGTTCGGCGGCAACGCGCTGGCGTGCGCCGCGGCCAACGCGGTGCTCGAGATCGTCGAGGCCGAGGGGCTGATCGAGCGGGTCGCGCAGGCCGGCCAGTACCTCGGCCAGCGGCTCGCGGCGCTCGTCGACGAGTTCCCCGGCCATGCGGTCGGCGCGCGCGGCCGCGGCCTGCTGCGCGGCCTGGTCGTCGCGGGCGCGCCGGCCCAGGTCACCAACCGCTGCCGCGAGAAGGGCCTGTTGCTGTCGGTCGCCGGCGACAAGGTCGTGCGGTTCGCGCCCCCCTACGTGGTCGGCCGCGATCACCTCGACGAGGCGATCGCGATCCTGCGCGGCGTGCTCGCCGAGGGCGTGGGCAAGGCGTAGTCATGACCCGACGCCCTCACCACTTCCTCACGTTCGCCGACGTCCCGGCCGCCGAGTGGCCCGCGGTGCTCGATCGCGCCGCGCGGCTCAAGGCCGATCGCGGCGAGATCCGCCACGACACCCTCGCCGGCAAGACCGTCGCGCTGGTGTTCGACAAGCCGTCGACCCGCACCCGGGTGTCGTTCCAGGTCGCGGTCTACGAGCTCGGCGGCCAGACCGTCGAGCTCAACCAGGCGACCTCGCAGCTCGGGCGCGGCGAGCCGATCGCCGACACCGCGCGCGTGTTGTCGAGCTACTGCCACGCGATCGTCGTGCGCACGTTCGGCCACGACCGCGTCGAGGCCTACGCTGCGGCCGCCAGCGTGCCGGTGGTCAACGGGCTCACCGATCTCCACCACCCGTGCCAGGTGGCGACCGACCTGTTCACCGTGCGCGAGCACCTCGGCGCGATCGACGGTGTGCGCTACGCGTGGGTCGGCGACGGCAACAACATGGCGTGCTCGTGGATCGAGGCCGCGGGGGAGCTCGGCCTGTCGCTGGCGCTGGCGTGCCCCGACGGGTTCCAGCCCGATCCGGCGGTGGTCGCGGCCGCGCGCGCGGCGCAGGCGCGCCTGGGCCGCGGCGCGATCGAGCTCACCACCGATCCGCGCGAGGCGGTCGCCGGCGCGGACGTGATCTCCACCGACGTGTGGGCGTCGATGGGGCAGGAGG
>CALFML010000826.1 GCA_937879845.1 uncultured Myxococcales bacterium
GTCGAGCCCGCGGGTGAGCCCGATCGCTAGAGCCAGCAGCCGCTCTCTGGGGACGGGCTTTTGCAGGTGGTCCAGGCTCTGGCCGCGCACGTACTCGCAGACGAGATAAGGCCGGCCGTCGATCTGACCGACCCGGTACACCGACGCCACGTTGGGATGCTGGAGGCGGGCGATGGCGCGCGCTTCGAGCAGGAATCGACTGCGCACCTCGGCGCTCGGCTCGATCATCGCGATCCATTTGATCGCCACCTCGCGATCGAGGACCGTGTCATGCGCCAGGTAGACGGTTCCCATCGCCCCGCGGCCAAGGGGCCGCAGCAGCTGGTACTCATCCAGCTCGATAGGCACCCCCGCCAGCGCTTCGGGCTGCGGGCGCCTCGCCCTCTCGGGCTCGTCCTTGGTGGCTGAGGCCTGCTCGAGATTGGCCACCGCGGTCTCAGAGAGCTCCACGCTCATGCTGCCGGCGAGCGAGGGCGCTTGCGGTGCGGCCTGGGCGCTCAGGCCTTCGGGGTCGGCAAGCTCGGTGCTCGACAGCTCCGCGACCAGCGTGCGGCACAGGATGCAGGTGTCCAGGTGCTCGTGAAATGCGGCGAGCTGCCGTGGCGGAAGCCGACCCTCGGTAAAAGCGAGCAGCAGCTCTTCGCTAGGGCAGGGCGAGCTCACGTCATTGCCTCGGCTTTGCACCACGGTAGGCCAGGGTAGGTGGGTAGGCGGGTCCGCGCTGCGCGGGTCCTGCCAGCCTTCTTCGTTAGCGCACTCCCTGTTTTAGCGTGGTTGCCGCGTCGGCAGATCCAAAAAAGATCGCAAAAAGGCGCCCGGCTGAAAATTTCTTTGCGACCTGTCAGCGCGGCCCGCGTCATCAAGGCATAGCGGGACGAAACGAACCCCGAAACAGAGTGGACGGCAGGGCGACGATAAGGCACCGCGTCCAATTGGTTCAATCAAACAGTTCAACGTTTTAAAAAGGAGCGCAACATGTCCAATCTCACAACCGCACTGTCTGATTCCTTTCACGAAGGTGGCTGGCCGATGTATCCGGTGCTCATCCTGGGCATCCTCCTTGTCATCGCCGCGGGCCGCTATGCGGCGACGACCGAGCGGCGGCATCTGCCGGTGGTGCGCAGCCTGAACTTTGTGACGTTCTCGTTCGGGTTTCTGGGCACCGTGCTGGGAATGATTCACTGCCTGACCGCGATGTCTCAGGTGCCAAATGAGCTGGTCGTCAAGATCTCGATGCTCGGACTCGGGGAGTCCATCAACAACCTGGCGCTGGCGCTCCTCATGATGGTCCTGGCCGGCTTGTTCACGACGGTCGGCGCCTTACGGGCAAGCGACCGCGAGCCGTCAAACTCGTAGCCCGCCGCGCCTTCCCGCGCTGCCTGCCCGTCTTCCCCCCTCGCTAAACTCCTTGCCAAAGCCCTGGCCAAATCCCTCGCCAATCCTCTCGTCAATTCTCTCACGGGTCCCTGCAAGTCTCTTGCGCGCTTCCGTCCGCGCGCCTCTTACGCTCTTCCGGCGCCGGCTGTGACAGCGCTCGACCCCTGGCTATCATCGTGATATCATTTCGCTGTGACCCCTATGGACAGCGGATTGCACGCCGGGGACCCGGATGCCTGAGATCGATACGACTGGCTGGACGCCGATCGGTGAAACGGCGAACTGTCTCTACTTCGAGATCGAGCCCCAGGTCATCGCCGCCGTCCCGCATCAGGGCTCATCCGACAACGGCGCGACGGCGCGGCAGAACGTCGAGTTCCAGATCGACTACCTGCGGGCGCACGGCGGCCGCGGGGTGGTCATCGTGTTTCACGATCGCATGACCGGACAGGATAGCGAGGCCCGGCGGATGTATGGTCAGCTGCCGGATCTGACCGTGATGCTCGGTACGGGGCTGGTCGGCGGGACCATGCTCGGGCGGGCCATCGGTACGTTCTTCCTTGGGGTGGCGCGGCCGCGCGTGCCAGTGCAGCTGTTTTCGACCGTAGAAGAGGCGCTGCCCTGGGCGCGAGCGCTCAACCGCGCGGCCGCAGCTCACGCAAATGGCGGCGGCCCAGATGGCCAGGCCAGCCAGGCCAGCCTGGACAGCAAGGAGATTCGAGATTGATCACTATCGCCAAGACCGGCGGCGCTGCCACCCAGGGCGCCGGCGCTTTATCCGCTGCCCCTGCTCAGCGCGCCGATGGCGCGCGGGCGCGGCGGCAGTAGCTTAGGACCATGGGAACCGTAAGCATAGACGGAGCGATCGCGGACGAGCTGATCGAGGCGTTCTTGCGCCTGGCGCGCGGGGATTTTTCGGTTCGCTTGAAGCGCAACAACACCCGCGACACCGCTGACACCCTGGCGTTTTTCGTCAACCTGATCGCCGAGGAGCTGCAGCGGCTTCTCAATGAACGCGATCGCTCCCACCGCGAGCTCGAACAGCACGTCCGCGAGCTGAGCGAAGCGTTTTTGGCCCTGGCCGCCGGCAATTACGAGGTGCGGGCCAAGCGCAGCGGCAACGGCGATCCGATCGATGTCATGTCGTTCCTGTTCAACAACACGGCGGAGGAGATAGGCGAGGCGGTCGCCGAGATGGAGCGGCGGCGGTCGGTGCTGGAGGCGATCCTCGAGTCGATGATCGACGGCGTGCTGCTCCTTGACGCGCACGGCATGATCAAGCGCAGCAACGCGGCGAGCACCCGCCTGCTCGGCTATCCGAGCGGACTGCTCATCGGCCGCTGGATCGGGGAGATCCTCGATCCGCGCGAATCGGAGTTCGCCGCCAAGCTGGCCTCCGAGGTGCAAAAGGAGCCGTTCCGCGACCGCAGCACGGAGTTCCGCACCGCCAGCGGCCAAACCTTCGCGATGGCGGTGAGCGGCTCCACCTATCGCGACGCCAAAGGAGTCTATTCCGGAATCGTCCTTGTGACTCGCGACGACCGCCAGCTGCGCCAGGCGCAGGCGCAGCTGCAGATGACCGACCGCATGGCCGCCGTCGGCACCGTAGCCGCCGGCGTGGCCCACGAGATCAACAACCCTCTGGCCTACGTCATGTCCAACCTCGACTTCGTGGTCGAAGAGCTGGTCGAGACGGCGGAGGAGGGCGAGCTCACGAGCGAGCGCCGCGAGGAGATGATGCGGGCTCTCAAGGCGGCGCAGCGGGGCGCGGATCGGGTGCGGCAGATCGTCGGCGACCTCAAGACGTTCTCCCGCGTCGATCGCGACACGGTGCGGCGGCTGGACGTAAACAAGCTGGTCGATTCGTCGGTAGCGATGCTCAAAAACGAGCTGCGCCACCACGCCCACCTGGTCAAGGAGTACGGCGATATCCCCGCCGTCGAAGCCAACGAGGCGCGCTTGGGCCAGGTGTTCCTCAACCTGATCCAGAATGCGGCGCAGGCGATTCCCGAAGGCCATGCCGATGGGAATCAGATCCGCATCCTCACCTCGGCCCTGCCGTCCGGCGAGGCCTGTGTCGAGATCCGCGACACCGGCTGCGGCATTCCACCGGAGAACCTGCATCGCATCTTCGACGCATTTTTCACCACCAAGCCAATCGGCGTCGGCACCGGGCTCGGACTATCTATCTGCCATCAGATCGTCACCTCGCTCGGCGGCCGGATCGAAGTGACGAGCCAGGTCGGAGTCGGCTCGGTGTTCCGCGTCGTGCTGCCGGCGGCGCGGAAGGAGCGTGAGGGCACGCTGACGCCGATTCCCAAAGCGCCCATCGCGCCGCGGCGCCTGCGCATTCTGGTTCTGGACGATGAGGTCGAAGTCGGCGAAGCGGTGCGGCGGACGCTCGGCAAGGAGCATGACGTGGATCTGGCGACGCGCGGCAGCCAGGCGCTGGAGCTTATCGGCAAGCGCGAATACGATCTCATGCTCTGCGATCTGCTGATGCCGGAGATGACCGGCATGGAGGTCTATGAGCGCGTCGCCGAGCAGCGTCCCGAGCTGCTCGGCCGCATCGTCATCATGACCGGCGGCGCCTTCAGCCCCGGCGCCCGCTCCTTCTTGGATCGCATCGCCAACGTGCGAATCGAAAAACCGTTCGACAATCAGATGCTCCGCCAGCTGGTCGCCGTGGTGACCGCGGAGCGCACACGGACCCGGTAGGAGCCGAGCTGCCGATGACCGAGACGGATCGCCTGGGTGAGACCCTGATCAAAGCCGGTGCCTCCGCTCTGCCGCTGGAACAGACCGCAGTCTGCGACATCGCCGATCTGCTCCTTTTAGCGCTTGTGCGGCATAAGGCCAGCGCCATCACCATCGAGCCCGCTGGAAACGGCCACGTCATCCGCTATGAGCGCGGCGGCAGCACCGTCACGCTTGATACCTTGAGTCCGGAACGCGGCGATGCGGTGGTGATGCGCCTGGCGATCGTGTTCGGCATCAGCGTCTCAGCCAACGAGGAGCGCATCGGCCGTCTGCGCCTCCGCGGAGTCCGCCGCCGCAGCGATCCGGGTCTGCCCGCGCCCCCGGCGACCGAGGTGCTGGCCGCCGTGCGTCCGACCGTAAGCGGTCTCATCGCCGAGCTGCACCGCTTCGCCGGACCCGACGACGCAGCGGAGCCCGGTGAGACCGTGCTGACCTTCGATGGCGAGGGCATCGAAGGCAAGCAGCGCATCGGCCCCTATCGACTGTTTCAGGAGCTCGGACGCGGCAGCATGGGAATCGTGTACCGCGCCGAGCATATGGTCTTGCAGAAGGCTGTGGCGATCAAGATCTTGCACCCGGGAATGGCCGGCGATCCGGAGGCCGCGGCGCGGTTCATCATGGAAGCGCGGGCCGCCTGCCGGGCGCGCCATCCGGGAATCGTCGATGTCACCGATTTCGGCCGTCTGCCCGGTGGCCGCGCCTTCCTGGTCATGGAGCTCGTCGAGGGACCGACGCTTGAGATCGTGCTCCGCAGCGGACCGCTCATTCCCCCCCGCGCCATCCACATCGCCATGGAGGTCGCGGAGGCCCTGAGCGCCGCCAGCGCCCACTGCGTCGTCCACCGCGATCTCAAACCGGCCAACATCTTCATCGCCTCCGGCGACCGGGTGAAGATCGGCGACTTCGGCGTGGCGAAGGTGCTGGAGGCGCGGACCCTGACCAGGAGCGGCAACCAGAGCGCATCGAGCGACGGAATCATCGGTACTGCCTGGTACATGTCGCCGGAGCAGGCGCGCGGGGCGGACTCGGACTTTCGCAGCGATTTGTATTCGCTTGGCTGCGTGCTATTCGAGATGCTGAGCGGCGCCGTGCCTTTTGACGGCAAGACGCTGGGCGAGGTCTTGGAGCAGCAGATAAGCGCCCCCATTCCGCCGCTCAAAGGTCCGGGCGGACCGTTTCCGGCTTTGATTGAGCGGGTGATCTTGCGCGCCATGGCCAAGCGCGTGGAAGAGCGTTACCAGAGCGCCGATGAGATGCTGCGGGATCTGGAGCGGGCGGCGCGGGCGGTCTCGCGCAGCGACTGGCGGAGGTGGCTGCCGCTATGAAGATCTCGCGCCATACCGTGCTTATCGTTGATGACGAAGCGGAGGTTCTGGACTCGCTGCGCCGCATCCTGCGCGATCAGGACTACCGCATCCTGAGCACCACGTCGCCGCTGGAGGCGCTGTCGATCATCGAAGGCGGCAGCATCGATGTCCTCATCTCCGACATCGACATGCCGGAGATGACCGGCATCGAGCTTGTGGCCCGCGTCCGTCAGCTCTACCCCGATGTCGTGCGCATGCTGCTGACCGGGGGCGCGTCGCTCGACTCCGCGCTGCGCGCCATCAATGAAGGGGAGGTCTACCGCTATCTCACCAAGCCCTGGGACAAAGCGGTCCTGCGTGAGACCATCCGTCAGGCCCTCGATCGTCTGGACGAGCTGCGCCGCGCCGCCGTGGCGACGCGCGCGGTGCAGCTGCGCGAGCGCATGCTCAGCGAGCTTGCGAGCGTGCATCCGGGCATCCGCACGGTCACCCTGGAAGGCGGCGATTACATCCTCGACCTGGACCGCCTGGATACGGTCCTTTCGTCCCTGGGCTCGCTGGCCCTGCGCCATTTTTTCGGCCGCTGATTCGCCGGTAGACTACGGACTATTGGTCGCGGCTTCGAGCGGTATGAGCGTCTCCAGGGCGCTGCTCGGCAGCCAGCCGTTCTGGCCATCGGCCAGCGTTACGCGCGTCCAGTCGCCGCGCAGCTCGCCCACCGTCACCTCGGCTCCCGCCGGCAGCGGGTGGCCCAGGGCGGGCGGCGCCCCCATGCTGTCGGCTGAGCGCAACGTCACGCCGGTGCCGAGCACCACCGCGTCGCGCGAGGCATCATGCTCGGTAATGAGCGACAACGTCATCGCCAGCGCCAGGAGCCCCGGAATCAGGGTCAACATCCGCCCGAGCCGCCGCCGCTCGCCGCCCAGGCCGAGCAGGGCGATGCCGAGCAGCACCGCGGCGGCCAGCGCCACATGCTGGTAGGGAACCGGAAGCAGCTGCTGCCAGAACAGCAGCGACTCCACCGTGCCTCCGGCGCGCGGCCGCGGCAGCCAGTCCGGCAGGTGCTCGCGCAGAAACGACACGTTGCGGCGCGCCCGCGACAGCGACGGCTGGAGCCGCAGCGCGCGCCGATAGGCGAGGATGGCGCGTCCGGGCTCCTGCGCCAAGAGCGCCGCATTGCCCCAGTCGGCCAGCAGCTGCGGCCGATCCGGGTAGGCGGCAGCCAGCTCGCGCAGCAGCGTCTCCGAATCGGCAAAGCCGCCGCGGCGCCGGTCGCGATCGGTCTGCGCCAAGGACTCCTGATACAAAGCCCGCGCCCGGCGTAGCTTCTGTTCCGCCGCGCCGTCCTGGGCCCGCACCGCCGTCACCCCGAGCCCGAGCCCGACGAAAAACAGCAGCGCGGCCGCAGCAGGCGGACCTTTCGGCCGGCGCCGCGCTGCACTTGTGAATGCTTGAATCAGCTGCTCGACTTCGCTGCGCAGCGCCGGGGACAGCGGGCGATCGGCGGCGCTCTGGCTGTACGACTCGGTCTCCAGGCGCTCCAGCAGCGCATTTCCTTCCTGCGGCGGCAGCCCGAGCTCCTTGCGCAGGGCGCGCAGCGCCACGCACAGCCGCGGCGCCGCATCGCGCGCCGCATCCTTGGCCGCGGCCTCCAGCTCTTTGCGCAGGCGCCGCACCGTGTCCTGAATCAGCGCCTCTTTCTGCCGCGCGAACCGGTTGCGGCGGCGCGCTGCCTGCACGACCAGCAGCGCCAAGGCCGCGCCGTAAAGTCCCACCAGCAGCGGCAGCACCTCGCTCAGTGCCGGCGCCCGCCGCCAAGTCTGCCGCTCATTGCTCAGCGCCAAGTCGGCACCGAAAAGCGGCAGCGCTGGCTCGGCGGCGGGCTTGCCCTTGCCGGCCGCCGGGCCGGCCGCGGTCGGCGCCGCGACGACATCGCCCGCTCCCACCACCGCCGAGCCCTTGACCGATAGCGCGATCGGCTGGCTGCGCACCGTCTGATAGCTGCCTTTTTCCGGATCGAAATAGCCAAAAGACAGCGCCGGAATTTCATGCGCTTCCGTGCCGCGCAGGCGCACCGTGACGCGGAACAGCTTGCCCTTGCCATCCTCGAGCAGCTCCCCGGACGGCGGCTCTTCCGGCGCCCCGAACAGCTGCTCGCTAAGGCCCATCGCCGGCAGCTCCGGGAGGATGAGCCCCGTCAAGCGGCCGTTGCCGCGCAGGAGGATGCGCAGCTCGATGGGATCGCCGACCCGCACCACGGTCCGCCCGGCCTGGACCTCGAGCGCGAACGCACTGCCGACCGCGTTTTTGAAGCTCGCCGGCCGTCCGGCCTGCGGCAGCGGCCGAATCTCCAGCCGCAGCGGCTTACTCACCGCCTGAAACAGCGCGGTCTCCGCGACCTGGAATCCGAACGGATCGCGGCCGTAGCCGGTGCGCAGCTCCGCCACCACGCGCGCCGGCGGCGGGGTCAGGATTCCGGCGCGGCTCGGGGTCATCCGAAATTGGAACCGGAAGCGGGTGTACTCCGCTCCATCCAGCGTCGCTTTCTCCTGCTTATAGGGCAGCTCCAGCTGGCGGCTGCCGGCGCGGAACCCGGCGAGCTTGGGATCTCCGGCCGGCGCCTGGATCTCCAGCCAGTCGTCCTGATCGAAAAGCGGCACCGCGAAGGTGCGGTTGCCGACCTCGCGCCGCAGGTACCAGTCGAGCGACGCCTCGATGGTCTCGCCGACCCACAGCGGCCGCTCCGGCAGCGACAGGCGCAGCAGCATGTCCTTGCTGTCATCCACCGCGCGGACGGAAAAGCGCGCCGCCTGGCTCTGCGCCTTCTTGCCGCCCTGCTCCGCGGTGAGCGCCGGCACCGTGTACTGGCCGGGCCGATCCGCTTCGATGCGGAAGCGGAAGACGAAGGTCACGGTGCGCGACTCGGTGCGCTGCCCGTTTATGATCTGCAGCATGCTGGAGACGTTGGGCGTCACCCCCAGCGGCGTCACCCGGCACCCCGCGATCGTCAGCTTGGACAGCGTCGGCTGCGGTTCTTCTTCAAAGCCCTGCGCGGCGACCGACAAGACGAACGGCAGGTTGGCGTAGACCTCTTCCGAGTCGAGGTGCAAGCTGAGCTGCTGCGCCGCCGCGAGGTGCGGCCACAGGAGAAACAGCAGCGCAAGAAGCCCCGGAAAAAACCCTGACAAGAAGGCTCGCGGGTGCGGTCGCATGGCTTACCAGTCCTTCTCTACGGGCTCGGGGTTGCGCGGCTGCTGCTGTTTGCGCTGCCGCTCGGCCTCGCGCTCGCGGATCTCTTGCAGGCGGCGGGCGGCCTGCTCCTGCGAGATCTGCTGGTCCTGGTTTTGCTGATTCTGCTTCTGATTCTGCTTCTGCTCTTGCGGCGGCTCCAGAATCCGGATGGCCGCTTCCAGGTGCGCCATCGCCTGCTTCTGCTGCTCGATCGGCGGCTCCAGGTCGAAGGACATCGCCTGCGCCTG
>CALFML010000827.1 GCA_937879845.1 uncultured Myxococcales bacterium
CGCGACTTGCCGGATCATCGCGAGGCCTTCGCGGCCTACCAGAGTCTGCGTCAGGGACGGGTGCGCAAAGTGTACGAGAACGCCAAGAAGGTAAATGCAAGCAAAGCGGCCGGTCCGATTGGCCGGGTGCTGCGCGATCTGCTGCTGCCGGTCTTCGCCAAGAAGTTGGCAGCCCCCGAAGCGACGGCCTGGCTGCATGGTTACCACATCGACTTCGCCAAGCCCGTAGGCGGCGAGCAGGCCCAGGCCGCGGCCTGAGGGTTTGGGTGGCTGACGCCGCCCGGCTGCCGTTCCGCTGCTCTTCCGCTGCGCTGCGGGCGCTCCATTTAGCCTCGGACGGACAATAGCGGTACGCCAAGCCCTCCAACATACCCACCGATACAAACTCCACAGCAACCGATCCGCAGCGGCTCGAAGTGCTGGTAAATAATAGAGCTTGGACGCGGATCGATATTCAACTCGAGCGCGGACTATTCGCGTGCCGGCTGCGGTCGGTTACAGCGGCGCTTGAAGGAGCCGCTTCGCAAGTGGAAAGGTTCGGCTATGCGGAGGCGGCGGCGTGGTATAATCAAGGGACCCACTTTTGCGGCGCAGAGGTGACTGCCCGGCGGAGCAGGACCGACAATCCTTATGGAACAGAAACAGCGACTCAAGGGCACTCAAGGCGAAGTCGAGCTGGAACTCCGCTTACAAGCTGGGATTCTCTCCGTGTTCATAAATGGCTATCTGGATCGGGTGCTGGGCGCAGCGATTGTAGAGCAGGCGACCGTCCTTACCCGCGCGAGTCAAATGGTCAACATCTTTCTGGATTTCTCGATGATGACCGGCTTTGACAGCAGCGTGCGCGAAATGATGCGGCGCGCCAAGTCCCAATTTGGCAAGCGGTTGACGGTTCATGTTCTGACAAGCACGAAGATCCACGCCATGTTTATCGCCGTCGCGCGGCTGACTCTCGGCGAGACCCTGGTGGGTTATACGGACCGCGATGCTTTTGCGCAGGCGCATCGCAGCGCGCTTGGTGGACACGGCGGCAACTAGAATCGCCGCTTGGGCCCGACCTGAACGCTCTGAACAGGGGAGGGGGGCCGAAGGTAGCGCAGACGGCTGCGGTTGCAGCAGGCGGACAGACCTGCAAGACAAGTCTTGCCGGCTGCTGGCCTCAAGGTGGGCTGCTGGGTATACTCGCAAGCTATGCTGCGTTGGTTGCTCTTGGTCGCGCTGCTTTGGACCGCGTGTACGTCCACACGCTCCTTCGAGATGAGCTGGGAGGTCGCAAGCGGAGCCGGCGAGTGCGCCGGGGCCGGGATCGATCCTGCGTACGCTAGCGAGCAGCGGGTCAAGCTGCGTTACGTCAATGCCCCGAATCACTTCAAGGTTATCTGCTCCAACCGACTGGCGCGCGCGCTTGCGGCAGGCGGCAAGCCCGTGGTGCAGATGATCGAGCGACGAAATGGCGGGAGCGGCAGCTCGACCTCGATCTGTGAAATCGCCGGCATTACGGCGGATGCGCCGGGCACGACGTGTACCTTTGCCGGGCAAGTCAGCGCCGGGTTTGAGCAGACCGCGGTTCCTACGCCGTGGGACTAAGTTTCGCTCCGTAGTGATGATATAATAAACCAATGCAGGTGTGGCAGAGCGTCGGCGCGCATCGCTATCGTACCGATGGCGATACGGTGTTCTGGCACCTCATAGGAGTCATGGACGAGCTTCAGATCGAGCGGCTCCTAGCGGCGGTGGACGGCGCGCTCTCTCAGTTTCAACAGTCGGTGTTGCTGGTCGACTGCACCCTGGCGCACAGCTTGAAACCGGAAGCGCGGCGCCGTTACGGCGAGTGGCTCAAGCACAACCCGTATCAAAAGCGCGCCAGCATCTTTTTTGCCGCGAGCGGGGAGATGCGGACCTTTCTCCTTTTGGCCCAGCGGGGCGGCGAGCTGCTCTCCGGCCAGCGATCGGCCATAGAGATCGTACTAGACGAAGCGACTGCGCGACGACGCGCCGATGAGCTGCGGGCCCGGTGGGCCCATCCCTAGTGGCGTCTGCCGAATCAGAGTATAATGGCGGGCATGGAGGACGTGCGCTTCTTGGATTTGGTCCCGCACCTGCACTCGGCTCGCCTGCATGTGCGCTGCTGGTTCCTTGAGCCGGCCGGAGTCTTGACCAAGGTTGACGCGGGAGCGCCGGTCACCGCCGCCGTGGCAAAGTACATCTCTGAGCACGTCTACACCGTGATGCGGGCGCACTTTCCCTTGGTCGGCCGGTTCATCTACGTCCACGATTTCTCGGCGGCTTCCTCCTATGAGCCGCGGGCGCGGGAGATTTTCACTGAGTGGGCGCTGCGGTTATCCGGTCAGATATCGCGCGCCTTTCTGATCATGCCGGCGTCAAATACACTTTTTCGCATGGGGATAAATACCGCCGCGATGATGCTGCGCGACGACGGCATTCCGATCGAAATCGTGCGCAGCCTGGATGAGGCGCGCAGCCGTTGTGCATTCATGCCGTGCATCGATTCCAGCCCGCAATCGAGTGGATGAAGCCCCCGCGGACGCGATCTTTTTCGGCGCCGCCCGGGCCGAATCCTGTACACTTGGACAAAGTACCTTTCGGAGAAAAAACAATGTCTCGCGCCAGATGCTTATTGGCTGCATCGATCCTCTGCAGCTTGTTCTTGCCGACTCGGGGTCATGCGGAGGACTGTACCTCGAACCTGATGATCGTCCTCGATCGGTCTTGTTCGATGACCTCCAACTCGATCATGGGCAAGACGCGGTGGGACATTGCGGTGACCGCGATCAACAACCTGATTGCCAATAACTCCGGCAAGCTTCGCTTCGGACTGGCGATGTTTCCGGATAAGGCGTCGACTACGCCCAAGTGCGTGCAGACCACCCCGCTTCTGGCTCCGGCGCTCGGGAATGAGCAGACCGTTCCGATGCTGCTCACTAACAACCGGCCCGGCGCGCCGTGCATCACCAACATTGATGAGGGAATCAAGCAGGCGAGCCTCGAACCGTCGCTGTTTACGGCCGACCGGCGCAGCTTCGTGCTTCTTATCACCGATGGCGAGCAGTCCAATAACTGCAACGGCGGCACGGCCTCCGCCGATCCCCTGACGATCCAGTACATAAAGGGCATGTACGACAAGAAGGTGCCGACCTACGTGGTCGGCTTCGACATCGGCTCCGATGCGCAGGCGCAGAAGTCGCTAAATAGCTTCGCGACGGCGGGCGGCTTGCCCAATAAGAACGGCGCGACGATGTATTATCCCGCCAATAACGAGGCGGAGCTAGAGAGCACGCTGAGCCAGCTGGCGAGCCTCACCAGTGGCGAGGTCGGCGTCTGCCGCGGCATGCCGTGTCCGGATGGACGGTGTCTGAGCGCGACCGCCACCTGCGTGAGCGGATTCTGCGAGGAGCCGGCGCCGGATCTGGCCGGGCAGGGCGGCGGCAGCGACGACGGGGGCGGGCCGGCCGGCGGCATCGTCGCCACCGGTTGCAGCTGCGACATCGGCAATCGGACGGCCACATCCTCGGCGGCGCTTACCGGGATCCTGCTGAGCGGCGCGCTCCTAATGCTGGGGCGTCGCCGTCGTCCGGCGCGCTCACTGCAGCGCCCATAAGACTGTCACTCCGATCCGGCTATCGATCCAGCCGGCCGCGCATCTGACTGCAACATCGCAGCGCGCGTAGCTCCAGCAAAACCTCGCACGCATTCCTCTGTAGTTTCGTCCATCTTTGTCGATTTAAACTACGCCTCGTAAAAGACCTGCAGTTTCGGGCTGCGTCGCGGGTCCTGTCACCTCCGGCACCCCGCTGCTGGCGCAGCAGGGGCCCCGCCTCCGGCGCCACCCGCTCTGTTGG
>CALFML010000828.1 GCA_937879845.1 uncultured Myxococcales bacterium
CGAGGCCAAGCAATACCTTCGCTGGTTCCCCAGCGCCGAGCAGCAATGGCCCTGCGTATTTACCCTCCAGCCCTATCAGTACCCGCGGGTCCCTGCTCCCGGCCTCTACATCGTCGCCTACTTCACCCCGGAGGGGACACTTCATCGCGACCGCTACTTCAAGATGCTGATTCCCTTCTCCGAGCCAAGGGTCAAGTGGAGTCGCGGGGACCGAAAACTAGTCCTTGATCCACCGCCGCTCGGGACGTAGTCCTACGCACGGAGTCGCGCGGTTGCCGGCAGCGGTGGCATGCGGGAACGTGTATCCTGTGTCGATGAGCAGCCACCTCGACTCACGTCAGCTTGCTTCGCTCCATTGAGCGCTGCTCAATAAGGGGGCCGAGCTGAATACGCGGCTCGTTGAGCTGCTGAACCACGCAGGGAGAGATCGCGTACTGACCCCCGGCGTTCTTCAGCCATCTGATTGCCGAGGTCGCGATGACCGAGGAGCCGGTGTGGGGCATCTGCCGGAACGACCGGCGCGCCAATGCCCTGCGCAAGCTGGAGGACAACAAGCGTGTGGGGGTGGCGAGCTGCTGAAGCTGGACGAGTCGCGCAAGCGATACACCGCGATGATGTCGGGTCTGGACATTCGCTATGACCTCGGCCCGGGACACCCGCTGCTCGGGCGCCGCATGCCCGATCTCGACCTGATCACCAAGAGCGGGCTACAGCGGGCGTTCACCCTGCTGCCACGATGCCCGACCGGTACTGCTCAATCTCGGTGAGCGCGGGGCTCTCCTGCGGCCCTGGCCGGACGCAGCCTGAGCCGCTCCGAGCACGAGTCTCTCGTCAACCCCTCGGCGGAATGCGACAATGCCGTCATGCTCGCCTGCGTTGACGTGGACTACCGGCCCGCCGCCGCCGTAGCGGCCTGTCTGCTCTTCCACGACTGGCCCGACCCCGCCGAGACCCAGGCCGTGATCGAGCACCTGCCCCCGGCCGCCCCGTACCAGCCGGGCCAGTTCTACCTCAGGGAGCTGCCCTGTCTCCTGCGCGTCCTGCGCAGCGTCCCCGGTCCGCTCGATGCCGTGGTGATCGATGGCTACGTCTGGCTCGGCGAGCACGGCCAGCCGGGCCTGGGCGCCCGACTGCATAAGGAGCTCGGCGTGCCCGTCCTCGGTGTGGCCAAGACCCTTTTTCATGGCAGCGCAGAAGCAGTGCCCCTTTATCGTGGCCAGAGCAAGAAGCCGCTGCATGTAAGCGCCGCCGCCATGGACCGCGCCACAGCGGCTCTGGCCATCCAGCGGATGCACGGCCCCCACCGCATTCCCACGCTCCTCAAACGCGTCGATCGGCTCTGTCGAGAAGGTTGATCAGCCCGTCGGAGCGGCATGGTTATTCGGTGCCGCCTGGGTTGCTGAGAGGGCAGGTTCTTCGAGGTGGAGAAGTGGCCGCTCCTGCGGATGCCGAGTGCGCCGTAGTGCGGCACCGGGGTTTGGCGGCCGAGATTCGGGATAGTACGGGTGAGGACGAACAAATACGAAAAGGGTTATGCTCCGGCCCATGGATGAAGCTCCACTGTCTGCCGGATCGCGAGGGCGGCTGCTGATGTTTGTCCTCGGCCTGCTTGGGGTTGCGACCTCTGCGGGCGCTGCGCCGACCGCACTCCCGGCTTCTCCGATGACGCGCGCAGCGTTCGCACAGGCGCTGGCGCAAGTCAAGCCCGGCACCAGGGCCGCTCAGGTCCGGAAGGTTCTGGGCGAGCCCGACGACATCCGGACCGAGCGCGATCCGGGAGGCATCACGGCGGCCCGCACGGTCGCGGTGTGGCGCTATGGAACCGATGGGCACCTCACCTTCGGGACCCGCGGTACGGTGCATATTCAGGCCGACGACACGGTCCAGTATGTCTTCGGTGATCGGGGCACGCCGCCGCCGGAAAGCGTGCTCGCAGAGCCCGAGCTGTGCCGGCTGCTCCGCCTTCTCGACGTCGTGCCGTCCTACAATGGTCCCGGCGATCCGCTGGCGATCATCCAGGCGGTCAACGCCCTGCACCGAGTCGGCCGCGAGCGAGCTCTGGCTGCCGTCCGTGAGTACCTGCGCGTCAGCTCGCCGCTGGACGACGCAGGTCGCGAGGGCACCTTCCTGGTCTTGCGGGCCCTGTTCGCCGTTCCCGAGCCGCCGGGCTATCAGCCCTCCCTGTGGGTAGGGGCACCCTCGCCACCGACTCCGGCTGACCTCAAGAGCGTGCCGCGCTTCCCGCTCGCCCTGGTTGAGGACGTCCCGCTCCTTTTGGTCCATGGCTACTCCTTGGGGGGCCTGCCGCAGCGGCCAGAGGATCACCTGGAGTGGTTCCGAGCCCACGGCGTTCTCCGGGCGCGACCGCTTGCGCCGCCGGACATGCCGCTCACCTGGCTCGATCGGCTTGCGGGCTCCGCTAAGTCTCCTTTTCTCACCGCGACCGGCCTGGCGGACGACGCGGGCCGGAGGCTGCTGCTGGCGCAGGGGCTCAAGCTCGTCCGCACCGCGTTCCGCGCCTCGTTGGCGCCGGGAGGCTCCGCGGACGATGCCTGGCAGAAGGTCAAGGCGGCGCTGGGCACCCGCAGCCTGGCCTGGGATGCCGCAACCGATCGGTATCGCCTCGCCGATGGCAGCGTCCTGCCGTCGGAGCAGCGTCCCCAGTATCAGCGAGCCATCTGGAAGCCTGCGCTCCCCGGAGGTGTGGTTCAGGTGATCTTGGAGCGCTCTTCACCGACCGACGTCAAAGCCGAGCTTCGCGTCGAGCTCCGCGCCGGCGCCACGCTGCCGAGCAGTATGCTTCGATTCCACAACGCCCAAGGGCAAGAACTTCTGGCGCTTCCCATCGCAGCCCTGCAGGCTCCTTTCAACTCGAGCACAGGACTCGTACAGAGCGGAGCGTTCCAGCTCCGCGAAGGAAGCATCGTCTCCGTACAGCTAACACGGACCGGCCAGAGCGAGCTCCGCGAGCAGCTCACCCCTTGACCCCGCGCTGCGAGCTGGCGTTTCACCTGGATGGCGTTCGCACGGACCAAGCGGGAACGGGCTGAATGTCGGCTCCTGATCCTCGCCTATTCAGTCGAACGATTTCGGGTTCAGATTCACTGTGCTCAAGGTCGGCACTTGGCCGTAGAATGAGTGCATGTCTCACGAGCCCGATGCCGACTCGATCGACGATGCGCTGTTTCAGCATCTGCGGATGCTCGTGCGCAGAGATGAACTCGGCCGCACAGACGTTGGCTGCCAGCATGGCCTCCTCGATCAGGCGGTGCGCCTCGGTACGCACGCGCGGCACGATGCGCTCGATGCGGCCGCTGTCGTCACA
>CALFML010000829.1 GCA_937879845.1 uncultured Myxococcales bacterium
CTACACAGGCGAAGACACTCTTTCCCTACACGACGCTCTTCCGATCTCATCGGCTTTGGCACCGCCGGGGCCAACCGCAACCTCGACAAGTCGGCGATCGAGCGGACCTTCAGCCCGGAGTTCCGAAATCGCCTCGACGCCTGGCTGACCTTCCACTCGCTGTCGCCGGAGGTCATCCGCAAGGTGGTGGACAAGTTCGTGGCGCAGCTGGCGGAGCAGCTCAAGGCCAAGAAGGTCGAGCTGGAGCTGACCGCGGCGGCGCAGAAGTGGCTGGCCGAAAACGGCTACGATCGGGTCTTCGGCGCGCGCCCGATGTCGCGCCTCATCCAGACCGAGATCAAGCGGCCGCTGGCCGACGCCGTGCTCTTTGGCGACTTGCAAAACGGCGGCAAGGTCGTCGTCGCGGTCGAAGACGGCAAGCTCAAGCTGCGCTTCGTCGCGGCCGACAAAGACAATTAAAGTTCAGTTTAGTAGGCGCAGTTTCGGGCTTTCGGACGGTCACATCTGCCGACTCAGTCGGGAGCCTTAGCCGTGGGCCGACCGGAGATGTTTTCGCCGGGGGCTTGTCCCCCGACGGAAACATCGCAGGGTAGGAGGACCCGCGGCGTGACTGTTTTGTCTTGTGATCATCCGAAAGGCGAAAGGTGTTTCGGGAGCACCGCGGCGCCGGGCTGGGCCGGCTAGCCTTCGATGCGGACGTGGCGGTTTTTGACCTGCGAGTCGCCGGCGCGGCCGGTCCACTCGAACTGAGCGCCGTGCTCGGTGCGGAAGGTGCGCCACACTTTCCAGCGGGTGCCGGGCAAGGTGCGCCGCGATAAGGTGAGGCGGCAGCTGGCGGTGCCGGCGAAGTGGCAGTAGGCGGGGCTGCCATCGGGATCGACGTACTCGGTGCGGA
The DNA here is from genome assembly GCA_937879845.1 of uncultured Myxococcales bacterium. Lineage (GTDB taxonomy): Bacteria > Myxococcota_A > Polyangia > Palsa-1104 > JAEUJZ01 > CALFML01. Next base: position 896 of record CALFML010000829.1, read on the forward strand.
TCATGTCGTCGGGACGGCAGGCGTACTGGACCTCGACCTTGCTGGTCGGCCCCTGCGCCATGACGCTGTAGTGGCCGGTGCGGAAGTCGGCCCGGCACAGCGGCATCGTCAGCCACTTTTTGAACGCGATCTCGGGACCGACGAGGCCATCGGGATAGACCGAGACCACAGTCAGCGGCACCACCACCGGCCCGCGCCGCATGCGCACCGAAAGCGTCTCGAGCACCGCGCTGGCGGGAGCGGCGAGCGGATGCTCATCGACGAGCTCAAACGAGTTGCAGCGGCCCCAGCCCCAGCCGTAGGCGTGCTTGCGGCCCCAGATATGCGACTGGCCGGCCCGCGCGTGCGTAAGCTCGATGCGCTCGCCGTCGATCTGGATGCTGCCGCGGACCTCGACGCTGTGGTTCGGCGATAGGAGCAAAGTCTCGGCGATACCGAGGCGATCGGCATAAAGCGAAGAAGGGAGCAGCTGATGCAGGCGCGGCGCCGGCTCCCACTGCAGATCCCAGCTCACCTCATGACGGTTGCCGGCCAGGCTGCCGCTAGCGTGGGCGTGGCCGAGCTCGGACTCGGCGATGCGCAGGAGGAACGGGCTCTGCGCGCTCTCGAAGCTCGACAGCGGGTAGCGGCGGTGGATGCCGAAGTTGCGGCGCGGGTCGGCGGCGTCGCAGCGGGAGAACCACAGCTCGACGTAGGGCGAGCCGTGGGCGGGATCCGGCGACTCCAGGGTGTAGCGCAGCCAGTAGGAGGTGCGGGTCGCGGGGTTGTGGACGGTGAGAAACCAGACCTCGTAGTGGCCGCTCTGGCCGCGCCAGACCATGCGGTTGCTCTCATGGGCGATGCTCGCAAGGGGGCTGGCCAGAGCCAGCGGGCGGTCTTCGGCGGCGGCGTCCGGTGCGACTGCGGCTTCGGTGTCCGGTGGGATCGCCGCGGCGGCTTCGGGGCTTGCGCCGACATCGCTCTGGCCGTCGGTATCGGCACTGCGGGCGGCGGTCGTCTCGGCGGCCGCGGCGGGGTCGGAGCCAGTGCCGTCGCCGTCCCCGGCGCCGATGGGCGAACCGCCGTCAACGTCCTTGGCGCCAGTCTTGGCGCTGGATTTGTTGCCGGCCTTGCGCCCGGTCTTTTTCCCCGGCTCTTGCGATTTTCTGCTCTGCATGGTCCTCCGTGCCCCGACCTGGGCCTGCCGCAGTGGGAGCTCTTTAAATACTACCAAATACTACTCATGCGGACACGCGGCCCAAAATACCTACCTTGGGCCGGCATTTCCTTGGCCCGGGAAAGCTGCGCCAGCTTGCCGGTCGGCTTGCACGGGAGGTTGGCGGAACCATATCCGCGCGATTGGGTTGACCACTTCTTCCTTCTAAGAATACGATTCAAACGTAGCTAAAAGTGCCGTGAATCGGACAATAACGTGGGCACGCACGACGGGACTCCAATAGGACCGGTGAGCGAACGATGACAGGCAGACTGCGCACGACGCTGCTTCTAGGGCTTCTGGGAGGCGTTCTTGGCTCCGGAGGACCGGCCTTGGCCAAGCGGACCACGGTGAGCACCACGGTCGCTAACCAAGGACCGCTGGCCTCCTCCCCCACCAAGCCCGATGAGGATGAAATCGTCGAGGTGGCCACCCCCGACGGCGGCCGCGTCAGCCGCAGCGTGCCGGTCGACGCCAACCTGCAGGCGCGGGTGGAGCAGCTGGAGCAGCAAAACAGCGACCTCGGCAGCAAGCTCGCCGATCTCGAGCGGCGGCTCACCATCGTCACCAACCCCCCGGTCGCGGTGCGCCTGACCGGCTACATCGACTTCGGCTTCTTCGGGTTTATCCGCGGCAACGGCTCCGGCATCACCAACTACCTGGCGCAGCCGGGCAACAAGTACACCGGCATCGCCGATCCCACCCAGCGCCGCGAGGCGTTTTACAACGACCCGCAGGTGCAGCGCTTTCCGGAATTTTTCGCCCCCTGCGGCTTCACCCAAAGCCACGACATCGTCCCCTGCCCGCACGCGCCGTCGACGGGCCTGAACCAGCTGCGCTGGCACTTCCTCGGCGATCCGCTCGCCACGGCGATAAACAGCGCCGGACATCCGGCGGATACGCGTTCGCAGAACGATCCGGGGCAGACCTCGCAGGCGGTGCCCTATGACTACATCCAGTCCGGCGGCCGGCCGACGTTCATCATCAACGAGCTGAACCTGACGCCGATCATCAAGCTCGACGCCTTGAAGGGGCTGTCGGCCCTGGCCTCGATCAACTTCTACCCGCGCAGCGCCAGCGTCTCGATCGGCGACAAGCTCGACGGCGGCGGCGTGGTTCCAGCGGGTCCCACCAAGGTCGGCGACTATGTCTGGGTCGACCTCGCGTACCTGGAATACAATAAGCGCTTCGGCAGCGGGCGGCACGACATCAGCATCTTCGCCGGCCGCTTCGACCCCAACATCGGCATCGAGTACCGGGTGCGCAAGGCCGGGGACCGGTTCGGCGTTACGCCGTCGCTCATCTGCCGCTACAGCTGCGGCACGCCGCTCGGGCTCAAGCTCCGCGGCCAGTTCCTCGACGAGTTTATCAGCATCGCGCTCGGCGTCCACAACGGCAGCAGCTACCAGGAGAACTTCCGCTTCTCGGAGGACACCGACAAGAAGTACATGAAGACCTTCTCCGGCCGCATCTCGCTGCACTGCAACGACCGCAACCACTGCAAGAAGGTCAACTTCGAGGTCGGCGTCTCCGGCGAGTTCGGCGGCGAGGTCGACGGCTTCTACGACGTCGGCAACGCCGAGTTCGATCCGTTCGTCGCCCAGTGGACGTTCGATGTCGATCTGCACTTCGAGTACCGCGGCTTCGAGTTCCGCGGCGAGTTCTTGCAGTCGCAGGCCGACGGCTACATCGGCAGCGATATCAAGCCGTCGCTGCCGCGGCTCACGGTGAAAGGCGCCTACACCGAGGCGTCCTACCACGTCACAAACTGGTTCGCGCTCCTGGCCCGCTGGGACTACCGCGACGCGGTGCACATCGACTACTCGGTGCCGTTCGCGTACGTGTCCACGATCTGGCGCATCACGGCCGGTCTGCGCTTTGACATCAGCAGCAGCGTCGCGCTCAAGGCTGAGTTCGTTCACCTGCAGCCCTTTGGTCGGACCCAAGAGGGTCTCGCCGATAACTCCGCCGTCGGTATCGCCGGCAACCCGCTGCTCGGCCAGAGCCCGGCGGGAGATTTCGCCGCTGACTACGTAACGACTTCTCTAGTCCTACGCTACTAAGTTAATTTCGACGTACAGCCATTGAGTTGAGAATGGCAAGGAGACGTCGATGCAGAACCCTTCTCTGTTCGGCCTTGGATTGCATCCAACGCGGAGCGTGCGGGCGCAGCTTCACGCCGGGGTCGTCCGCCGCGCCCATAAGGGTCTGCGGCAGACGAAGGTCCAAGCCGCGGCGCCGCGGACGGGCCGCAGCGGGGGCGCGCGCTCCCCGGTCCTAGGTGCGCTTGCGGGGCTCGTCCTTTCCACCGCGCTTTCGGCCTGCGGCACCCCCGGTCAGGACGGCGACTGCGGACCGTTCCTATCGAGCGCCGAGTGCCAGGTCGTGCGCGTGCAGCTTGGCCTGCTCGATCGCCGGCCGCCGCCGGATCCGACCAACCGGTTCGGGCGCTGCGTCAACGACGGCTCGGCGGAGTGCATCTTGGAGGATGCGGCGGTGGTGCTGGGCCAGCGGCTGTTTTTCGATCGCTGCCTGTCGCTCGGCAACAACGTCGCGTGCGTCACCTGCCACCAGCCGGGCCAGGCGTTCACCGATGACCGCGTCCGCCCGATCACGACGCCGCCGACGAAGTTCACCGTCGCCGGCGTGGAGCAGCTTTTGTCGCTGCCGCTCATCGTCAACCCGACCCCGGAGCGGGTGACGATACCGCCGCCGATGGTGCAAGCGCAGCTCGATGAGGCGGGAAATCCGCTGGCCAACTGGAACGCCAGCAAGGGCATGTGGGAGGCGGTGCTGCGCCGGCCGCTGGCCAGCCTCGGATCCTCCAAGGGGACGCCGCCGGCGACGGCGCGTCACTCGCCTACGCTGTACAACATCGCCTACGGCGGCGGCTTCGCCCCGGCGCACGGGGAGCGCACCTACGGCGTGACCTGGACGCCGTGGGATGGGCGCTACGACTCGGCGTGGGCGCTGGTCGCCGATGTCTTGGAGTTCGGCGGGACCCAGTCCACCGATCGCTCGCACGTCGCGGTGCGCATCGGCCAGAAGCACCGCCAAGCCTACGAGCAGATGATCGGCGGCCCGCTGTTCGACTTCAACAGCAAGGGCCTGGCGTCCGACGGCACGATGAAGTACGTCTACCCGCGGCACGGCTCGCCCGGCGGCAATGCCTGCTGGTACTCGGGCAAGGAGAGCGACTGCGGCGGGACCTCGCTCGTGCCGACCGACGCGGTGCGCAACGATATCAACGAGGTGTTCGTCAACGCCGGCAAGGCGCTCGGGGCGTACATGCGGCGGCTGCGCTCCGCCGACTCGCCATACGATCGCTGGCTCGCCGGCGATCCCCAGGCGATGAGCGGGGCGGCGCAGCGCGGGCTGCGGCTCTTTATCGGCAAGGCCGAGTGCATCATGTGCCACAACGGCCCAAACTTCACCGACTGGCGCTTCCACAACCTCGGCATCCCGGCCGCCGATCCCGAGCAGCGGGTTGCCGGCAGCGTGCTCCCGTCTCCGCCGGATGACCGCAACAACTGCTTCGACGGCTTGGCCCCCGGCGTCGTCTGCGCCGACCCGGGCCGGCACGGCTGGCAGCTGCGCACCGCCGGCCTGTGCGCCGAAGACTCGGTGTCGATAAGCGGCCGCACGATCCGCTGCCAGCCGGTCGATATGCCGCCGCCCAACACCCGCCACGACATCCCGATGGACTGCACGAGCACCGCCAGCGATGCGACCGACAAGGTCGCGCAGTGCCTGCCGGCGGCGATGGTGGATGCCGCCAAGTGCTACTACCCGAGCCAAGCGGCGTGTGAAGGCGACGCGCTGTGCCAGTGGGCGCCGGGCAAGATGCGCTGCATCGCCAAGGCCACCCCGGCGGAGCTCGGACAGTTCAAGACTCCGTCGCTGCGCAACGTCGCGATGACGTTCCCGTTTATGCACAACGGCATGCTGTCAAACTACGGCCCGGCCGAGCGCGGCGAGACCAACGTCGACGATCCCACCCCGCACCTCATCCGCGTCGTCGAGTTCTATAACGGCGGCGGCGGCAAGCCGGATATCGGTACGCTCGATCCGCAGATCCACCCGCTGCACCTGTCATCGACGGAAATCTCCGACCTCGTCGAGTTTCTCAAGGCGCTTACGGACAACTCGCTGGCGACCTCCAGCAGCCCGTTGTCGCTGTCGCCCGACGATCTGCTCGACACCGGCGACTGCACCGACCTGTAGTAGCCGCGCCCCGCCGCACTCTCTACCCCCCAGGGCCGGCGGCCGTTCGCTGCCGTCCCCCATTCACGCGCCCAGCAGCAGCCTAGAAGCTCTTTGCGACAGCCTTTTTGGGCCGCTCCGGAGCGCCCGAATCGGCGCCGTCCGCACGGCCCCGCGCAGGGTCCCCGGCCAGCGCATCAGCCGGCCGAGTTCCGGCTAAAAGTCCGCGCAGTTAGCGCCAAAACCATTTACTACCCGGTCACTGAATTGTGATTCTTTAAACAGAAAAAACAGAGTACAATCTAGCTGTAGCGTGGTATCCAAACCCTGCGACAAGCACCTATGGATTGTACTCACGGGACACCATAGCATCGTAGTCGGAAGGCTTGCGGGGCCGACGAGAAGAGGCCCCATCGACCATCGCTCACCGAACGAGTGAACTGAGGCTCAATGCGTACCCATCCAAGTTCGCTATCTGTAGACGCGGGAAGCCAGAGGGCTTGCGGATCCGTCCCTCGCCCGGGCTTGCGGGCTGCCAGGGCGCCGCGGCTGCTGTTGGGGTTATTGCTCCCCTTTGCTCTTTTGCCCCAGACAGCGCGCGGGCAGGCGCCGGGTGCCGACGGCAAGGTCAAGTACCTGTACAAGCCGGTGCCCTGCACCCCGTGCCCGTGCGAGTGTCCGGATACGCGCGAGCGGATGATGAACCCGCGGCAGATCACCGCCGCCGAGCCCGCCGGCCGTCCCGAGGCCGAGGTCGAAGCGCGGCCGGCGCCGTCGCCGCAGCCGTCGCGCCCGGCGGCCAGCAGCGAGAGCCCGCGCGAATCCCCCAGCGCCGCCAGCAAGGCGCCAAGCTCCGTGGGCGGCACCGTCACCCTCCGTGATCGCGGCGGCAAGGATAAGGCCGATCGCTCCGGGGTGATTGTCTACATCGAGCAGCTGCCGGGAAAGAAGTTCGCCGCCCTCAAGAAAGTGCGGCAGATGGCGCAGCGCGACAAGTCGTTCGTGCCCGGCGTCGTCGCGATTACCCGCGGCACGACGGTGGATTTCCCCAACGAGGACAAGTTCTACCACAACGTATTCTCGCTCAGCGAGGGCAACGCCTTCGACTTGCAGCTCTACCGCTCCGGCGAGTCCAAGAGCGTCACGTTCGAGAAGACCGGCGTCGTGGATGTCTACTGCAACATCCACCCCAACATGTGGGGCCAGATCCTGGTGCTCGACAACCCGTTTTTCACCACCACGGGCAAGGACGGCAACTTCGAGCTCAGCAAGGTGCCGCCGGGGAACTACACCCTCGTAGCCTGGGTCTCCGGCGGGGAGCCGGTGCGCCAGCCGGTGAAGATCGAGCCGGGCAAGCGGACCGAGGCCGCCTTCACGGTGCGCGAAGGCGCGACGAGCAAAGAGCACACCAACAAGTTCAACCAAAAATACGAGCGCTATAAGTAGTGACCCTCCATCGGCCCGCGCTCCTTCTGTCCGTCGCTGCCGCTGCGCTTTGGCTCGGCTGCACCGATCCCGTGTCGCAGCCGCCGAGCGGCGGGACGACGCGAGATCAGAGCGGACGCGCGGGCCAGCCGGGGTCGAGCGGGCCCGCTGCAACCCCGAGCCCGCCGGAGGTCAAGCCCGAGCCGGCGACCAACCCCGGCGAGACCGCGGTGAGCGCGCCGAGCGGACCCAAAGCTCCCTCCCTGTTCGTGCGCTCCACCCGCTGCGCCGAGTGCCACGAGGCGATGCGCACCGAGTGGATAAGCTCCGCCCACGCCAAAGCCAGCCACTCCGCCGCCTACAGCAAGTCTTTCGCCGCGGCGCCGGCGGAGCTGCAGCCGCTGTGCACGAGCTGCCACCTGCCGAGCTTCGCCGCCGGTCAGGCCAAAGACGAGCCGGGACGCCCGAGCGAAGGCGTGTCATGCGACGGCTGCCACACGATAAGCTCGGTGCAGATGCAGAAATCCGCGGCGGTGATGACGTTCGATCCGAGCTCGGGCAAAAAATACGGCCCGATTCCCGGTGCCAGCGGCCATTATTTCCACGACATGGCCTACAGCCCCCTGCACCAGCGCAGCGAGTTCTGCGCCGGCTGCCATCACCTCACGGCGTTCAAAGTCGCCGGCAGCGAGCGGCCGATCCCGGTGGTCACCGACTTTTCCGACTGGCAGCGCATCGGATGCAAAAAGGCATGCCAGGACTGCCACATGCCCTCGCGCGGCAGCGTGCCGGTGGCGCGCGGCTCGCAGCCCCGGCCCAACGTCCCCTCGCATGCCTTCCCGGGGGCGGCGGCGCTGGGCAAGCTGCTCAGGTTCGAGCTCCTGCCGCGCAACAAACCGGGCGAGATCGCGGTCGAGTTCAGCCACGGCGCCGGCCACATGCTGCCCTCGGGTTTCGTCGACCGCCGCCTCATCGTCCGCGCCGAGTGGCTGGGCGCCGACGGCAGCAAGCTCGGCACCGAGGATCGGGCGTACGGGATCATGCTCAGCGATGACGCCGGTCAGCCGGCGCCGTTCTTTCGCGCCACCCGCATCAAGCAAGACAGGCGGATGGCCCCCGGCAAGTCCTACGTCGAGTCGTTCCGCATCCCGCCGGCGTCCGCCGGACCGGCACCGGTCAAGCTCATGCTGTCGCTTCTCGCCGCCCCGACGGCTCCCGAACTGAGCGCGGTGTATGGAGAGCCGGAGCTCACCGTGCTGCGGTCTACCTCTGCCAACTTGCCTCTGCGCTCGGGAGGAAAATAAGTGAAGCTCGGTGTCAAGATCGCGCTGGCCATGACCGCCCTGGTCGCCGCCGTAGTGGTGACCGCCATCTGGTCTATAGGCATCTACCTGCGCCGCGAGGTGGAGCAGCAGCTCGTGGTCGATATCGATCGCTCGAGCAAGGTGCTGGATCAGGTGCAGCGGGACGTTCTGGAGCGCCTGGAAGACAAGAACCGCGTCATCGCCGACGAGCCGCGCCTCAAGGCGGTGGTCAACTCGGCGCAGATGGACAAGCAGACGATCACCGATGTCGCCAGCGACATGCGCGAAGTCGTCGGCTCGGATCTGCTCATCCTGGCCAGCCCCGACGGCGAGATCCGCGCCAACGTCGGCATCGGTCCGCGCCGCATCAGCATCCCGCCGGGCTTCATCGAGCCGATGGAAAACGAGAACGCCCAGCGCGAGTTCTCCGCCGCCTGGGCGCTGGAGGGCGAGCTGTACCGGGTCACCGGCCACGCCGTGACCCTGGCCAACCGCACCGGCGGCATCCTCATCACCGGCGCCCAGGTCAATAACGCCATGGCGGAGCGGATCCACCGCCTCACCAACACCGGGCTCATCCTCCTTACCCAGGGCCGCCTCACCGCCGCCGCCATCGACAGCCACCTGGACGCCCACCGCGCCGAGCTGACCGACGCGCTGCGGCTCGCCAAAGGGCAGGCGCGCGGCCCCGCGCCGCCGCCGATCCGCATCGCCGGCCAGAGCTACCTGTACCGCATCTCACCGGTCGCCGGTCTGGAAGCGCACAAAGACGACAAGACGGCCAGCGAGACGTACTTCGTCATGCTGCGCTCCCTCGACGAGGCGCTCAAGCCCTACTACCAAATCCGCAACTTCCTGTTCAAGCTCGGCTTTTTCGCCTTCGCGGTGGCGATCCTGGCGGCGCTGGTCCTGGCCAACACGATGTCGCGGCGGGTGGCGCGGCTGGCGGCGGCGACGACGCTCGTGGCCAGCGGTGAGCTCGATACCGCGGTGCCGATCGGCGGGACCGATGAGATCGGGGCGCTCGGCCGGGCCTTCAACGACATGATCGCCAAGCTGCGCATCTCCCGCGACGAGCTGCGCAGCAAGGAGCGCCTGGAGCGCGAGATGGAGATCGCCACCGTGATCCAGACGCTGCTCTTGCCGGCGCAGCCTGCCCTGGACGGCTACGACGTCGCGGCGCGGATGGTCCCGGCGGAGGAGGTCGGCGGCGACTTCTACGATCTGCACCAGGCCAGCGGCGGCAGCTGGGTGGCCATCGGCGACGTGTCGGGCCACGGCGTGACGCCGGGCCTCATCATGATGATGGTGCAGAGCATGCTCTCCGCGGTCGCCCGGCAGTCGCCGGAGGTCGGTCAGAAGTACACCCCGCGCGAGGTCCTGCGGGTGGTAAACGCCGCCCTGCACGACAACCTCCGCACCCGCATGCACGACGACAACTACATGACCATGGTGCTGCTCAAGCACCTGGGCGGCGGCAAGTTCACCTACGCCGGGGCGCACGAGTCGATCCTCATCTACCGCCGCGCCACCCACCAGGTCGACACGCTGCCGACCGATGGCACCTGGCTCGGCCTGCAGGATGACATCGGCGCGTTCCTCGAGGAGCACGAAATCGAGCTGCAGCCCGGCGATGCGATGGTGCTATATACCGATGGCATCACCGAGGCGAAAAATCCGCAGGGCGTCCAATACAACATCGACCGTCTGCGCGACATGCTGATCCGCCAAGGCAGCACGTCGATGCCGTCAGCGCAGAAGATCCGCGACGGCATCGTTGACGATGTGATGAGCTGGTCGCGGACGCGCCAGGACGACGTGACGGTCATGGTGCTGCGTCGGCTCGAGGCCTGATCTTGAATAAGGGCGAAAGGGGGTAGACGCGATCGCATGTCGGAACAACGACTCTCGCTGATGATCGCTGGGGGCGGCATCCTGTGTCTGCTCATCCAGCTCGTTGTCTCGCTCACCGACAGCCCGGGGCGGCGCGCCCAGCTTACGGCGCAGAAGGTCGCCTTCGAATCGGTGCACCTGCGCGCCGATAAGCGCGTGGCGCGGCTCAACCCGCGTCTGGGGGCGGCGCTAAACAAGGGCGACATCAAACAGATTCAGAGCGAGCTCGATCAGGCGGTCCTGGCCGATCCGGAGCTCGTCGAGATCGGCCTTGTCGACAGCACGGACAAGGATCTGCCGGTGCTGTCGAGCTCCGATCCGGCGCGCATCGGCAAGGCCATCGCCGGGCTCGCCGAGCCGACGGTGCGCGAGTCGATAAACGCCGGCTTCATCCCGCGCGCCCAGGACTCGCCGTCCGAGCAGCGGGTGCTCATCGCCCAGCCGGTGCGCCACAACAACAGCACCCTGGCCACCCTCTACATGGTCCTTACCACCGCCGGCCTCGAAGACGATCTGAGCAAGGTCGTGCTGAGCATGGCGCCGCCGCGCGTGCCGCCGTGGCTGCCGATCCTCCTTGGGCTTATCGGCCTGGGCGCGGCGCTGGGGATGCTTTTGACCAGCGAGAAGAAGCAGCACGTGCAGGCGATGCGGGTGCAGGAAGTCGTCGAGCAGATGGCGATGGGCCACTTCGAGGCGCGCCTTGACCCGCAGGACGTGCCGTACCTGTCGGGGACGGCGGAGCGCCTCAACGCCATGGCGGAGCAGGTGCAGCTGCTGCAGCAGGCGCAGCTTGCCGGTGAAGAGCACGCCACCCGCGTCGAGCAAGAGCTGCAGGACGCCCAGGTCGTGCAGCAGACGCTCATGCCCGACGTGCGCCGCATCGCCCGCGGCTCGCTGCAGCTGTGCGGCGTGTATCGCAGCGCCACCAAGCTCTCCGGCGACTGGTGGCATTACTATCCGCTCGATGAGCACCGCACCATGCTGGTGCTCGCCGACGTCGTCGGGCACGGCATCGGCTCCGCAGTGGTCGGCGCCATGGCCTACGGCTGCGCCGCGCAGATGCACCAGGATCACTTGAGCGCCCTGCGGCCGGAGATGCTCCTCCAGCGCTTGAACCAGGCGATCTGGTCGACGACCCGCGGCAAGTTCACGATGAGCTGCTTCGCCGCCATCATCGACACCAAGGAGTCGCAGCTCACCTTCGCCAGCGGCGCGCATGCCTTCCCGCTGCTGTTCCGGGCCCGCGACCAGCAAAAGCCGTTCATCCCGCTGGTCGCCGCCGGCTCGCCGCTCGGCTCCGGGGATACCGCCAAGTTCAGCGCCAACACCCAGCCGTTCACGCCCGGCGATCTGCTCATCTGCTACACCGACGGTCTCATCGAGGCGGCCAACGCCACCGGCGATCAGTTCGGCGACCGGCGGGTGCGGCAGACGGTGCAGCGCAACTACAACCGCAACGTCGAGGAGATCTGCGAGCTGCTCCTTGGCGAGGTCTCGCGCTTCGTCGGCTCCGCCGAGCTCGAAGACGATCAGACGCTGGTCATCGCGCGCCACACCGCGGCCAGCGGGACCGCGGGCTGAGCCGTGTCCTCGTCGCAGCGCTCCTTGCCAAGGGCGCAAACTTGCCAGATCGGGCAAATCTTTTCGATCTGCCTCACTGTCAGCGATCACCCGGGCCGCGCTGGCCTTATAATCATAAAAGATGCAGCGGGGGCGCAGAAGGAATGGACCGCTGTAGCGAAAGCGGCAGTCGCAGCGACAGTCGCAGCGACAGTCAGAACTTTAACTAGACTCGCCGATACACATGTGGCCAAACTCGAGTCTTGCCCTCTATTCGCCGTCCAGGCAATCTAGTAAATACGTGATGCAATGAACCGGTTAGGACTTGAACCTCTCCACGTAGGCGCGCTGACCGGCGAGGTCCTTGACGCCGATGGCACTGTCTCAGTGATCTTGCGCGGTGACTCCGACGCGCGTGAGGCCAGCGCCGCGCTGGACGAATTCCTTGTGCGACGAGTCCATCCCGCTGTCTTGCGCACTGGCTTGAAAGGCCTGCAGCTTGATGTGACCGGCTTGGAGTTTCTCAACTCGGCGGGAATCAAGGCGCTTGTTAACTGGCTGCTGGCGATCAAGCAGCAGCAGCCTCAGTCTCGCTACTTCATCGTGCTCCAGTACGATGAGGGCATTACCTGGCAGAGCAAAGGGTTGAAGCCGCTGGCATGCGTGGCTCCTTCATTCCTGCGCCTCGAGCCGTTGCGGTAGCAAAATGCTGGCGAGAAATCCACCCTGGATTCATATCGAGCTCGTGCCGGTCTGGGTTCATATCAAGAACCTGCGCCACTTCGTGCGCGAGTTCTGCGTCGGCATGTCGATGCTGCCGGAGACGGCCGACCAGATCGCCATGACCACCTCCGAGCTGCTCGAGAACGCGACCAAGTACGCCTCGACGCTGTGGGCCCGCTACGACCTGCGACTCCTCGGCAGCCATGCCGAGATCAGCGTCACCAACAGCGCCACCGCCAAGCAGCGCGAGACCCTCATCACCTTCATCGGTGAGGTGAGCCAAGGCGATGCGCTCGACGCCTACATCCGCTGCCTGGAGCGGCAGTCGATGGAAGGCTCGTCGCAGGCCGGCCTGGCGCGCATCCGCTATGAGGCCTCGGCCGAGCTCGCGGTGACCCAGACCGACGACGAGATCTGCATCCTCGCCCGCATCCCGGTCTGAGCCGCGGCGCCGCTGCCTCGGTCCTCGCCTCTCCCCTCCCCCGCCTGCACTTCCCGATTTGCGCAAGCAATGTGACGCCGTGCATGCTTTGTGATAAAGCCTTGGCGGCCTGATTTCGCCGCCTACGCGCCGGCTGCACCCTGGCGAGCCGATTCCCAGGGACCTGGCTGCCCGCCGCGGGCCCAAAACAAGCTGCAATTCCAGGCACATCCTAACTGCCATGAGCGTCCGTCGTAACCCTCAGATCCTTGTTCTCTTCTGGGTCCTTATATGGGGTCCCGGACTGGCGCTGGCGGAGCTTTCGCCTTCGCCTTCTTCTTCCGGGCCCGGACCGCAAGCCGCAGCGGCGGCAGCGGCAACTCCGGCGGCGGCCACGACCCTCGCCGCGGCGGTTCCAGCCGGGGCGACGGGCGCGGCGGCCGGAGCCGCTCCGGCGGACACGCCGATGCGGCTGCTCGACGACGCGGAGCTCGATCGGCTTTACAAGGATCTGCTGTCTCCCGACGCCCAGGTCCGCTTGCGCGCCGGGCGCACGATCGCCGCCGCCGATCCCGAGGGCTATGCGATCTACGCCGCCCGGCTGGGCCGGGAGGTGCCGGGCGCCGCCGCGGCGATCAAGTACCTCATCCACGCCATCTGGGGCCAGTTTCCCAACCCCGACTACCCGCGCGGGCCCGGCAAGGATCCGCCGATGTGGTTTACCCGCCCCGAGCCGCCGATTCCGCCGGGCACCCCGCGTAGCAAGCGGCCGCGCCCGCACGATCCCGACGCCGCCGACTGGCTGACCGCCCTGGCGGAGCTCGACCTAAGCCAGGATCCGCTGCCGCCCGAGGTCACGGCGGCCGAGCTTTGGCCCCTGCGCGCCGAGATGGTGCTGCGCGTCGCGCTGCTGCGGGCGATCGCCGCCGCCGGCCGCACCAGCCGGGCCCGCGACGCCGTCTATCCCCTGTTCCAGTTCGCGTTCGTCCGCGACGGCCTGTTCCGCGACGAGTGCGGCCGCGCCATCCGCAGCATGGGCAGCTACGGCATCCCGGGCCTTATCCGCATCTACAACAACCGCACCAAATCCAACTTCAAGATGCGGCGCTACGCCAGCTACCAGCTCGATCGCATGGACCGCCTGCGGCCGTCCAAGGCCATCGCCACGGCCCCGGATGACGTGGTGCGGGCCGACATCATCCACGCCTACGGCGAGGTGCTGGCGCTCGATGCGGTGGAGGCGATCGTGGAGCAGGTCGGCGCCCGCTCGCACCGGGTGCGGCGCGAGGCGCGCTGGGCCTGGCTGCGCTACGTCGATGGCCCGCCGCCGCCGCCGGCCCCCAAGCGCAAGCGCAAGCTGCCGGGCGGCAAGGAAGAAACCGAGGAGAAAGAGGACTACCTCAACTACCGCGAGATGGCCACCCTCGCCCTGGGCCGCATCCACCAGGAGCTGTTCAGCGCGCCGCCCGACCCCAAGCTGTCGGCCAAAGAGCTGACCGACCTGCTCTTCCAGCACTACGACCGCATCGACGAGCAGCTGTTCGAGCAGCTGTTCGAGAGCGCCAAGGCCCACGAGCGCGCCGGCAACCTCGAAAAGGCGGTCGATGAGTTCGGGTGGATTCTCGCCAACCAGCCCGACCACCCGCGCCGCGCCGAGATGTCCGAGGTGTTCTGCCGCTACGGCGAGGCGCTGGCGCAAAAAGGCGAGGCGGCGGGCCGCTTTGACGATGTCGCGCGCGGCGTCGGCTGGCTGCGCCAGGCGCTGGCCTTGCATCCCGAGCGCCCCGATGCCAAAAAGGTGCGCGCCCTCATCCATTTTCTCGACGGCAAGCTGACCCAGCAAAAGGGCGCCGACGGACGCAGCGACTTCGAGCTGGCGGTCGCCGCCGATCCCGATTTACTGCCGGCGCGCCAGGCCTTGCTCAGCGTCACACCGCCGCCCGCCCACCGCCGCGGCGCCCTCTGGGTGCTGCTGGGCAGCGGGACGCTGCTTTTGGCCTTGTCCCTTTTGCTGTGGCGCCGCCTGCCGCGCGTATAAGCTACAGTCCGGATCGCCGCTCAGACGATGCCGGGACGCTGATTCGCGCTTGTTGACGGGCCTCATTTGCCAGCCCAAGCTGTCTTAGCGCACAAGCCAGCGGCCCGATGGCGCGTTATGATTTATTGACTGATGGGTGAGGACTGGCGAGCGCGTTTTGACCATGCAGGATCTCCGCTCTTCGACAACTGCCGGGACGACGACCCGTACCGCCGGCCGGCGCATCGGCTGGCTCGGGCGCGGCGTGCTGACGCTGGCGCTGGGGCAGGGGCCGGGGTGCCTGATTCCGCTGCCGCTGGAGCAGCAGAACGTCGTGGACGGCGGCCAGCTGCTGGTGGTGACCGGCTCGATGCCCAAGTTCGGGTCGCAGGTGGCGCTCATGAACACGACGACGTTCACCTACCAGATCGATGTCGTCTCGGACAGCGCGAGCTTGGCCGGCCGGCTCTACGTGCAGGTAAACGGCAGCTGCTGCGATCTGAAGATCGACGACTCCAACGTGACCCGCTTCCGCGGTCAGGCCCAGGTCACGCCGCTGTCGCAAGGCAATAACCTATACTCGGTCGAGTTCAATAACCCGGTCGTCCCCTGTAGCGAGGGGCTGCCCGCGGGCTCGACCGTATACGTCGTCCCGGTGTTGGCCTCTGGCGGCTTTATTCCCAGCTCCAGCCCCAATCCGGTCATCAACCCGGACGGCATCGGCGTGGTGGACCGCAGCCACTACTGGACCGTGAAGTGCCCCTAATTACTGGACTAGCCTATGCTCACGAAACACCAACCACCCCGTTCGAAATCCTGGTCAAAGACCGGACTTCTGGTTCTCGGCCAAGCCGCGATGCTGTCGACGCTCGTCGCGGGATGTGGCGCGGACAGCGCCGGCATCCCGGTGGCGTGCACCGGACCGGAGGCCTGCCCGCCGCCCTCGGCGATGATCAGCTGGGCGGCGCAGCTGTGGCCCAGCAGCAGCGACGGCACCGATGTGCAGCGGCCCCTGGCGCCGCAGGAAATCGCCCAGCTGCGCTTTGACGCCGGCGGCACCGCGACGCTGCGCTACCGCACCCCGGCCCTGAGCCAGGGCACGGTGGTGGATGCGCAGCTGCCGCCCCAGCCGCTCGGTCGGGCGCGGGTGCTGGCGATCCTGCCTACGGTCATCCCGGGCCAGACCTCGCTGAGCTTCAACACCCTGACCGCCAGCCAGCCGGCCGGCCAGTGGTCGCTGCGCCTGCCGGTGCCCGAGCGCCCGAGCAGCCAGCCCTACCGCTTCTGGATCGGCTTTGACGACGCCGCCCAGGCCAGCCTGTACCCGCCGGTGTGGCGCGATCAGGTAATCTCCGGCGACAGCGCGGTGGCGCTGAGCACGCGCGCCGCCACCGATCTGGCGACCGTGCTCGGGCGCATCACCAACCCGCTGGGCGAGGGGGTCGGCGGGCTGACCGTCCAGGTCCTCGATGCGGAGAACCAGATCGTCTCCTCCACCGCGGTCAGCCAGGGAACCGTGGGAACGGCGCTCGGGACCTATCAGCTGCTGGTGGACCCGACGCTCAGCACCGATCCGCAGGCCAACCTGCGGGTCGTGGTGCGGCCGGGCACGGCCAACTCGACCCTGCCGACGCTCGAGGTCGCGCTGTCGCCGCCGCGCGCCGGCAGCTCGTCGCGGGTCGACTTCGCGTTCCCATCGCAGCGCACCCCGGTGACGTTTCAGCTGCCGATCCGCGGCGTCGCGGCGAGCGGGACGACGATGCCGGTCGCCGGAGCGCATGTCCAGGCGCAGATCCAGCTGCAGGATCAGGCGACGATGAAGCTGGGGGTGCGGGCGATCTACACCGCGACCGCCGACACCGATGCGCAGGGGATCGCCAAGCTGACGCTGGTCCCGGCCCCGAGCGGCGGCAACAACCTCACCTATCAAGTCGCGATCAAAAGTCCGACCGTCACGCAGTTTGCCAGCACGCAGCTGACCGTGCCGGTCGGGCCCAATGAGGGGCTCCTCGCCGCGGTCTCGCTGCCGCTGCGGGCGCAGCTGCTCGGACGGCTGCTCGATGCGACGGGTCAGCCGGTGGCGAGCGCCCAGATCGTGGCCCAGGCGATCGCCTCGGCCAATCCTTCGACCGGCCCGTTCGGGGCGGTCAGCTCCGACATGGGCGGGGCGCAGACGATCACCGACCAGGACGGCCACTTCGCGCTGCACCTGGACGCCGGCGACTATGATCTCGACCTGGTGCCGGTGCCGGGGACGCAGCCGCGCTCGTCGCTGGACAACCAGCGCATCGGCACGACCGACTTGGACGTGGGCGACATCCTGCTGCCGCGCATCACCCTGGGCCGGATGCTGGTGCAAAAGCCCGATGGCAGCCCGGTCGTCCAGACCAAGGTGCGCGTCTTCCAGCTGCCCGACACCACCCCGCGCTATGGGCTGGCCTGCGAGGCCGCCCTCCCCTGCTCACGCATCGCCAGCTTGCGCGCGGAGGTGTTCACCGACCGCAACGGCCTGGCGCAGTTCCTGCTTCCGGACGGCCCGCCGCTTTTGATCCCGCCGCCGCCGCGCTAGCCGACAGCGGCGGGCTCCACGCTCCCTCCCGCAGAGCCGTCCGACCGCGTAACGGCGGCGCCAGAAAAGTTGTTGTTCCGGCCGCGGCGGGCAGCTCAAACTGCCCCAACCAAGGGAGGAGCGTATGGGCGACACTTCAGCAATCGGCGGGGCCGCGAGGGACCGCGTCGTCATCGGCCGGGTCAAGAGGCGGGCGGCGCGGGCGGTGCTAATTTTGGCGGCGCTTTTGACCACCACGGCAGTAGCCCTGCCAGAGCAGCCGGCGCGGCCGCGCATCAAAAAGCTGCGCATCCAAATTCTGTCCACCATGCTGGCGGAAGACGGCATCGGCGAGTGGGGCTTCGCCGCGCTGGTCGAGGCCGACGGCCGGCGCGTCCTGTTCGACACCGGCGCCCGCCCCGACACCGTGCTGCAAAACGCCAACGAGCTCAGGATCGATCTGTCGCAGGTGACCGACGTCATCCTCAGTCACAACCACGACGATCACACCGGCGGCCTGCTCACCCTGCGGCGGACGCTCAAGGCGAAAAACCCGGCGGCGCTCTCCCGCGCCCACGTCGGCAACGGCATATTCTGGAGCCGCCTTGACGGCAAACAAGAGCAGAACCCGATGCTCGCCACCCGCCCCGCCTACGAAGCCACCGGCGGCACCTTCATAAACCATGACGGACCCGCCGAGATCTTCCCCGGCATGTACCTGACCGGCCCCGTCCCGCGGCGCTATCCCGAGCGCAACTGGAGCAAGACCTTCCGCCTGCGCGCCCCGACCGGCGAGACCGAAGACAACATCCCCGAGGATCAGTCCCTGGTGATCGACACCGAGCAGGGCCTGGTCCTGGTCGCCGGCTGCGGCCACGCCGGCATCATCAACACCGCCGAGTACGCGCGCAAGATCGTCCGCCCCGCGGCCCTGCACGCGGCGATCGGCGGCTTCCATCTTTTGGACGCCAAGGATCCGGCGCTCGACTTTACCGCCGACAAGCTGCGCGAGTTTGGCATCGCCAACCTGATCGGCGCCCACTGCACCGGGATCGAAGCGGTCTTTCACCTCCGCCAGCGCGCCGGCCTCGCCCGGCGCAGCTGCGTGGTCGGCGCCACCGGCTCCACCTTCGTCCTGGGCGAAGGCATCCATCCTGGGCGGCTCGCCCAGTAAGACCGCAATCCTCGGCGCTGCGGGACCACCGCGGCCCGCAGCTTGGCATCTACATTCGCTCCCGCAACAGACCCTCCCCGGCGCAGCGGTGCTCACGCCGGGCCCCGCGCTCAGGCGCGCAGATCGTCCGCCAGTGCCGCCAGGGTCTCGGCGCCAAGCTCGGTCCGCGCGATCCAGCGCGGGTGGGCGATGACGATCGCCGCGCCGCTCCGCCCCGCCCGCACGGCCGCGACGGCAGCGGCGCTCAGGTTCACTTTGAAGTAGTGCACCGCGGTCGTCCGATCCGCGCGGTGCCCCGCCGGCAGCTCTTGCACCGCCGGCAGCATGCCGCCATCGACTTCGAGCCGCACCGCCTGCTCCAGTCCCGCCAGCTCGACCAGGGTCCGCTCGCGCAGGTCGCGGTCGGGGATCTCGATGAACAGAGTGAAGCTCAGCTCCCCCGCGTCGGGGATGAGGTCGTTGTAGGTCTCAAGCTCGTGCACCACCGCGGACTCGCTGGAGATGCGCTCGGTGCGCAGCATCTCCTGAATCTGCAACAGCACGGTGTCGCGGTTTTCGAACAGGACCGTGGCGTGCTCGCCCACCTGCACCCGCCGCCGGCGCTTCTCTTGGATGATGCGGGCGCGGAAGTGCGGACGAACCAGCTCGTACTCACCTAAAGGCAGAATTTCGCTGCGGGAAATCGGCTGCATGCAAACCTAGTGGCCGCTGCCGGCGGCATGCGGGCCCGCATCCGGCGCGGCCGCGGACGGACCTTTCGGCGAGGCGGGAATCAGACCATAGGCCTGAGCCAGGGCTTCGATGGGGTGCAGGACCGCGACCTGATTTTCGTGCCCGATGCGCCGGGCGGCGAGGCTGCAGTCGCTCACGACGGTGGTCGGCTCGGCGGCGGCGATCCCGCGCACGAGCTTGGCGGCGTACTTGCGTCCGGTCTCATAGTGCCGCGCCTTCATGCCCCAGGTGCCGTCCACGGCGGAGCACTCCTCGACCATGCGCACCTCCGTGTCTTTGACGATGTTTAGCACCCGCATGCCGGGGAAGCCGATCTTCTGCGCCCGCAGGTGGCAGGCGGCGTGATAGGCCACGGTGCCCAGGCTCCGCGAAAACTCGCGCCGGAGCTTCTTGGCGCGGCCCAGCGTCACCAGGAACTCCATCAAATCCAGCGTCGCGGCGGCGACCTGCTTGGTCTCCGGAGTGGGCAGATATTCCAGCCACTCCTTCTTGATCATCATCCCGCACGAAGGTCCGGGCACCAGGATCTTGCGCCCGGCGCGCACGTGCAAAAGGAGCAGCGCGACGTTGTGCTCCATCTTGCGCTGCGCCGCTTTGACATCGCCGCCATCGAGGCTCGGCAGGCCGCAGCAGGTCGGCACGGCCTCCGGATCGTCCGCGGTGCCGCGCGGGTAGTGGACGATAAAGCCGTTGTGCTCCAGCACCAGCGTCGCAGCGCGCAGCATCGCCGGGACGTTGTATTCGCCAAAGCAGGTCGGAAACAGCGTCACCTCGCCCGCGCTGCCGGCGCCGGGGAGCGGATCGTGGGCGGCAAACCAGGCGTGAAACGGCTCCTCCGCCATCTCCGGCAGCGGAAAATCGGCGGAGATGCCGGTGATTTTCTCCTGCACCTTGCGCAGCAGCCGGCTGGCCAGGACAAAGTTCGACAGCGGCGCCATCGCCCCGGAGCTCACCCGCCCGACGAGCTGCGGCTCCCCGAGGATCCGATCGACCACCGGGATTCCTTCGCGCTTGGCCCGCACCGCCCGCTCGCGCACGAGGAGCCGTGGATAATCTAGCAGCTCATAGGCGCCTTCATCGGCCGTGTACGGACACTTGATGTAGCAGAGCTTGCACTGCCAGCACTCATCGGCGACCGCGCGCACGTCGGGCGGGCCGATGGTCTCGGCTCCCTCGGCACCGCGATCGATGGCGGCGTCGATGCGCTTGAAAAGCTCCGGAAACGAGCCGCAGTAGTTCACGCACATGCGGCACTCATGGCAGATCTGGAAGGTGCGCTTAAGCTCTGCCGCCAGATCTTGCTCGTCGTAGTAGCGCGGGTCGTGCGGGCTGTAGGCGGGAGGCTTGGCGGGCGCACGCGGGATCTGGCTCATCTTGATCTATTACTCCCTGCCGGGGCGCGCCCCTGCCCGCGCCCGGCGGGCGACGGGGATGCTCCGGCGCCGATGCTTAAAAGTCCAGGCTATCGAGCGCTTTTTTGAACCGGCCGGCATGCGACTTCTCCGCCTTGGCCAGCGTCTCGAACCACTCGGCGATGTCGGTGAAGCCTTCTTCGCGGGCCTGCTTGGCCATGCCGGGGTACATGCTCTCGTACTCGTGCGTCTCGCCGGCCACCGCAGACTTCAGGTTCTTCTCGGTGTTGCCGATCGGCAGGCCGGTCGCCGGATCGCCGGCAGACTTGAGATAGTCGAGGTGGCCGTGCGCATGCCCGGTCTCCCCATCGGCGGTGTCTTTGAACAATCCGGCAACGTCGGGCCGACCTTCCACGTCCGCCACCTTGGCGAAATACAGGTAACGCCGGTTCGCCTGGGACTCTCCGGCGAAGGCGTCTTTCAAGTTGGTATGGGTCTTGGTCCCTGCGAGCTGCTTGGTCATTTATTTCCTTCTCCTTTGCCGTGCGGAGGGTGACAAGGCCCCCTCAGTTAACGGAAACGTCACCCTAGTTTCAAGAGCCTGCGGCAGGCTATTTGCAGGCTCAGCAATAGAAGCAGCGCGGCGCGGCCAGCATCGCAGCGCGTTCGGCTTCAGACTTTGCTCTAGCTGCACCGCGGCTTTTGTATGCGCGGCCGGCAATCGCTGCCGGTTCGGCGGACTCAGCCTTTATGCGCGGTTAGTGATGATGCCCGTGGTCGTGGTCGTGGTCGTGATCGTGATCGTGGTCATGGTCATGGCCATCGGGCCCGTGAGCGTGGCCGTGCTCCAGCTCTTCCGCCGTCGCTTCGCGAATGGCGGTGACGGCGACCTCGAAGTCCAAGGTCGCGCCGGCGAGCGGGTGGTTGAAGTCGAGCGTGACTTCCTTGTCCCCCATCGCCACCACGGTCATGCGCAGCGGGTTCCCGTCTTCATCTTCGGCGTGCAGCTGCGCGCCGACGCTCAGCGGCGCATCGGCGGGAAACGCGCTGCGCGGCACGGCCTGGACCCGCTCCGGATCGCGCTCCCCATAGCCTTTGGCCGGCGGCACCGAGACCTTCACCTTGGCGCCGCTCTGTTTGTCCAGCAGCGCCTCTTCCAGGCCCGGCACGATCTGCTCATGGCCGTGTATGTACGTCAGGTCGCCTTCATCGATCGTCTCGCCGGCGATGCGCAGCGTGTACGTGAACGAAACAACCTTATCCTGCGCTATGTTCATCTGGTCTCTCCGTCTGGCACCGTGGGTCGGCAGCTGTGTCCGGCCGTCTGGCGCGGTCATAAAGCGCGCCGAAATCCGCGTCGGCCGCCCGGCTGCAAGCGGCGCAGACGCTAACAGACCCGGCCCGGCCGGCACAACCTAAGAATGTCTATTTGATAGGCGTTCTAAAGATGGTTTGCGGCGCCGGCCAGGTCGTAAAGCGCGCCGGCGATGAGGGTCGCGGCGATCCGCGTCTTGGGCACCCGGCTTGGGAACCACTTCCGGACATCGAGTTCCAGCCCGACCCCGTGCATGTAATTGTAAAGCGCGCGCCGGAGCCCCTGCCCGAGCAGGTCGTGATCGGCGGGCGTGGGGTCGTCGTAGTCCACATCGTTTTCGGCAAACAGTCCCTCGGGCGGCGCGGGGCGGGCGGCGGGGCGGATGCCGTAGCGCCCCGGGTTCCGGCCGACCGGACTGTGCACCGTCGCGGCAAAGCGGTGCCAGAAGGCGCTCTGCAGGCAGCCGCTTTGAAACAGCTGCCGCACCACCTCCAGCGAGTCGATTGTCTCTTGCTCGGTCTGCGTCGGAAAGCCGTACATCAGATAGGCGTGCACCAGGATGCCGCTGCGGGTGAACGCCTGCGTCACTCTCGCCACTTGCTCGATGGTGACGCCCTTTTCGATGAGCGACAGCACGCGCGGCGACGCCACTTCCAGTCCGCCGGTTACGGTGATGCAGCCGGCCTGGCGCATGAGCGCGGTGAGCTCGGGAGTGAACGCCTTTTCGAAGCGGATGTTGCCCCAGAACGTAAAGGAATGCTTGCGCCGGATGAGCTCTTCCGACAGCGCCCGCAGCACCGCCGGCGGGGCCGCTTCATCGACGAAGTGGAAGCCGCTGCGGCCGGTCTCGGCGGCGATCTTTTCCATCTTATCGACAAGGTGCGCCGCCTTGTCGGTCTCATAGCGGCCGATGTAATCAAGCGAGATGTCGCAGAACGAACAGCGCCGCCAGTAACAGCCATGCGCCAGCGTGAGCTTGTTCCAGAAGTAGCCGCTCCACAGCCGCGTCACGGGATTGAGCATCTCGTATAGCGGTATGTAGCGGTCGAGCGGCAGGCCCTTATAGCTCGGCGTTCCGGTGTCGCGGAAGGGAATGTCTTTCTCGTTCGGACTGCGGGCGAAATGGACCGTGCCGCCGCTGCGATAGTACGTTCGGAACAGCTCCTGTTTTTGCCGCCGGCCCGCAAGGTGTTCGATGAGACAGAGCAGCGGCCGCTCGCCGTCGTCCAGGGTTATGAAATCGACATAGTCGAACACCCGCGGATCGGCAAGGCGGCGCAGCTCGGTGTTGGCGTAGCCGCCGCCCAGGACCACCGTGATGCCGCGCTCCCGCGCCAGCTTGCCCATCCGCAGCGCCGCGTAGACCGTGCCGGCAAACGGCACCGAGATCCCAAGCACGCTCGGCGCATGGTCCTTTAGCAGCTTGAGGGTGACCTCCTCCAGAAGCTCATCGACCACCGTCTTTTTCGCCGTGAGGTTGCGCAGCATCGCCGCAAACGAGGTCTGCGACGCCGCGAGCTTCTCCCCATAGCGGGCAAACTCGAAGCGCGAGTCCGCCCCCAGGCGGTAGTAATCGGCCAGGTCGTCGAGAAACAGGGAGGCGATGTGCTGCGCCTTGTCTGAAAGCGGCAGCTGCGCGAACTGCGTCCGCAGCGGTCCGTCTTCGTGCAGCCCTTGGAAGCGCGGCCCCTCCGGCAGCAGCTTGCGGGCGGCGAGCTTCTTCTCGATGCCCGGGTTCCGGCCCTGCAGATAGGCGACCACCCCCTCCACCTGCGCCGAATAGTCGGCGAAGGCTTGCAGAAAAAACGCTAGCTCCGGCGAAGGCTGCTTGGGCAGCGCGCGGCGCAGGCGCAAAAGGCCGGCGCGGGAAAAAAGCCGCGTGATGAGCTCGATCGCCGGGTCGGCCTGCGCCGTCTGGACCTCGCCGTCACGGAACTGCTCGTCGAGAAATCCCTTCAGATAGGCCGTGGCCGGGTACGGCGTATTGACCTGGATCATCGGGCTCGTAACGAGCAGGAGCTTCATGCCGACTAGTCGGCTACCACAGCTTGGGAAAAAGAGGGAGGAAATACCGAGGGAGGTTCGAGCGAAGCAGGGCCCGGCGGCGGGAGCCGGCACCGATCACGGCGCCGACTCCGCCGGGTCCTTAGGCGTCCTTAGGCGACAGCGCGCCGCCGGCGCCAAGCCAGCATCATCATCGCCACAAGCAGCAGCATCGCCGACGCCGCGCTGCCGGACAGCTGCGAGCCCGGGGCCAGCGAGCAGCTAAGTCCGCCGCCGAACAGGTAGAAGCGGTCCAGATCCGTGATCCGATCCACCTTGTTATCCTCCGGCTTGGGATCGGTGAGCGGGTTGCCGTTGCCGTCCGTGCCGGTCACTTCGACCAGGAGCGGAATCGTCGACTGTCCGCCCGTGGCGTGGGTCACGACCTGGATCGGGTAGGTCTGGCCCTGCTCCAGCGGCTTGGTGCTGGTGCACACCACCAGAGTGTCCTGCTGCGTGCAGATCCAGCCGTCGCCGCCGAGGATGTCCACGGTCGTGTTGGGCGGAATCTGGTAGGTGACGGTGGCGCCCGGCGCCTGGCCCGGACCGTTGTTGGTCACGTTGATGGTGTAGGTGACCGAGGGATCGCTGGGCGACTTCTGCTCGACCACGTTCACGGACAGATCCGGACCTATCGGCGGGATGCCGATGAGCACGCTGTCGGTAACCGTGTTGTCGGTGGGGTTTGTGTCGTTGTAGCCGCGCGGCGGGGTGAGCGTACTGACAAAGTCCAGCGCCGAGCTGGCCGGATCGGTGGAGGCGGTGGTGGTGTACGTGAACACGAGCGAGCCGTTGCTCGGCAGGCTGGGCAGGGTGAGCAGCGACTCGGTGCCCGAAGCCTTGGGACACTGCGCAGTGCCGGTCGCGGTGCAGGTCCAGCTCAGCCCCATGGTCGGAGAAAGCGTGGTGTTAAGCTGCGCTCCGGTGACTGCCGTGGCGCCCTTGTTGGTCACGGTGAGCTGATAGGTGAGCGGCGTTCCCGGCGGCACCAGCATGCCCGGCGGGGTGCGGGTGAGCGAGAGGCTGAGATCGGTGTTCACCGCGGCGCAGGTGCCGGTGAGGACGTTGCACATACGGCCGCCGCTGCAGTCGGCGTTGGTCAAGCAGCCGCACATCAGGTTCAGCAGGCACGCGCCGCCGACCGTATCCGGATTGCAGTTGCCGGTCATGCCGGGCAGACACTCGACGCACTGCTGCGTCAGCGGGTTGCACAGGCCGCCCGGGCAGTCGTTGTTGTCGCGGCAGATGCAGCGCGGCGGCACCGCCGTGGTGTTGCAGTACGGCGCCTGCGGCGTGCAGTCGGAGTTGTTGGCGCAGGTGGTGACGGTGATGACCGTCGGCTGGCCCGGCTGCATGCCGTTGCCGGTCGGCCACGTCGAAGGAGTCGTCGATCCCTGGTTGCCCGCGGTCTGGCCGATCGAGCTGATGGTGCCCTGGTTGCTGATGGTGCCGGTCACGCCGGTATTGATCATGACGCGGAAGCGGAAGCTAGTGCTGGCGCCGACGGCCAGGGTGCCGCCGGTGGTCGCGTTGGCGCCGGTGCCGAGCCGCACCGTGATGGTGCGGTTGCCGGTGTTGTAGTCGCCCTGATCATCGCCCGCCTGATCCGTCTTGACGCCCATGTTGGGGCCGGTCAGGACTTCAATGGTACCGGTGACGAACGTGACTTTGGCCGGCAGGACGTCGGTGACCCGGACGTCGGTGCCGATATCGTTGCCGGTGTTCTGGGTCGAAATCGTGTACTCCAACACGTCGCCGGGCAGGTAGTTGCCGTCGTTGCGGCTGAGGTTGGTGACGGTCTTGGTGGTGCCGCCGAAGACCGGCCGGATGGTGCCGACCGCGGTGGCGACCGAGCCCAGGAAGTACAGATCCTTGGTGGTGTTGGCAACGACCGTGAAGTTCTGGGAGCCGTTGGGAATGGCGGAGCTGACATCCACAACGTCGATGTCGATGCCGCTTATCGAGCCCGGACGGCCCGAGAACTGCGGCAGGTCGCCGGTCTGCGGCCCCGCCGCCCCGAGCACCGAGCTGCTGCGGTTGAAGAAGTTATTCGCGGGATTGTAGCCGTTGGTGATCGCGGTGTTGTTGACCAGCAGCTGGTCCCCGACGATATCGGAGTTGGCGCCGTAGGCGACCACGCCGAGCTGTGCGCTCACTCCGGTGGTCGCCGCGGTGATGTTGCTCACGGTGAGAGTGCTCTTGTCGGTCCCCGGAGAGGCGATGCGGTCAAAGCCGTCGAACAGCGCCAGGTTGCGCGGCGGCTCGCTGGGGAGGCGGTAGAACACGACGATGTTCCAGCCGATGAACAGCGTATCGATCTGCTGCAGCGCCAGCTCCACGGTGTCGATGCTGCTTATGCGGTACGCGCCGGAGCCATACTGCTGCACAAGCCGGGTGATGTCAGCGGAGCTCTGGTAGTAGGAGAGAAGCCCCAGCAGAAAGGTACTCGATCCGCGCAGCGCATCGGCCACGACCGGAGTCGCGAATACACCGGGGCGCTCCACCCCTACGACGGCTCCGGCCCCCAGCAAGGGAATCCGCTGCGCCGCCCAGTACAACCGGGCGTAGAGCACCTGCGCTCCCGCCGGCAGCTTGAGCACCGCGGTGCTGCGCGCGGCGGCCGGCGCGATGAGCGGCGATGCGAGCGCCTTGCCATTCGTCGGCTCGTCCGAGCGCCACAAGACGTCGTCGCCGCGCGTCCCATCCGGGAGCAGACCGCGGCAGTTGAATAATCCCAGAGGCCCAAGGGGAACGGTCCCTACGATCGGCTTTTCCTGGGCGGAGTCGCGGCAGTCAAGCCCGGTGGTGTTGCCAAAGAGAATGAAGTTGGCGCGATCGTCGGTAGCATAGCGCTGGGTCAGGTCCGCCTGCGCCTTGTGCGGCGTCCCAAGCAGTGCGCCAACCGCTGCCAGGAACAAGAACCCCAAAGTGGTGAGGCGACTCCAGAAGGCTCGGTTTCTCATTGTCTTCCCCCTTAGTAAATCGATTAAAAAGTACCGCTAGTCAGTCGATGCCACGTATTCGTATCGTTCATAAAGAATACAAGCTGAACTGCTCCTCTTCCGCTTGTATGAGAAAAAAAATTCTGCTTTCAAGTGGGCAGAAGACATACTTGAAATGCCTGCTGCTACAGACTGGCACCGACGGTCTAACGGCTCTTTCTGACATGCTGTTGGAGGCGCTCCGCTGCAAACCAGATGCCAGCAGACTAGATCCAATTTTTAGAGAATTTTACTGCCCCGCTCCGATAGCAATCGGAGCCGCGATTGGAAGTCCTTCGCGCTTCAGAGCTGACTTCGACTCTGGTCAAGTACTTAGCCATCGGCTGGCTGCTGCGGGCCACAAGCGGAAGCTGGACCCTTGCGGGACACAGCCGGTACATGTACCGGAACAGATCCCAGGTACATGTGTCGTGGGCGTGGTTACACGGCCATTCCCATAGCCCCTGATGCGGCGTTTGGGAACGGCTGGACTACCTGCGGATTAGCGATTTACCGATGACATGGCAGCCGCGGGATAGCGCTGTCCAGCGGCAACACCCGGTGGAAATACCGCATCCAGCTGCGCCAGCTCGGCGGCGCTCAAGGTGAGGTGGAGCGCTCCCAGGTTGTCGTCGAGCTTACGGCGCTGCTTGGTGCCGGGAATCGCGACGATGTCCTCTCCTTGTGCCAGCACCCAGGCGAGCGCCAGCTGGGCCGCCGTACAGCCCTTGCTGCGGGCGGCGGTCTGCACCGCTTCCGCAAGCTCGAAGTTCTTGCCGAAGTTGTCGCCTTGGAAGCGCGGCGATATGCGCCGGAAGTCATCCGCCGCCAGATCCTCGAACCGCTTGAGCTGCCCGGTGAGAAACCCGCGGCCCAAGGGGCTGTAGGCCACAAGACCCACACCGAGCTCGCGGCAGGCGGCTAGCAGCTCCTGCTCCGGATCGCGCGTCCACAGCGAGTACTCGTTCTGCAGCGCGGCGATCGGGTGGACCGCGCAGGCCCGCCGCAGCGTCTGCGCTGAGCACTCGGACAGCCCGAGATGACGGACCTTGCCGGCCCGCACGAGCTCCGCCATCGCTCCCACCGTATCCTCGATCGGCGTACTGGGATCCACGCGGTGCAGATAATAAAGATCGATCACCTCGACCCCGAGCCGGCGCAGGCTGCCGTCGCAAGACGAGCGTACATAGTCCGGCCGGCCGCACACGCCGCGCACGGCGGGATTTGCCGGATCGCGGACAATGCCGAACTTGGTCGCCAGCACCACCTCGCTGCGCCGGGTCTTTATCGCCCGGCCGACCAGCTCCTCGTTCTTGTACGGTCCGTACATGTCCGCGGTGTCAAGGAAGTTGATTCCCTGGTCCAGTGCGTGGTCAATGGTGGCGATCGACTCGTCTTCATCACTGGGACCGTAAAACTCCGACATCCCCATGCAACCAAGCCCGATTGCCGAGACCTGGAGTCCGCTCCGTCCTAGCTGCCGTGGTTTCGCAAGTGCCTTCATCCGGGTTCCTCCTCTGGTCGGCCGTACGCGCGGCCGGGGCCACGGTAGCGCAGCGGCGGAACCAAGGAAAGAGGATTAGCCAGAAGCGGCGGCGGGACTTCAGCGCGGTCAGCGCGGTCAGCGCGGGCCGGCGGCGGCGCCGGGCGTCCCCAGCGGATCGAGGAGGCGGCGGACCTGGACTGTGCACTCTTCCAGGTGCGCGCGTGTCGGCAGCGGCAGCGCCGGACTGCGTCCTACGGTGGTGAGACGACGCAGGAGCTCCCCGAGCTGCAGCCGGGCGCTCGCCTGGGCGTCGTAGGTCGCCGCCGCGCCGCGCGCCGCCAAGAGCTCCCCCAGCACCTCCAGGTGGGCGCGCTGCAGATCCCGCCGCAGCGGCGGGATGGCGCGAGGTGCGGCGAACAGCTCCGCCCACAGCCCCCTGGTAAGCTGCTCGTGCAGCTCCGCCACCGTCATGCCTTGGGCGGCGCCGAACTTGAACTCTTCGTCCACCATGCGCTGCTGCCGCAGCGGATCGAGAAGCCGCGTGAGTAGCTCGCGCTGCTCGCCGTGCAGGCGCTGGTAGATGGGATAGTCGATGCGGTCGGTGTACAGCGCCAGCGCCGGACCGCCCGCCGGCTGGCCGCCGAGCTGGGTCAGGATCTCCGGCGTCAGGCGCAGCGGGTTGTCGCTGAGCGCGTAGTCCACAAGCAGCGCCAGCGCCGCCCGCTGCTGCGCTTTGGGAACGACCGTGAACGGCCGCCTTCCCCCCGGATCCCCCACCCGGTCGCGCCGCCGATATTGCCCGCCAACGTACTTTACAAGCGGACCCAGGGCCCGGAAGTACTCCGCGGTAAGCCGCGCCACCGCGCGCGACAGCTCGCCGTACTGCGACCCCTGAGTAAGGAGCCGGCCCGGCAGCTGCGGCACGAGAAGGCGCACCAGATCGGCCCGCTCGCGCCCCCACTGCAGCGGGTCATCGCTCAGATCGTGCTGGTTGACAAGCGGGTCCAAAGCGCCCGGGGCGTCGTCCTCATCATCGGTGGCAAACGAGTACCCGCGCTCAGCGAACGTCTTTACCGCTTGCTCCGCCGCGGCATCGGAGGCGCTGTAGCCAAAGGCGATGGCCAGCATGTCGCCGCCGCCGAGGCCCGGCGTGAAAAACGGAAACTCGACGGTCAGGTCCGAAAGACGCGGCGGCAGGTTGAGCGCCGGGTAGTCCATGACCGAGCTCGTGATGCCGTGCTCGCGCACCCACGCCGCGTCCGCCAGCTTGGCCACCGGCACATCGGCCGAGGCGCGGAAGTTGTGGCGCAGCCCGAGCGCATGCCCGATCTCATGGGTGACGGTCTTGCGCAGCCGCTCTTTGATGAGCTGGGCCGGCAGCGGGGCGAGCGCGGAGAGCGCTCCGGTGCTCACAAGCGCCGTGTGCAGGAGCGCCGCCTGCTCGCCCGCCAGGAGCGCCTCGTCGCAGCGCTCGGCCGCGGCGGCGGGGTCGCCGTCGGCCCCGGTGGTGAGCGGGACGGCGGCCGGCGCGGGCGACGACGGAGCAAAGAACAGACGGCCTTGCTCATAGCCGTTGCGCAGCGCCGCGGCATCGATGACCACCCGCGCGCCCAGCACCTCTCCGCTGCGGGGATCGACGATCAGCCGCGACTGCCCGCTGCGTCGACCGCCGACCGTGGCCACCCAGCGGATCACCGAGCGCCGCACGTCGCCGAGCTCGGCGTGCGGCGGCAGCGGCGCGACGGCGATGGCGTCCTTCCAGCCGGCCGCCTCCAGGGCCTGATTCCACAGCAGCACGCCGTCGCGCACTGCCGGCACGAACTCCGGCGGAATGCTGGGATCGAGGTAGAACGTGATTGGATGCTGCGGGCGGAAAAGCGCGCCCACCGGCTCGCCCGGGGTCAGCCGCCAGCGGCGGATGAGGTACTCGGTGCCCTCCTCATAGCCGCGCGAAAGGTCGCGCCGCTCGATGGTAAAAAAGCCGATCCGCTCGTCGGCCCGCCGCACCGCAAGCGGCACCGCCGGCAGCGCCGTCAGGTGGTAGGCGACCCGCAAGGAGATTGTGCGCGGGTCCGCGGCGCCCGGCAAAGCGACCGGGGTCTTGGCGGTAAAGACCTGCTCCGTGTAGGCGATGACGCCGTCGGGCCGGGTGACGGTGCGTTCCAGCCGGCTGAGCGCGGGCTGCGGCGTAACGTCGGCGGCGCTCTTGTCGCGCGCCTTATCGCGGTCTTTTATGAGCCCGCGCACCGCCGCTTCGACTTGCTGCTCGATCGGCACCACCCCGCCCAGCAGCAGCTTGTCCAGGGCCACCGCAGGCCCTTGCGCCAGCGTGGCGACGATCGGACAGGACGCCAGCACTGCGTCGCTGGTCGCCGCCCGCACCGCCCGCTTGGCCTCCTCCCCGGCCGCGGCGTAAAGCTCCAGCTGCCGCCGCACCAGCACCACCTGCCCTTCGCGCTGCTCGAAAGCCACCAGAAGATCGTTGGCCGCAGCGAGACCGACGCCGGGAGTCAGCTCGCGGAGCGCCAGCCCTTGGGTCAGCTCGGCATGGAGCAGGAAGTCGCGACCGAGCCGCGACTTGGGAATGACCAGCAGGGTCTTGCCGTCCCGCACCACGGTAGGAAAAAAGCCCGGCCGGATCGGAGAGTCCAAAGGCGCCGCAGCCGCCGCTTTGGCTGCAGGATGGGAAGCCTTGGCGCGCTTGCCGGAGGATGCGGCGATCGGCGCCGGCGCGGAACCAGGCCCCCGCGAGCGCGCCGGCACCGTCCCCGCGCAGCCCACCGGCACGAGGGCGGAGAGCCCCAGAAACAGCCCCAGTGAGCCAGCGCAACGAGCATGGCCAAGCAGCATGTGGAATGCGGACTCCTAAACTTCCGACCATATCATGAGGAATTCTACTTTAGTTATGGAATCGCATTCCATCTTGACCGGTGAGACGGGCAAAGGTAGGTAGGGATAGAGGACTTTTTGGCGAAGCGGCACGGCCATCGCGTTGCGGATCTCGAGGGGCTCTTTTTGCGCCTTGAGGAGCTTGTCCTTGCAAACTCCGCCGAGGACGCCTTTGCGATCGTCTTTCCCCTCATCATCGCCAAGCTGTGGGATGAGCGCTGCGGTCTTGCGCCGCGCTTCCTTCTTCATCCATCTCCAGAAACCACGTACCAGGCAGTGATGACCCTCCTTGGGGAAGCCGATAAGGCCTGGCCCGGAGTCATCGAGCAGCCGGTGGAGCTTCCGCTTACTCCCGCCCACCTGGCGATCTGCGCCGAGCCGCTCATCGGGATGGCGCTGGCGGAAGCGAGCCTGGAGATCTTGGATGCGCTGTTCGAGTATCTGATTGCCAAAGCCGCCAAAGGCCGCAAGGGCCAGTACTTCACCCCGCGCCATGTCGTCGAGTTCTGCGTGCGCGTGCTCGATCCGAAGCCGGGCGAGAGGATTCTCGATCCGGCGTGCGGCTCGGGAGGGTTCCTGCTGCAGGCGTTTCATCATGTGCGTGAGCGGCACGGGCTCCCGGTCGCGGCGGCGCGGAAGTTTGCCCGCAGCGGCCTGTGGGGGTTTGACTTCGATGCGCGGGCGGCGCGGGTGGCGCGGGCGCTCTTGGTCTTTTCCGGAGCCGAGACGGCGAATATCTTCCGTCTCAACAGCCTGCTGCGGACCGACGAGAAGCTCCCCCCCGGCACGGCGCAGACGATCGAACAAGCGGCAGCGGGCCGCCGGGCCGCCGCGGGATACGACGTGATCCTCACCAACCCGCCCTTTGCCGGCGAGGTGAAGGAGTCCGAGTACATCTGCAGCTACAGCCTCGCCCGCGGTGCCAAAAAGATCGAGCGCGACATCCTGTTTGTCGAGCGCTGCGTCGAGCTCCTGCGGCCGGGAGGACGGATGGCGATCGTCCTGCCCGATAACAAGTTCTCCTCCCGCTCCTATGCCTACGTGCGGACCTGGCTCCTACAAAAGACCCGGATTCTGGGAGCCGTGGGCCTGGGCCGCCATACCTTCCTGCCGCATACCGACCAGAAGGCAAGCATCCTATTCCTACAAAAGCTTGCGGAATCCGCAGCCGCTTCGCGGACGCCTTCGGATCCCAAGCTGTTTTTTGCCATCAGCGAGCGCGCCGGCAAAAACTCCCGCGGCCAGCCGATCGTGCGCGCCGGCAGCACCCCCGACCAGCCGGCGTGGATGCGGCTTGACCATGATCTGGGAGAGATCGCGGCCGCCTTTCACCGCTTCTTTCAGACCGAAGCCATTACGCTCGGAGGCAGCTGATGGCCTTGTGGACGGTACGCCCGTGCAGTTCGCTGGCGCAGGGAGCGATCCTGGCTCCGGAGCGCTACGATCCAAGGCGCGAAGCCCTGAGCCGTCCGCACGACGCGCTCTCGCTCGGCGCCGTCGCGCAAAGCGTGTGCGAGCTGGTTTCGCCGCGCAAACAGGACGCGCGCCGCTACCTCATCATCGACACCAGCCACAGCCGCGACGGAATCCTGTACAGCCGTCCCCCGCCCACCGGCATCGAATCGGTGGGCAGCGCCAAAAAGCTCGCCCGGCCCGGCGATGTCCTGATCTCGCGCCTGCGCCCCTACCTGCGGCAGATTGCGTACGTGGATGCGGACCTGCCGGGGTTTGCCGACAATGTGCTCATCGCCTGCTCGACCGAGTACTTCGTGCTGCGGTCGGCCGACCAGGCATCGATCTCGTTCCTCGTTCCGTTCTTCTTATCGCCGGCCGTGCAGCGCATCTTGGCCGCGGCGCAGGAGGGCGGACACCACCCGCGGGTCGGCCTTGAGACCATCCTCAACCTGCCGCTGCCGCCGTCGCTGGTCGCCAGCCGGGCGGCGCTCGGGCAAAAGGTCGAAGCCGCCCTGCGCTGCTACCGCCAGGCGGAGCGCGAGCTGCGCCAGCTGACCCAGACCGCTGCCGCGGATCTGGCCAGCTACCTTTAAGTCAAGTACGTCACGCGCGACCCGAACCGGTCGGCCCCCCTCCCTTGGAACGTCTCTCAAAAACCGTAGCGAGGATGCACAGCCGCGGTGGCCAGCGCGCGGTGCGGCCTCCGGGCCGTGAGCACGACGGCCGCCGCGGCTGGCCATCGCAGGTCTTCAGAGGCGTTCTTAATTTAGCTTGGTGGTGCGGCACCACGGACGGCCGGTAGTCGGATCGTCAGGGCGGCAGGGCTGGCCGCCGCACATCGGCGGAGACTCGGGATCGGAGCAGATGATCCCGCCAGGCAGGACCTGGCAGCTGCCGCCCGGGGTGGCGGCGCAGGCGAGCTCGCCGTTGCGGGCGACGCAGCCGTAGCCGCAGGCAGCATTTCCATCGACGGTGATGCAGCGCGGTCGCGGCAGCGCGATGGGCTCTGTGCAGTAGCTTGCGGCCGGCGGATCCCAGCAGGTGAGGCCGCGCGGCGTCGTCACGCAGATCCCATCGGGGGTGGCGGCGCAGCGGACCTCGCTGCTGCCGGCCTCGCAGTGGTAGCCGCAGGAAAGCGCCCCGCCGCGCGTCCGACACTCGGGCGGCGGCACCTTGTCGCCGTAGTGGGCGCGCACCACGTCCGGGGGATCCCAGCAGAGGAGCTCCTTTTCGGTCGAGCCGCAGATCCCCGCCGCCGTCCGCGCGCACGCGACCTCCCCGTGCGCCGCCAGGCAGTGGTAGCCGCAGGCGCTCTTTCCGGAGTTGGTGATGCAGCCGGCGGCGGCCGGTAACAGGGTCAAAACATGGACGATTAAGGCGAGCATGATGGGAGGTTTGGTGCATGTCTTGTGCCACTTGCAGGCCCCGCAGCCCTGCGGCGGCACCGGGCGCGGGCCCTCCGATCCCTTCGGCCTCCCGTGACATCTTGGCAGCAAAATCTTCTATCCCTGCGACAACTTGGCGGGTCGCGGCCCGCCGCGGCCGGAGGCCCCGGACACCGCCCGGACACCGCCGGCAAGGCCGCGCTTGATATTGGGCTCCGCGGCCGCATAATGGAGAGCCGTGCTTATGGTGGCTGCCTCTACTTCTTAGCCTGAGTCCGTTACTGTGATCGGTTCCCTGATTGCTACGAGCGAGGGTTCATGGATGCTGTTGGCTCCAAACGAAAGCGCATCATCATCGTCGGTGCCAGTGAGACCGGTATCTCGCTGGCGCGCATGCTGTGCACGACTTTCGAGGTCGCGGTCCTAGAGAGCAACCCGGCGCGCCTTGATCTCCTGCGCGAGATCCAGCTCCCCGAAGCGCGGCTCAACCTTCTGACCAAAGACGGCACGAGCCTGCTCAACCTCAAAGATGCGGGCGTGGAGGGGGCCGAGTGGATCATCGCCCTGACCGAGCGTGATGAGGCCAACGTCGAGGTCTGCCGCGCCGCGCTCGCCGTCGATCGCCCGCCTGCGGCGCTGGCGGTGGTCGGCCGTCCCGAGGCGCAGGAGCAGCTCAAGGCCCTGGGCGCCGAGGCGTTCCTGCGGCCCGCCGCCATCGCCGGGCTGCTCGCCAACGTCATCCAGCGCGGCATGCGCGTCGCCGTAAACATTGGCCTAGGCCGCGGCGAGGTGGTCGAGATCCCGGTGCTGCCAAGCTCACCGGCGGTCGACATGCGGCTCTCCGACATGCGCGCCAACCGCTGGCTCATCGCCGCGATCTATCGCGGCGGTCAGATCATCGTTCCCCACGGCAACGCCATCATCCGCGCCGGCGACCGCCTGCTGCTTTCGGGCGAGCCCGACATCCTGCCCGACATCGCCGACTACCTGCGCGCCGGCGTGGCCCGCTTCCCGGTGCAGTACGGCCGCCGGCTGGTCGCCGTCAACCGCGACCGCGCCAGCGAGGGATACTGGCGCGAAGTCCACTACCTGGCGTCGCACGGCCGCGTCACCGGCCTGACCCTGCTTCAGCCCATGGGCGAAAAGTCCGGACCGCCGGCCAACGAGACCTGGCCGGTCCCCGCGACCAACCTTGGCTGCCGCGAGCGCCTGCCGGCGTTTCTCCGCCGCGAGCAGGAGACCCTGGACTGCGGCTGTCTGGTCATCCCCAAGACCTCGTCGGGCTTCCTGGCGCGCATCGGCCTTATGCGGCCAAGCTACGCCGCGCTGTTCCCGGTTCTGCCCTGCCCCACGCTCTTGGCGTCCGGCAGCAGCGCCTACCAGCGCGTCGTGCTGGCGGTCACGGAGTCGGCCGAGCTGACCCTGGCGACGGAGCTGGCGGTGGATCTGTCGCGCCAGCTCGTGCTGCCGCTGTGCGCCGTGACGGTGAGCCCGCCCGACTTCGTCAGCGGCAGCGAACACATCGCCGCTCAGGCGCAGGTCTTGAAAGTCGTCAACGACATCGCCGCGCAGTATCGGGTGACGGTGGAGATGAAGCACCTGAACGGCAACCCGGTGCGCGAGCTGGCCCGCTTCCTCCGCAGCGACGACTTGCTCGTGCTCAGCAACCGGCCGCAGCGCCGCGCCTCGGTCCTAAACCCCGATCCCGGCATGCTCCTCATCGAGCACGCCCCCTGCTCCGTCATGGTCCTGTGCAACCGCACCCGCAACGCGCGGGAGGGGCAGAAGTGAAGGACGCCCACGACTCGTTCTCTTTGGTCCTTGTCTACGTGGGCGCGTTTCTGTCGCCGCTTCTGGCGGCGCGGATGCGGGTGCCGGCCGCGGTGGCCGAGATCCTGTTCGGTATCCTCATCGGCGTAAACGGCCTGGGGCTGGTCCATCCGGCGCCGTTTACCAACTTCCTGTCGCAGCTCGGCATCACGTTCCTGATGTTCCTGGTCGGCATGGAGATCGACTTCAACCACATCCGCCGCGAGGGCATCCGGCCGGTGCTGGTGGCCGTGCTCGTCGCCGCCGGGATCTTGGGCACAGGGGTGACGCTGGCGCGGCTGCACGGCTGGACGCCGTTTATGGGCCTGGCGCTCGGGGCCATGTCGTGCGGCATCCTGCTCGTGGCGCTGGTGGAAACGGGGATGCAGCGGACGCGGCTCGGGCAGCTGATGCTGCTGGTCGGCTCGGTCGGCGAGTTTCTCACCCTGTTCGTGCTGACCGGGTTCAACCTCGTGTACCGCTTCGGCGTCGGCTCGCGGCTCCTCGCCGAGGTGGGTCGCGCCCTGGTGCTGTTCATCGCCGCCTATCTGCTGCTGTCCCTTCTGCGCGTGCTGGTCTGGTGGGCGCCCAACCGCTTCCAGCGCCTGGTAGACAGTAAGGATCCTTCGGAAATCGGCGTCCGCGCCGGCTTCGTCCTGATGCTGAGCCTTGCCGCGCTCGCAAGCCTGGTGGGGATGGAGGCGATCCTCGGCTCGTTCCTGGCGGGTACCCTGTTCGCATTCGTCTTTCGCCAGCGCGGGGCCCTTGACGCCAAGCTCTCCGCGGTCGGACAGGGCTTCTTCATTCCGCTGTTCTTCATTCACGTGGGGCTGTCGTTTAACGGCCGCGCCTTGTCCGACCCGCTCAGCGCGGTCAAGACCGTGCTGCTCCTGGCCGGTACCTCGCTGCTCAGCAAGGCGCTGCCGCTGTTTCTGCTGCGGCTGCTCGGCGTGCCGCTGCGTCAGGTCGTGGCCGGGGCATTTCTGTTGTCGTCGCCGCTCACGCTGCTCGTCCCGGTGGCGGCGCTCGGCAAGAACCTGGGCATCTTGGATGAGCGTAGCAGCGCCTCTCTCATCTTGCTCGCCATCCTGAGCGGCATCGTGTTCCCGACCATGTTCAAGCTGATCGTCGGCGCCCAGGATAAAAAGTAACAAGCCATGCCGCGGCTCAGAGCTTAGGCGTTACGGTCAGGTAGCTAAGGCACATCTCGTCCAAGGTGCCTTCGCCCCAGGTCACATCGCGCGGGGCCTGCTGGGCGCCGTCGACGATCGGCTGGTTGGCTTGGCTATTGTCGTAGGTGCACTCCAGCGTGATCACGTCGTCTTTGTGGATGGTCAAAGGCGCGGCGAAGGTATACGTCTGCTGCCAGTGGAAGTCCCAGCGCGGGATCTCCACCAGGGTCTGGCCGCCGATCGTCGTGGCGATGCGCTTGCCCAGAAGGTGCATGTGCGGCGCGTTGGAGTAGACGGTGAGATCGCCGCTCGGCAGCTGCAGCAGGGACTGGAGCAGCGATACCGGCAGCGAGATCTGCTGCTTGGCCTGCGGGTCGCCGGCGGCGATCTTGAGCTGCTTGGGGTTGGCGATGGGCAAAACGCGCAGCTCGTGCTGCGGCGGGTTGGGACTCACCTCGATCTGGGCCACCGAGCGGTCGCCCAGCTCGCTCTTGACCAGCGTGTTGTAGTGGATCTGCATGACCAGGAGCGAGCCTTTGTGAATACGCAGACCGGAGCCCTGGGGAACCCGTACCGGCACGCCGCCGGGCGCCCAGCCGAACAAGGTCGTCGGCCGACCGGTGCCGCCGGGTCCGCCGAAGCACTTATAGCCGTCGCCGCTAGCGTTTAGCCGGCGGATCTCGGCGGCGTCGCTCTCTAGGATCTCGAACATGAGGACGTGGTGGACGATCGCCCGGTTGCCCGGCACCACGGTCGCGGCCTGCAAGAACGTGTCGGCGCCCAGCTGCGGATCGAACACGAAGCAGTGATAGTCATCGCTGCGCGAGTTGTCCGGCTGGTACGTCCGTCCGGGGTCGGCCACGATGTCGGCGCGCGGCATGGCGACGGTCTCCGCCGGCGGGATGTCGCGGCGCGGCACCGCTTGCGGATCGCCTTCCGGGGTGCCGCTGTCGATCCAGCGCAGCAGCAGGTCGCGATCCTCGGGCCGCATCTTGCGGGAGTAGCGCAGCGGCAGCCCCTGCTCCGACGGCATCCATGGCGGCATCCGCTCCGCCTGGACGGCGTCCTTGATCGCCCCCGAGTAGCGCCTCGCCGATTCGTAGTCGGTTAGTACGAGCGGCCCGATCCCGCCGGCGCTGTGGCAGCTCGTGCAGTAGCGGTCGAGAACGGCCACGGCATCGCGGTGATAGTCCACCGCGGACGGCGCATCGGCCGGCGCTTGATCCGCGCAGGCGGCGAGGCTGCAAAGCGCCAAAAGCAGACTGCTGCGACCGGCATGACGGAAGTGACGCATGGGGGCTCCTCTCAAGTTCGGAAGGAGCCAACCCTAATATTGTTTCACATCATGCGCAAATACTATTTGGACGCATCGCTGCGCCGTGCCCCCGTACCGTACAGCACGACGAGGTTGGCGCCGCCGGGGGTGAGCCGCAGGATGCCGCTCAGAAGGTGGGTTAGCACCCGCTGCGCCGCTTCCACATCCAGCTGCTGGTGGCGGCGCAGCGATTCCCAGGTGCTGAAGCTGGCGGCGCAGCCCAGGGCCGCCGCGATCTCGGTACGGACGCTTTGATGGCAGGAGGCGATCTCGGGAGCGAAGACCGCTTCGATCTGCGCCCGCTTGATGCTGCGGAAGGCATTGAGGCGGCCGGCCAGCGGCGGCGAGACGTACTCGCGCGTCAGCGCGGCGCGGCGGGTATGGGTGATCCTCTCATAGATGCGCGCCCGCTGCTCCACAAGCGCCAGCAGCCGGCCCGGCAGCGGCAGCGAATCGGCAATCGGCGTCACCAGCGCATCGAGGATCGCCGTCTGCTTTTGGTAGAACGCGGCCAGCATGGACTCGGTGTCGGTGAAGTGGTGAAACACCAGGCGCCGCGACACGCCGGCCCGCTCGCTCACTTCCTGTGTGGAGGGGGCGTAGTTGCCCTCCGCCAATAGCGACAGCAGCGCATCCAGCACCTGCCCGCGCGTGCGGGCGCCGCGCTCCAAGCGGCCGTCTGGACGCTCTTTGCCGTCCTGGCTGGGCGGCTGATGCGGCGGCGGATTCCTCTTGCCCGGACTCGCCGGCCGTCTCCCCGTTTTTTTCACTGCGTCCGCCGCGGCGCGGTCTTTGGGCCGCGCCTTGGCCGGAGCCTTAGCCGGTTCGTCTTTCTCAGCTCTGGTCCGAGCCGGCGCCGGCGGCTTACTCCGGCTCGCGCCGCGGGAGAGCAGCTGTGATCGCGGCTTCATGCGCCGGAGTCTACACCAGGCGGCGCGCTGTCCATATCGGCGATGTGCGGACGATCGGATACAAATCCCTGGAGTGCGAGCCCGCGGCGCAGCGGAGACAGCGCGCCGCTCCCATTTAATTATTGCACTACAAGTACATTAATTTCCCCGCCCCAGATTTCCCATCCTGCGCTCGCAAGCTGAGCCTGCTAGCGCCGATAGACCGTGCGCAGGTGTTCCTTCAGGACTTCCACATCGTCGCTAATGACCTCTGTGTTCATGACGCCGCTGCGGATCGAGGTATGGCGGTGCTGCAGCGCCACCGAGCCCTTGGACACAAGCACGCTGCTGCCGCGGAAGTTCGGCCGCGAGTTGCTGTAGCGCTTGGACTTCTCCAAAATCGCGCTGGCCTCCGGGCTAAGCTGCTCCATCTCCGAGAGATCCACCCATACTTTGTAGTCGCGCTGGCCGTACTCGTCGATCGCGCGGTTGTGCGCTTCGACAAACGCGGCTATCTGCGCCGGAGTCAATGAACCGGCAAGCTTCAAGCGCAAGATCCCCGGCTCCGAGGCGGCATCGACACGCCAGTGACCCGAACCCGTGGACATGATACTCAGATGATACTTTAGCGTCGCGACGTTTTGTATCGCCTGTTGGCGGCGAGGGCGCAGGTGGTGGTTTTTGCTCGCCGCAGAATGTGCGAGCAGCAGGTCCAAGCCGGCAGCGCACCGGTCAGATCGCGGGGCTCACGCGCCGGCAGAACAACAGAAGGCCGCGGCCTAGCGCGACAGGCGGAAGCTTATTCCCTGAGCTTCGCCGTCGCGGCTCTCGATGACCAGCTGGTAGGTGATGGGGGTATCGACGCCGCCCACCGTCGGCCGGAGCAGTCCCTTTATGCGGCCCGGCTTGCCGGGTTCCGCCTCCGCGAAGATGTACCCATCGGTCGACTTCACGAGCTTATCCGATGGCGGAATGTACTGCAGATAGGCCCGCACGCGGCCCGTCTCCACCGTCAGCTCCAGGTCCGTGTTGGCGCCCGTGCTGTTGTCGTCGCCTTTGAGGTTCCAGGGGGTAAAGGCGCCGCGCAGCCGGCGGACGCTGCCCTCGACTTTGTAGGAACGCGACTGGACAAGACCGCTGATCTTCACGTCCTGGGCCTGGCCGTCGGTCGGCGGCGTCTGCGCCACCCAGTTCGGCGGCCGATCGGCGGGCGGCGCGGCAAACTCCGCCGGCGGTTTCACCGTATCGCTCCTCATGTTCCACCGGCTGGGAACCGGGCTTGGCAGGGCACGCACAGGATTATAACGGACATCCAGGTTCACAAGCGCCGGCAGCGCGGTCAGCGGCGCCAAGTCGGTGATTTGATTGTCAGAAAGATCCAGCTCCGTCAGCGCCGGCAGCTCGCGCAGGCCGGCCACCGACTGCAGCGAGTTTTTCGCCAAAAGGAGCCGCTGCAGCGCCGAAAGTCCGGCGATTCCGTTTACTTCCCGCAGCCCGTTGTGGCTAAGGTCAAGGCGCTCCAGCGCGGTCAGCGCCGAAAGGCTCGGCAGCGCCGTCACCCCGTCTTCGCTGAGCCAGAGCTCCTTGAGACCGGTGAGACCGACCACGGCGTCGGCGTGCCGCAGCGGCACTTGGCTCAGCCGCAGCCCAACCAGGCGTCCCTGCTCGATAACCGCCGCTTTGGCGTTGAACTTGAGCGCCCGCATCTCGACCAGGCGCAGCTTGGTCGCGGCAACTCCGCTGTCCGCAAGCAGCGCATCCAGCGCCTGCTTCTCCCCGGGAGAAAGCTTGGCGAGCTCCTCGTCGATCGCGGTCGACTTGCCGGTTGCGACATAAATCACAAAGGCCAGGACCAGAAGCGCCAGGGTGATACCGACGTATTTCATGATCGACAACTTTATCACTATTTGCGGGCAATTCTGACTTCGCGCGCAACCCTTACTCGTCGATGCCGAAAACTTGAGAACACGAGAAATGGCATCGCCTGATTGCCGGCATGCCTGACTCGGGGGGAGTTTTGGCGATGAGTGATGTAGCCCATGAAACCAGAGTTCAGCCGCAGAGTACGCCCGCCGCGCCCGCATCGGTGGTCGCCGCACCGACTCCGGCCGCCACGGTAGGTTCGCACGGTGGCACCGGCCAAGGCGATGTCCACTCGCTGTCGTCGGTGTTTAGCGGCCTTAGTGAGCCGCGAAACTCCTACAACATCTCCGGCGATCAGAAGTCCGGCGGCTCGTTCCCGAGCTGGAGCTCGCAGAACTGGCGCTCGCTCGGCGGCTTCGGCGCCGGCAACCGGCTCGCCGATACGCCGCAGCTCGATCCGAAAAAGCCCGATGAGGCGGCGAAGGTCAAAAACGCCACCATGGGCATGCCGAGCGTCGGCAACGTGGATCTGACCGGCGTTCCCGTCCACAGCTCCAACGACGGCAAGGACGGGTTTTATCACGACTCTACCTACGGCACCTTCACGCAAGAGAAGCCGGGTAGCTACAAGTACAATAAAGACGGCCACGCCGTGGACCTGTACACCGCGCGCGCGGTGGCCGGCGTTCGCGAGCAGGTGGGCGTGCGCGGCACCGCGGAGACCACCGGCAAGTACGGCAGCGCCAAGGCCACCGGCGACGCTTTTGCTTTGGCCGAGGCCGGCGCCGATGCCAACGCCTCGATCGGCAGCAACGGCATCCAGGGCAACGCCAACGCCAGCGCCCGCGCCGGCATCGGCGTCAAGGGCGACGCGGATCTGAAGTCCAATGCGCTCAACATCGACGGCGTGGATCCGCTGTACGCCGGGATCGGCACGCACGCCGACGGCTTTGCCGGGGCGCGCGTCGGCGCCGGCGTCAAGGCCGGAATCGGACCGCAGTTTACCGGCGTCGAAGGCAAGATCGGCGGCTTCGCCGGGGCCGAAGGCAACATCGATGCGCACGCGCAGCTCGGACCGCTCAAGGCCAAGGTCGGCGCCTCGGGCTACGCCGGGATCGGCGCCGAGGCTTCGGGCGGCATCTCGCTGGAGGACTGGAAGCTCCACGTCGGCGGCAAGATCGGCGCGGCGCTGGGTCTGGGCGGCGCGATCTCGTTTGACGGCACGCTCGATCTGAAGCAGACGGCGCAGCTGGGTCTGGCGGCGGCCAAGCAGCTCACCCCGGCCAACCAGGCCAAGGTCCTCTCGTCGGCTCTCACCGGCGGCGCCGACCTGGCCAAGAGCGGCTGGGGCGGGGTCAAGGAGTTCCTCGATCCCGAGCACACCAACCACTTCTCGCTGCACGGCCTGGGCGTCCGCGCCAACCGCATCGGCGAAGGCATCAGCAACGCCGCCCACGACGCCAAGGACTGGGCCGGCAGCAAGCTCCACGACGCCAAGGACTGGGCCGGCAGCAAGCTGCATGACGCCAAGGACTGGGCCGGCGGCAAGCTCCACGACGCCGCCGCCGCCGCCAAGTTCGCCATCCAGCACCCGGGGCAGGCGCTGCACAACGCCAAGGACTGGGCGAGCGGCAAGATTCACGACGCGGGCCAGGCGCTCGGCAACGCCAAGGACTGGGCCGGCAGCAAGCTCCACGACGCCAAGGACTGGGCCGGCGACCGGCTGCACGACGCGGGCCAGGCGCTCGGCAACGCCAAGGACTGGGCCGGCGGCAAGCTCCACGACGCCAAGGACTGGGCGGGCAGCAAGCTCCACGACGCCAAGGACTGGGCGGGCGAGAAGCTCCACGATGCCGGCGCCGCCGCCAAGCATGCCATCACCCACCCCGGCGAGACCCTGCACAACGCCAAGGAGTGGGCCGGCGACAAGCTCCACGATGCCGGCCAGGTGCTCGGCAGCGCCAAGGACAAGGTCGTAAGCGGCGCCTCGACCGTCTATAACGGCGTGAAGAACAACTTCAAGGAAGCCGGCTCGACGATCGCCTCGGGCGCCAAGTCCGCCTGGAGCTCGGTCAAGAGCACCGGCAGCGACATCAAGCACTTCTTCGGCTTCTAGCCGCCTGTAGCCAAGCCGTCCTTTTTCGCCGCCCGCCATCCCCGGCTCCAACTTGCCGGGGGCTGTACTAAGCTACGCCCATGAGCCTGACCCTTCACTCCGATCTATATCGAATCTCGCCCTGGGTGCTGACCGCCTGGGTGGCGCTGCGGGAAAAAAACCTCGAGTTCACCCTGAAGGACCTGGATCTCGATCGCGCCGATCAGCGCCAGGACGACTACCTGGCCCGCTCGCTGCTTGGCAAGGTGCCGGTGCTGGATCACGACGGCTACTGGCTGTCCGAGTCGCTCGCCATCGCCGAATACCTCGCCGAGACCTTCCCCTACCCGGGCAACCCGCGGCTGTTTCCCGAGGATCTGCTGGCCCGCGGACGCTGCCGTCAGATCATGATGTGGATCCGCACGGATCTGGTGGCGCTGCGGCGCGAGCGGCCGACCACGACGCTGTTCTACGAAGCCGCGCGCAACGCCGCCCGGCCGCTGTCCGCCGATGCGACGGCCGCGGCCAACGAGCTCCTGCGCGTCGCAAACCAGCTCATCCGGCCGGGGCGCGAGACGCTGCTCGACGCCTGG
The DNA here is from genome assembly GCA_937879845.1 of uncultured Myxococcales bacterium. Taxonomy (GTDB): domain Bacteria; phylum Myxococcota_A; class Polyangia; order Palsa-1104; family JAEUJZ01; genus CALFML01. The sequence continues at coordinate 44,734 of CALFML010000829.1, forward strand.
TGCATCGCCGACGTGGATGTCGCCCTGATGCTGCAGCGGCTGCACAAAAACGGCTTCGCGCTGCCGCCGGCGCTCATAAGCTACGCCGAAGCGCAGTGGGCGCGTCCGTCGGTGCGCGCGTTCTTGGAGCTGCCGCGGCCGGCCGCCCCGCCGCCGTAGCTCAGCCGGACTTCTTGCCGACCGCGCCGGGAAGGGCCGAGGCTTCGGTGATGATGCGCACGGTGCGGGTCGGGAAGGCGAACTGCGCGCCTTGCTCGGCGACGATGCGCAAAAGGCGCAGCAGCACCGCGTGGCGCAGCTCCAAGAAGCGATCCCAGTCGGTCTCGCGAAACCACGCCATCACCTCGATATCCAGCGACGAGTCACTGAAGCCGACAAAGTGCACGCGGATCGGCATCCCCGGCCACAGCTAGATCGGAAGAGCGTCGTGTAGGGAAAGAGTGTCTTCGCCTGTGTAGAT
>CALFML010000830.1 GCA_937879845.1 uncultured Myxococcales bacterium
CTTGCTCGACGGGATCGCTGCCGGCGCGGAGCTTCACATCGACCCGCAGCGGCCAGGCGCGCTCGACCAGCCGCAGGTCGAGCGGCCGCAGGGTGGCGACGAGCTCGCCCTCATGCTCCGGGGTGGTGTCGGGACGGAACTGGACGGGGCGCTGGCCGGGAGGCGGAGCGCTGTCGGTGGGCAGAGCGGAAACGACCGCGCTCTCGACATTGCAGGGCAAGGCCTGGGCCTGCGAGTCCTCGCAGCGGATGCCAAACTCGATGGTCTCGCCGCCGACGACCGCCAGACGATCCTGGCGCAGCTTGAGGCCGATGTTCTGGCTCGGCTGCCCCGACAGCGACAGCGGAATCCGGCGTACGATGGGCGCCGTCGGGTGCAGCTGATCGGAGTTCTCGCGCGCCGGACGCGAGGCGGGCGGGTACTTGGCGAAGCTGCGGTAGGTCTGCAGGCGCTCTTCCGCCAGGCGCAGCCGCTCGCGCCGCAGGACCGGATCCTCGTTAGCACCCGGCCCGCTCGCCGCGACCGCGGGCGGGGCGCCGGCCTGCACCGCGATCCCGCCGGGCAGGTTCGTGCGCTCACCGCTGTTTGGCGCCGCGGCGCGGGCATCGCTCTGCCCCGCGCCGGACCCGGGCTTATCCGACAAGGCCGCCTGCTCGCTGCGGCGCTGAAACCACAACGCCGCCAGCATAAAGAGGGCCAAAAACCCGCCGAGCACGAAGCGCAGCGTCGGACGATTCGCGGTCGCGTGCATGTTCCTAGAGCGCGTACTGGACCATGAAGGCGCGCACCGGGCCGATGATTCCGGCCCAGTTGCCCGCGGCGTAGTGGTTGTAGACTTCGCCGTCATCGCGCATATAGACGGTATGATTGGTCCACTTGGTCGCGCCGCCCTCGCAGGGCGCGGTAGCGAGCGTCAGGTCGTTGGTGAACCAGTCGCTCGGGTTGCCAAACGATCCCCCGGAGGTGCCGGAGACGCCGCCGGTGGAGTGGTAGGAGACGGCCTCGTCGTCCTGACCGGGCAGGATGGCCGAATACAGCGTTCCGCTGGCGCCGGCGAAGCGATACACGGTCCGGCCGTAGGTCTGGTTGTGGTTGTACTTGCCGCGGGCGGTGGTGGTCACAAGGTCCTTGGTCAGGGCTTCTCCTACCGCCCAGCTGCCGAGATCGGCCAGCTCGCTACCGCCGCTGGCGCCCGAGGCCGAAGCGATCCACTTGATGTTCCAGCCGACCTGCGTCTTGCCATCGCTGGTGCCGCACACCCCGGAGGAGGTGGGCGTGGCGTTCCGATTGGTCCGGGTCGAGCCGCCGAGCATGGCCAGGGCATAACCGATTTGGTAGTCGCCGGCCGAGTGCACGGCGATGTAGCACCAGTTGCTGCCGGTGCAGTAGCAGTCGAGCGCGTTGACGATCGCCACGTTGGTCGAGGCGATGCTGCTGACGCCGTCCCAGTTGACCGCCTTCTTGTTCACGCCAGCGGCGGTGGTCGCCGGACCCCAGTAGCGGAAGTCGCTGTAAGTTCCGGCGACCGTTCCGCCCCCCGAGTTACGACCGTGAATCCACAGCGTATAGTTGGTCGCCGATGCGACCCCGGCGGAGAGCCAGAGACTGAGGCCAAGGGCCACAGAGAAGAGCAGGCGAAGGCGTGGGGACATGATCGGACCTCCTCATTGTCGGGCGTTGAACGGTCGAAAAACTCTGGAGTATCAAGGGGCTTACTACGCGGCGGTAGCCCGTAGCAAGCGCTGTTTCCGGAGAGTCGCGCCTAGTTCACGTCTAGTTCATGGGGGGAGGCGTACGCGGGCTAGTCCGGCAGGACGGCGCCGGCGCTCGCACAGAGGCCGCGGAGGATGGGAACCAGGGCCTTTACGGCGCGCGTCCGATGGGAGAGACGATTCTTGTCGGCCGCTGCGAGCTCGGCGTAAGTCTTGCCGACAAGCGCCGGATCGGTGAGGCCAGAAGCGGCAAGCTCCGCCGGGTCGGGGATGAACAGCGGATCATAGCCAAAACCCTGCGTTCCCACGGGGGAAAGGCGGAGCTGGCCGGAGCACTGACCGCTGCGCAGGCGGACGATGGGGATTGCCGCCGTTTCGCGATCCGTTGCCGTTAAACCGTAGAGCGCCAAGGTGCAGACGAAGCGCGCTTGCCGGCGCGGCGGCGGGACTTCGGCCAGCGCCGCGACCAAGGCCTCCAGGTTCCGCTTATCCGAGCGCGGCTCCCCACCGTAGCGCGCCGAGTGAATCCCCGGAGCCCCGCCGAGCGCCGCGACCTCCAGGCCGCTGTCATCGGCCAGCGCCCACAGGCCGGTGCGCGCATGGGCGGCGCGGGCCTTGATGATCGCGTTCTCGGCGAAGGTCGTCCCGTCCTCCACCACGTCATCGCGGATTCCCAGATCGGCCAGGGAGGTGAGCCCGAGCTGTCCGGTCAGCTCGGGGGCGCTGTCGCGCAAAAGGGCGAGCAGCTCCTCGACTTTGTGGCGGTTCTGCGTCGCGAGCACGATCTGGATGGGCCGGTCGGCCATGCTCAGCTCCGCTCGGTCGGCGCACCGCCGGCGCCCCGCTCGCTGGGCGGGATGAGCGAGGCCCCCGTGAGCGCCTGGGTCTGAAGCACGAACAGCTGCCGCAAGCCGTGGGTCGCCGCATCCACCAGGGCGTCGAGCTGCGAGCGGCTGTAGGTCCCGTGCTCACCGGTGCCCTGGACCTCGACGAACGTCGCCGCCGCATCAGCCGGTCCGTCCACCGGCTGCGCCATGACGATGTTCATGTCCACCGCCGCGCGGGCGTCTTCCTCGTAAGGCAAATCCAGACACACCTGGCCGTCGATGACTCCCACCGAGACCGCCGCCACCGCCTGCCGCAGCGGCAGGCCCGGACACAGCCCCTTGTGCATGAGCCGGCGCAGGCACAGCGCCAGCGCCACGTAGCCGCCGGTGATCGCCGCGGTGCGGGTGCCACCGTCGGCCTGCAGAACATCGCAGTCGATGGTCACGGTGCGCGGGCCAAGCGCCGGCAGGTCCACTGCGGCGCGCAGCGAACGCCCGATGAGCCGCTCTATCTCCTTGGCCCGGCCGTTGGCCCCCCGCGACGACCGCGTCGAGGTCGAGCCGGGGAGCATGCTGTACTCCGCGGTGACCCAGCCGCTGCTCGATTTCTGGGCGCGCAAAAACGGCGGCTGCTGCTCTTCCACCGAAGCCGTGCACAGCACCCAGGTCTGCCCGCAGCGCACAAGCGCGCTGCCCATCGGCGACTTCAAGTAATCGATCTCTAGCGAGCTCGGGCGAAGCTCATCGGGTCGTCGCCCATCCCGGCGCATTGATTGCATGGGCGCACGTTGGCAAATCCGTCGCCCGCCGTCAATGCGTACCCGCGGCATCCCGGCGCCCGCGTTTTGCCAAAGGCCGCCGGAACATTGGGACTTTTCCTGCCGCTCGTTGTCGGATAAGATCGCTGATGGAATGCCTTTATCAGGAGATTGTCGATGCAGCTTAGCCGCTTGAGCCAGAGCGATATGCTGACGCTCAGCCAGACGTTCGTCGATCCCGTCCACCCGGCGGGTCAGGCCCTCTCCGGCGTGCCGGAGCTCGCCAGCTTGCTCTCCCGCCTGCGCGAGACGCATCAGGTCCTTCTCGCCCATCAGTCGCAGGACGAGGTCCGCGCCACCTCGCTCCAGCAAGCCGTCCGCGCCTTGGATGCCGAGCACGACGATCTGGTCCACGGGCTCGACTGCCTGTGCCAGGCCATGATGCTGCTGGTCGATGACGACGATGTGCGCAAGCGCTGGGAGCGGCTCTATCAGCTGCTCCTGCCGGGCGGCCGCAAGCTGGCCAAGCTGTCGTATCAGGCGGAGGCCGACAACGCCCTCTTGCTGCGGCAGATCATCGACGGCATGCCCGATGCGGATCGCTACTTCCTCAAGGCGCACCGGGTGACCGGCCGCACCCTCTTAGACATCATCGAGCGCCTCATCGCCACGGGCAAAGAGCTCGGCGAAAAAGAACAGGAGCGGCTGTCCCTGCCCGTCGCGCCGACCGATGACGCGCTCTTGACGGCGCGCAACCAGTGGATCCGCATCGTCGGCGCCATGGTCGCCATGCTGCAGATGGCGGAGCTTTTGGGGGAGCTGCCCCAGGGCGTAAAGACCCATGTCCTGGGCCCGCTGCGCAAGGCCACCGAAGCCAGCGCCCCGCAGCGCGCCGCCCGCGAGTCCGCCGGAGGGTGAGGTCGCGCCCTTTGGGTCAGGTCGTAGCCCTGTGGTACTCTTCCGTTCATGGCGGCTGCTGACCTGGAGCAACGGCTTCACCTGCTCCGTACGACGGAGACTTTGCCGGCTTCGCTCATCGAGACCTTTCGCACCTTCCTGCTGTCGGCGCCCGATGAAGCGCTGTTCCGTATGAGCCCGCTGCGCTGGGCCGCCGACCACGGCGTCAGCGAGCAGCAGGCCATCGATCTTTTCCTTTATGCCACGCACGCCGGGATTTTAGAGTTCGCCTGGGGAATTCTATGTCCCGGATGTCTGGCCTTCCTGACCACTCCGGGGGCGCTGCGCACCATCGATCGGCGGCACTGCGGCTTCTGCAGCCTCGACATCAAGCGCTCTTTCGATGACCGGGTGGAGGTCGCGTTCACGGTCTCGCCGACCGTGCGGCCCATCCGTTTTCACTCGCCGGTGTCGCTGGATCTGCGGCAGGACGCGCTGCGGCTCTATTTCTCTTCGAGCCTCGCGCCGGGATCGCCGCCGCACCAGGCCCTCGCCGCCGGAATCATGCACGCCGACCGCGTGCCGGCGTGCGGGGAACAGACTGTCTCGCTGAACTTGGAGCCCGGCGATACCGTCCTGCTCTCCCCGGCGCAGCATGCGGCGTGCTGTCTCGCCGCCAGTCCGACCAGCGAAGGCCCGCGCTCGGTGAGCGTGGAGATCTTCAACGGCTACGCCATCCCGGAGGACATCGAGGTGCCGACCGGCAAGGTGGAGGTTCGCATCCAGAATCGGCTCTCGCAGCCGGTCGGATATCTCTTTTCGCCGTCCGGCACCCTGTGGCCGGAAGCGGCGCCGCCGGGCGAGCCGATTGGGCATGCGGTTTTGCCTTACATGACCGGGCCGCGGCTCATCATGTCGCAGACCTTTCGCGAGCTGTTCCGCGCCGCGAGCATCCCCGCCGAGGGCGGTCTGGAGGTAAAAGGAACGACGCTGCTGTTCACCGATCTCAAGGGCTCGACGGCCCTTTATGAGCGCATCGGCGACATCGCCGCCTATGATCTCGTGCGGCGCCACTTTGTCATCCTGCGCCGGATCATCGCGGCGGAGGGCGGAGCGATCGTCAAGACGATTGGCGACGCGGTGATGGCGAGCTTCGCCCACCCGATGGCGGCGGTGCAGGCCGTCACCCGCATGAACCAGCAGCTGCAGCTACTGAACGAAGACTCGCTGCATCTGAAGATCGGACTCCACACCGGAACCTGCATCGCCGTCGAGCTAAACGATCAGCTGGACTACTTCGGACGCACCGTGAACATCGCCGCGCGGGTCCAAGGACTCGCCGGCCCGGGCGAGATCGTCTGCACGAGCTGCGTCTACGAGATAGACGGCGTCCCCGAAGCCATCGCCCGCGCCGGCTTCGCCGTGCAGCACGCCCAGGTGCCGCTGCGCGGCATCAACGGCGATGTGGCCGTGGTGCGCTGCCGCGCCCAAGCGCCGTAGCGTCCGCGTGGGCGCGTGTATGGTACGGTGGCCGGAGTTTGCGCTTGCCTCGACAGCGCAGACGCGCATACCGTGAAAGGCGTGAGTACCCCATCTTCGCCCTCGCCGGCCGCAGCGGCGCCGTCGTCGCCATCCAGCTGGCTGCGGCTGCTCGGCGGCCAGATCTCGCTGCCGGCCATCCTGTGCTTCGCCGCGCTGGCGGAGTTTCTGTTTTATCGCTTGCTGCAGCCGCTGTCGCGGGTGTTCCCGCATGTGCTGCCGCAGTGGCTGTGCAGCCTGCTCGACTTCGCCGGCACCTACTCTCTCAACCTGGCGTCGGTGCTGGCGATTATCGTGACCGCGGCGATGCTGCTTGGCACCATGGCCCCGACCGGCTTGGCCAACGATCCGGTGCGTCGGGCCGGACTGTCGCTCATGGCGGCGGTGTTCATCTTTGTCTCTTCGCTCCTCATCTTGTTTCCGGCCCTGGCGGCGCAGCTCCTGGGTCTGGTGCGGGCGCAGTGGCTGGCCCAGACTTCCAGCGTCTGCCTGTCGCTGCTGATCCTCTTGTCGGTCCTTCCCCGCCGCACCGCCCGCCGGCGCCACAAAGTCGCGCTGATGTTCCTGCTCGTCCCGCCGCTCCTGCTGCTTGAGACGCACTGGGGGCTTTTGAGCAGCCGCGGGATCCTGCAGCGCTACACGTTGTTTCTGGCCATCTACGGCACGACGGCCGCGGCGGCGGCGCTCGGGGTGAGCGGCGCGCTTTTGTGGCCGGCGCAGATCCTCAGGTGGCGCACCGACGGCTTGCCGCTGGCCGGCGCCGCGCTTCTGGTCGGCGGCATGGGGCTCCTGCTTTTTCAGGATCGCGGGGCGGCGGCGCGGCTTATCTATATCGGCTTTGACATGCACCTGCCGGCATCCGCGCTGGCCCAGATGATTTATCTATGGAGCCTGGCCGCCTGGTCGCTGACCACCGCGGCCCTGCTCGTGCGCAAGGATCGCTTCCGTCGCCGCGGTACGGGACTTTTGCTGATCGGGCTGGCCGGTGGACAGGCGCGGACGATTCACCAGGCATGCTTCTTCCTGGCCGGGCTCCTGTGCCTTGCGGAAGCCATGCTGGACGAGCTGCCGCAGCGCCCCATCGCTCGCGGCTGAGGCTACTGCGTGGCGCTGATCTCGCGCACGCTCACCCCCCAGCCGCCCACCGGTCGCACGCTGCGATCCTTTTCAACCGGCGCCGTGAGCCGCGGCAGACCGTGCAGCGACCGCGGTTCCGGCCGCATCGCATCAGACATCAAGACCTCGGTCCCTCCGAGCTCACCCATCGCCGGGTCATGGTGCTGTCCGCACACCCCGAGTAGAAAGAATGCCGTCATCCCAGCCAGGCCCACGGTCAGATATGCGTGCGTTATCGTGCACATCGTCATAGCTCCCCTCTATCCGATTGGAAACACCAGGCCGCCAGCCGCCCTACCCCTATTCTGCCGCCGCTCCGGCGAACCGGCCGCGCCCACAGGCTCGGGCGTACCGCCGATCGCGCTCCCAGCCGACTCTGGCTTCTGCGTATCCGCAGCTACTGGGCACCGTCTTACGTGGCACTTTCCTCCTTTTATACACTTTTAGCACAAAACCCAGCGCCATACTTCAGCGCTCATGCCTGAGTTTGGCGAAAATCAAGTTATTAGACTTTCGCCTAAACCGTACGGAAGGAAAGGAACCGCGTCATTCCCATCGCTTACGGTTCCTATGCAGCAGCTCGACGGCCGATGGCGCGGGCGATAAAAATTTGCGCCACGTCACATTCGGCCGGATCCGTGTTTGCACGGCCACCCGACCCCTGCCCTCCCCTGCCCTGCCGCCGCCCTTCCGCTACTCGAGCGACTAATACCAGAGCAGCCGCTGCTGGTTTTGGCGCTCCCAGAGCTGCGCTTGTTCGTAGTCGTCAAACAGTCGCTCTTCCGCGAGGAACTCTGGCGGATGGAAGCGGCGGCGGCCGGCGATGACGGCGATGCCGTGCTTTTGGTGCAGCATCTCGTGGTAGATGATCCAGCAGACGAAGTAGCCGGGGACCTCTTGGCGGTCGAGCGTCGGGTGGATGCGGATCAGCGCATCCTCCACGGCATAGGAGCCAAGCTGCAGCGACTTGTGGCGCCGCGCCGCTGCGCCCGGCCGCTTGCGCTGCCCCCAGGTGATCGCGGCCTGAATCGCGCCGCCGAAATAGTCGACGTTAAGCTTGGCAAAAAGCTGCGCCAGATCGTGGTACTGACCCCGCGACTCCAGGCGCGGCGGCCGCTCTGTCCGCTGCGGCTCGGCCGGCGGCGCGGTCCGCTGCGGCGAAAGCGGAGGGAGTCTGTTTTGGTTGGCGCTTATAAACTCCCCAAGCACCGCGGAAGCAGAGCGCTCCGCCCGCGTCACGTAGCGTCCGAGCGCGGCCACGACATCGGGCCCCGCTTCGGCGAAGATGTGATGCAGCCGCAGCCGATAGCGTCCGGGTTCCCGCCGCACCGAGATCATCGTGCACTGGTTGTTGGTAAGCGAAAGCTCGATGCGCGTCTCCGCCGGCGCCTTCCCAAGGCCGGACGGCGATGCGGGTCGGGGGACGGTCTTGGCCGGCGTTGGCGGCGGCGTCTCCCGCGCTGCGGCAGTGGCGTGGCTGCGGCGGATGTGCACGAGCAAGCGCTGACCGAGTCGCTTTGCGGCTTCATCCTGTGTCTCCGCAACGACAAGCTCGCCAGTTTGGGCTGGCCGCGCCTCCTGCCTTGACGAGGGCATGCCTCATTTGTATCCAGCTGTAGGGCGATGTCAAAAATTCTGCCCCCGGGTCGCAGCTTCGCGCCCAGCCCCGCTGGCAGCGGACCTAGCATTTGCAGCGGGCATTTGCAGCGGACCGGTTGCGGCTACAATGCGCCCATGAACGTGCGCATCCGGTACTTTGCCCTGCTTCGCGATCGGCTCGGCCGCGACCAAGAAACGATCGAATTACCCGACGGTAGCACCGCTAATGATTTGCTTGAGGTGCTGGCTCGCGGCAGCCAGGTGATCGCCGGCGCGCGGCGCAGCTTGCAGGTCGCGGTCAATCAGGAGATGGTGCCGCTGTCGCATCCGCTCTCGGGGGGCGATGAGGTCGCGCTCATTCCGCCGGTCTCGGGCGGGGCCGGACACTGCCGCATCAGCCGCGAGCCGCTTGTATGGCAGGAGGTGATCGATGCGGTGAGCGGCTCCGGTCAAGGCGGGATCGCGGTGTTCTGCGGCGTCGTCCGCGATCACAACGACGGTAAGCAGGTCATCCGTCTGGACTATGAAGCGTATGATGAGATGGCGCAGCGCACGATGAGCCAGATCGCCGCGCGCATCGAGTCCTCGATCGCCGGCGCCCGCGTCGCCATGGTCCACCGCGTGGGCAGCCTGCAAATCGGCGACACCGCGGTACTGGTCGCCGCCTCCGCGCCCCACCGCGCCGAGGCCTTCGCCGCTTGCCGCGCCGCGATCGAAGCCCTCAAGCGGGAAGTGCCGATCTGGAAAAAAGAGTTCTCCCCCGACGGCTCCGAGTGGCTGGGATGACCCGCGCGCCGCTACTTTCTCTTCTTCTGCATCTTGACGGTGAAGATGGAGGCGGTGCTAAACCAGTCGAGCGTGAGCGAACGGTCCTTATAGCCAGGTTTGTGCACAATAATCCCCAGCGCTTTAAACGGCGTCTGGGTGTAAGTATACGGCGTGGATCCCAAAACCTTGCCAGTGGCGGCGTCGCGGAGCTCGGCTTGCAAAGGCACGCTGATTAGCTGAACGAGACGCTCCGTCCCGGGCGCGTGGGTCATGTAGAGGCCAGGGGTCTCGGGCGGGCGGTATTTTTCACGCCCGCCAGTGAATAACCAGACGCAAAAGACCCCAAGGCCCAAGGCCCCGGCCGATGCGAACGAGCCGAGTCGCCCCGTCATCCGCGGCAGCGGCACGAGCTGCGCGCTCCCCGAAGGGCTGCGCTCACCGAGCGGGCTCCGTCCGGCGGCAAGGGCGACGCCTGGTGGCGACAGCGGCGACTCCACCGCGGGCGGCAGACCTTGGGTAGGCGGCAGCCCTCCGTGCAGAGAGTTTCCCCCGGAGAACATCACCATCTGCGGATCCAGAGTGGGAATCATCGTCACCTGCTGGACGATCTGTTTCACCCGCTGCAGCGGCATCGTCTGATCGTCCGGTGGCGGTGAGCTTGATGACGGCGGCGCAGGCGCGGGCACCTTGGGTACCTCCCCGGAGCGGATCACGATGGTGGAGGCATCGTTTGTCGGCTGCACGTCCGCGGTACCGGCGAGGAGGCGATCCAGTACCGACTCCACCTCGGTGGTAGTCGGCCGCTCGCCGGGCTCCTTGGCCAGCATCTTGTGCACAAGCGCCGAGAGCGGCCCCGGAATGTCCGGCCGCGAGAGCAGCGCGGGCGGCGGATTCTGCCAGACGTGCATATGCATAAGCTGCGCAATCGCGCTGGCGCAGTAGGGCGGCCGTCCGGTGAGCAGCTCGAACAAGATGCAGCCCAGCGAATAGATGTCGGCGCGGTGATCGACATTCCCTTTGGCGCGCCACAGCTCAGGCGCCATATACATGGGCGTGCCGAGCAGCGCCCCGAGCGCCGTCTTCACATAGGCCGGCACGCCGGGAAAGGGCGACTCTTCGATTCGGCCGTACTCGCTGACGAACTTGGCGATTCCGAAGTCGAGCAGCTTGGCGCGTTCGCCGCCGGGGGTCTCGGGATCTTTTACGATCAAGATGTTGTCGGGCTTCAGATCGCGGTGGATCACCCCTTTGTCGTGTAAGGCGCGCAGGGCCGAGGCAAGCTGACGCACGAGCCGCATGCTGCTCACCACCCGCGGTGCGCCGCCTGCGGCCGCCGCCGCCGCGCCCTCCGCCGTCGCCAGCTCGCGCACTCGCTGGCTGAGAGGCGGACCGTCCAGGTATTCCATCAAGATATAGCGGGTGCCCTCATCGAGCTGGCCGATCTCGAACACGCTCACCACGCTGGGATGCTGGACCGCATTGGCAGCCCGCGCTTCATTGACAAAGCGCGCCGTCAGCTCAGAGGTCTGAGAGAACTGCGCGTGCAGCACTTTCAGCGCGGCACGCCGTCCCAGAAATTGATGGACTGCCTCATATACGGCCCCCATCCCGCCGCGTCCGATCATGCGGCCGACGCGATAGTTGGCCACGATCTGACCACTGAGCGAATTGTCTCGGACCGTTCCGGCCATGATGATTTCCCTTTTATAGAGATCGCCGCGGCGATCTGCATGCGGCCCAATCGCGTAACGATGAGGCGCCGCCACCTCATCTAGTTCATCAGCGTCGACTCAGCTGATCGTGAGCTAATCCGAGAGCGAACCGACTACCGCCGGCCGCCCGGACGCGGGCAGTCCCGGTTCCAGGGCCGGCTGCTCGCTCGTGTTCTCCAGGGACGGCTCGCCTTGCCGCGCCGACAGCGTTGCGGTCGTCTGCGCAGCCGGAGGCGGGGAAGAACGACGCGCCGCGGGCGCGGGCGCGGGGTTGGCCGCCTTGGATTGGAGCTGGCCCGGCGGCTTCACCGCGCCGCGAAAGCTCGGCGCCAGCGCACGCGCTTCGGGCTGGTGTGAAATCGGCGCCGCGTGCAGCAGAGAAGCTGGCGCGACCGACTGACCGGCAGGCGGATCGGCGTGCCGCTCCGCCCGCGTCTGTTTAGCCTGAGCTTCAGACTGATTCATGGAGAACTCCGACCGCGAGTCGCTCTGCGTGCTCAGCGGCGGCGGATCCGCCGACACCAGAGCTGCTTCGGAGATTTCTTCTGCCGCCGATTGCGGCGCCGGGTTTAGCGACACCGCCTTGGCTCGAGCCAAACGCAGCCCTAATAGCACTGCAATCAACAGTCCCAGGACTATGGAGCCGGCCCCCAGGGCCCGCCACAGCGGACGACGCATCCCCGGACGCCGCAGGAGCAGAGGCTGCCCGAGCTCCGGCGGCGCCGTGCCCGGCAAGGTCAGCAGGCAGGGCATGGGCAGCACTGGCAGGGGAGACGCCGCAACCAAGGGCTTCGCCGTAAATCCGCCTGAAGGCGGCAGCGCGGGCTGCACAGGCGGCATCGCCCGACTGCGCCGCGGCGCGGTCAGCGCAGCCGCCGGAGGTCGCGGCGGCTGCGCCCGCGAGGCCGGGCGGCTCGCAATGGCAGGAGCTGCCGCAACCTGCCGGCTCACCGGTAGCGATGGCAGCTTCGGCACCGGCACGGTCTGCTCGCTCGCCGGCTTCGCTGCTTTGACCGGAGCTTCCCCGCTCGGCACAAGGGTCGCGCGCAGCGACTCGCTCCCCGGGTTCGCTGCTTTGCTCGGAGCCTTGCCACTGGGCACAAGGGTCGCGTGCAGCGGCTCGCTCCCCGGGTTCGCTGCTTTGACCGGAGCTTCCCCGCTCGGCATAAGGGTCGCGTGCAGCGGCTCGCTCCCCGGGTTCGCTGCTTTGATCGGAGCCTCGCCGCTTGGCACAAGGGTCATAAGCAGCTGCTCGCTCGCCGGGTTCGCTGCTTTGCTCGGAGCCTCGCCGCTTGGCACAAGGGTCATAAGCAGCTGCTCGCTCGCGGCACCCGCGGGCTTTATTGAATTCTCGGCGATCGCTGTCTCCGTGCGCAGGAGCCCTCCGGTTCCGGACGTGGGCGCGGGCGGAGGGACGACCGCCGTATTCACGCGCAGGCTCAGCTCCCCGCCAAACGGCCGCGGCACCGGCAGCGGCGTGCGATCGAACTGCTCATCCATGTCCTTGATGACGCGCGCTCCGATCCGGTAAGGCGCCGTAGGCACGTCTTGAGCCGCATGGACGAGCGCCGGAGCTTCTTCGCCGGAAGCCATTCGACTAAGCTCGATGAGCTGCTCTGCCGTGTAGTGAGCCGTCACCAGGAGATCGGGATTTAGCGGCACCGCTTCGGCGCGTGAGATCGGACTCTGGGCATCACGCTGCGTGCTCGATACCCGCAGCGTACGCAGCGCGCCTTCCGGCTCGACAAACTCGGGCACACTGCGCCCGCCCGGACCGGCGGTCGGCAAAAGAGCGAGCCGCGGCCGCGTGAGCCCGGGCAGATACGGCTCGACATCGGTGGGCTCTGAGGGCTCCGGCGCGATCTGGTCGCGCGGAATCGCCGTCAGCCCCTCTGCCCCTTTGGCCAGCGGCGCGGCAGCACCGGCCTTGGCCGCGGCGGCGCCGGCAATGCGGACGGTCTCCACGCTGCCGAGCGGCGGCAGGTTGCCCAGGCTGCGGATGAAATCAGCGATTCGCGGGAAGCGATCCTGGCGGTTCTTGGAAAGCGCAACGTGGATCGTCCGATCGACGTGCTCCGGAATCGTCGGCACAAGGGCGCGCAGCCGCAGCGGCTCTTCGGTGCAGATCATCTGCCAGAGCTGCCACAGCCCCAGCGGATTCGGGTTCCCGAACGGCAGGCGGCCCGAGAGCAGCTGATAGGCGACCACTGCCAGCGACCACTGATCGGCGCGGGCATCCACCTGCCGGCTGTCCATTCCCATCGCCTCCGGAGAGAGATAGGCCATGGTGCCGATGACGATCCCCTTGGTAAGCTGCGCCGGGGCGCTCGCCGGGTCGTCACGACTCGCCTCTTCATCTGCCGGATCGCGCAGGAGCTTGGCCAGACCGAAGTCGAGCACCTTGACCTGCTCGGGCTCGCTGCCGCTCGGCTCCCGTCCATCAGGACGCCGGCCGCGGGTGCCAAGGAAGATATTCTCCGGCTTCACATCGCGGTGGACGATCCCCAGGTCGTGCGCGTACTGCAGCGCCGCTCCCACCGCGCGAATGATCTCCATCGCCCGCGGCAACGGCAAGCGGCCATGGCGCGAGAGCACCTCATGCAGGTCCAGGCCCTCTAGGAGCTCCATGACCAGGAACTTGGTGCCGTCTTCGTCTTCGTTGAAGTCGCGCACTTCGACGATGTTGGGATGAAACAGCCGAGCAACGACGCGCGCCTCATTGACGAACCGCCGGTGCGCTTTCAGACCATAAACCGCGCCAGGAAACACCAGCTTGACCGCACACGGCTGCTGCAGCAGCAAGTCGGTAGCCCGGTATACTTCGCCCATTGCGCCCATCCCCAGGAGCGATTCCAGTCGATAACGCTCACGCAGGACGCGGCCAATCCGCGGTACTGCCGCCGGATGGTATAGCGGACGCTGCGCAGCTGTAGCCGCGTCCAGTCCCGCGGGGCGTTCAGCGGAATTAAGCTGCGGTTCAACTTGATTGTAAAATTTCATTTGCACTTGGTCCTTATATGGCAATTTCGGGTTCAGTAACGCGACAGAAGACCAGCAAGCGTCGCCCTGTGCAACTTGCAAGCAGATTTACTCAGCACAAGCCGTGCCAATTTATTTTGCGATCGCCGCCCTGCAGCGGACATGCAGCGCTACCGCGAGGCGGATCAACGGTACCTGTAGGCCGGGCTAACCTGCACTCGCACCCAGCGGCAAATTAACTACAAAAGCCCAGGATTTCCCACTGCCAGCGCCGGATAAAGATCAGTTTGATTTGGTCTGGATAGCTAGCTGCCCGGCAATAAATGG
>CALFML010000831.1 GCA_937879845.1 uncultured Myxococcales bacterium
GATCTACACAGGCGAAGACACTCTTTCCCTACACGACGCTCTTCCGATCTATGTAAAGCCCGCCCGCGCCGACGACGACGACTCGGTTGGGCCCGGTGCCGTGGACGCCGGAGAGATCATAGGCTGACGTCTTCTCCTCTTGCTTCCAGAGCAGGCCGTTCCAGTGCAGCAACGTGCCGCTCAGACCGACGGCCCAGACATCATCGACATTGGCGCCCCAGACATCGAGCAGGTCCTGCTCGGTCGGCGAGCCGTAGTTGGCCCAGAAGGATCCGTTCCATAGCAGGATCGTTCCCCCGCTCCCCACCGCCCAGACCTGATCGGGGCGGGCGCCCCACACCGCGTTGAGCGCCGCCCCTTGCGGCTTGGGTTGGTCCCAGCAAAAGCCGTCCGGACGGCAGACCTGGCGCGGCAGAAACGTCGCCCGGACATCGGTGAGCCGATTCTCTGTGGTCACCTTGCACACTCCCAGACCCGAGCAGCCGTCCGATGCGCGGCCGCTGCGCACCGACCAGCCGGCGAAGTAGCTGTCCGGATCCGCTCTGGCAATCAGGGTTACATCCACATCCGTCGGGTAGGAAACCTGGCAGGTAGGACCGCAGGCAATATGCTTTGCAAACAGCTTCGCTTGCTCGGGATCGTGCTCGACCGTCCCGCTGCCGGTTCCCAGCTTCTGGACCAGCAGCTGGCAGCGGCTCTCCGGCAAGATCCGCATGGCTACTTCGACATCGGCCCGCTGCGATGAGTCGATGCTCACCGCATTGGCCGCCCCTGTGGCGATCTCACACCGGCGCGAGTCCTGTCCGGACAGGACCAGGCTGATCTTCCCTTGTGTTACACGTTCGATGGGAAACGCGATGATGAAGCGATCGATCCCTTGGCTGAGATGCTGCGTTCGCAGCTCGGTTGAGCTGGAATCAAACTGAATGGATATTTGTACTGAAGTCACCTCTGCGGTAAGACCTGTCAGGCTCACATTGAGCTGGACCTCGCCGGAGGCGCATCCTGCCAGCAAACAGCACACAACGCCCACCCGCAGCCAGTTCCACGCCAGCCAGAAGTTCTGCTGAGCTCCACGCATCTCGCCCTCCTGTCGGGTGCGCCGCACTTCCGACCAAGCCATGGTACACTTTTTCAGTCAGTCGGTTTTCTCTTGAGCTCAAGACGCTGCCGGCACAAGTGAATTTTGATCCGCCATGGCGCCGCCGATCGCAGAGGCGGACAAGGGTGCGCATACGATCTTGCGGCCTTATACCGAAGCAGCCAAACTGGCTCGACAATCCCAATCCACCATAGAGGTCTCCAGTGCAGGTCCATACGGTACGGCGCACAAACAGGAGGGTCTGGGAGCGGCTCTACTCTGCCCGGGTGATGAGCGTCCTCCTGCTCGGGGTCAGCCTGCTCGGCGCGCGGCCGGCGGGGGCAGCGGAGGTCGCTCCGCCGACGCCGGCACAGCGGACAGCCGGCGAAGATTCGCTCCTGCCGCAGCTGAAGTTGGAGACGGGAATGCACACCGGCCCCATCGAGCTGGCCGCTTTTGACGCGCTCGGACAGCTCCTTGTGACCTATGCACCGGCCGCGTACGACCGCACGCTGCGCGTATGGCAGATCTCCGATGGCAGTCTGCGCCAGACGTTACAGATTCCCGGCCGGCGCGGCGCAGAGCTCGTCGCAGTCGCGCTCTGTCCTGATGGCCAGCAGCTCGCGCTGAGCGTACAGGACGGCCGCAGCAGCGTGCTTATTTTTGATCGCGCGCGGCAGCAGGTGCTAAAGCGGCTGCCCAAGCTCCCCGCCCCCGCCGTCCGGCTGACCTATTCCGCCGATGGGCGACAGCTCGTCGTGGGGCTGAGCAATGGCGCGGTGCATCTTTATGAGGTCGACACCGGACGGCTCCAGGCAAAAGATGAAGGGCTGAGCGGCGCGGTGACTGCGCTCATCATGGACCGCAGCGGCCGCATCGTGGCTGCCGCCGATCAGACGATACGGCTCTTTGGTCCGGGCCTGAATCTTCTCATAGACCATCGGTCAGAGCGCGGCGGCGTGGCTGGACTAGCGATAAGCAGCGACGGCCAACGCATCGCCGCCGGCTACTTCGGCGAGCCGCGTGTTGAGGTCCTCTCCGGGTACGATCTTCACGTGTTGTCCACACCGAATCTCGACGGCGTCTCCGGGAGCATGCGGCTTGTGACCTGGTCTCCGGATGGGACGGCCCTATGCGCGGCCGGCGACTACAGTAAGAGCGGGACCTATAACGTGCGCTGCTGGCGGAACGAAGGCGCGGGACCGCCGCGCGAATATGCCGCCGGCCACGGACCGCTCACCGCGCTGGCGGTTCTGGGGGGCGAGAGCGCGGCGTATGTCGATAAGTCGCCGGCGTGGGGAATCATCGCCGCCAATGGTCAGCGTTCCCTCCAGCATGAGCGGCTCAGCCCGCCGATAGAAGCCATGCAGCTGGATTTCTCAGGGGGGCTTTTGCGCATCGTCCCAAAGGGGGGCAGCACGCCGCTTTTGTACTCCGCCCGAGAGCACAAGATCGCGGCCAGCCCCGCCGCCGACCGCCGGGTGCGACCGCCGGCCGATCCACCCGCGGAATGGAAGGTCGTGACTTCGCAAGATCCGCCGGCGCTCAACATCAATGGCCAGCACGTGGCGCTCGCGGCAGACGAGGTTCCAGTCCGATGGGCCGCGGCGGCAGACGGACAGTGGGGAGCCACGGCGACGACCCAGGCGCTCTTGCTGCTGGAGCCATCGGGGAAGCTGCGGCGTCGGATTGCGCTGCCGGCGGCGGCGCGGGCGGTCCAGATTTCCGGGAACGGTCGCCTCGTGATCGCCTCTCTCATCGATGGCAGCGTACGCTGGTACAGCAGCGCGGATGGCGAAGAGCGATTGGCATTTTCTTTTTCCGCGGATGGCAATCGGTGGATCGCCTGGACTCGCTCCGGATATTATGACACGTCGCTGGATGGCGAGTCGCTGCTCGGCTGGGAGGTGCCGCGCGGGGAAGAGGTTCCGGCGGATTTTTTCCGGGTCGGCCTCCTGCGTGAGACCTACTACCGCCCGGACATCATCGCCCGCGTCCTATTTGCGGCAAGCGAGCGCGTGGCCTGCGAGGAGGCGGACGCGGCGCTCGAAAACCCGACGGTAGCGCGGCCTCTGCGCAAGCTCCTGCCACCGGTCGTCCGGGTGCTGGAGCCCAAAGAACAGACCGCGATGAACAGCCGTGAGGTGACCGTACGGGTCATGATCCGCTCGCCCTCCGGAGAGCCGATACAGAATGTTTGGCAGCTTGTCCAGGGGCGGCGCGAGCAGAGCCGCGGCATCGTGCGCGAAAAAGAGACCGAGCCGGCCCAGCTTCCGCCGACCGCCGAGCATCCCTATACCTTCCGGGTTACCATTCCTCCCGAAGACAGCACGATCGCGATTTTTGCCCAGACCGCGACCACCAAGAGCGAGCCGGCCCTGGTCCGGGTGCGCTGGACGGGCAGCCGCACGGCTTCGTCGCTAGAGCGGCCGCAGCTTTATATGTTGTCGGTAGGGGTGAGCGCCTACCCGAGCGCGAGTCTGCGGCTCGCGTATCCCGCCAAGGATGCGCTCGATTTGGCAGCGGCGTTCAAGGAACAAGAGGGGAAGCGCTATCAAAAAGTAGAGGTGATGCCGCTGGTCGATAAAGCGGCGCGACGCAACGACATCCTCGCCGGGCTCGAATGGCTGGCGCAGAGCACCTCGTCAAAGGATGTCGCCGTCCTGTTTCTGGCCGGGCACGGGGTGACCAATAGCGAGACCGGGCGCTACTCTTTCCTGCCGATTGATTTCGACAGCGAAGCGGGCGGGCATATCGACGGACCGCAGCTCCAGCTGGCGCTGAGCCGGATCCGCGGCCGGGTGCTGCTGTTTCTTGATACCTGTCACGCGGGCGGGGTGCTTGGGCTGCAGCGGGCGAGCAGCCTTGACTTGATCCGTCTGACCAATGAGCTGACCAGCGCCGACAGCGGGATCATTGTCTATGCCGCGTCCACCGGCGACCAGGCTTCGCGGGAAGCGTCCCGGTGGGGAAACGGCGCCTTCAGCAAGGCGGCGGTCGAGGGACTGCGCGGCAAGGCCGATCCGGAGCGCAGCGGTCTTATTACCACGACGACCTTGGACCACTACATCAGCCAGCGGGTCCGCGAGCTGACCGATGAGTCGCAGACGCCGACGACCGCCAAGCCCAACACCGCACCGGAGTATTTGTTGGCGGTGGTTCCGGTACGCAAGCCGCTCTATCAGCGCTGGTGGATTTGGGGCGCAGCCGGGCTGGCCGCCGCCGCCATCGTGACCGGTGCGGTGGTTGCGGCCGCGCCCTGGCAGGAGCGGCCGCAGGTGGTTCATTTCGAGTGAGCCGGAGCGGCCAAGCGGAGACGGCCGCTCCGTTCATCGTTTCGCTTACTCGTGTGTGAATGAAAATGCCATGACCGCCACCCCGTCCGCGCCGAGCTGGGAGCGTACTGTCGTGGGTAGCCTTTTGCCTTCGGTCAGGATCGGCGGCGGCGCCGTCGGCGAAGGAACGGCCGGCGGCGGCGGCGGCGCGGGCGCCGGATCGCCGCGCCGACCTACGTCATCATAACTCCGAGCGGCGGCTACAGCCTGACGTTCATCCATGGCTTTGGTTGAAGCCACGACGCGCAAGTCTTCTTCCCCCGCGTTCTGGTCCAGAAGGTAAAAGCCGTTATCACTGGGCATGCGCAGCGACGCGCTCGGGAGCTGATTCTGCGTGCTTTCTGGAAACAGCAGCTCCATGCGATCCGCGGCGGCCCGGCGCAGCAAGACAAAATAGAGGGGCCGCTGCGTCTCCACCGCCACCGCGAATCGATCGCCGCTGCGCAAGCGGCCGTGCACCGGCAGCGCGGCCGTGGCCTCCTGCCCCTTTTGAAGGGCCAGCACCTGCATCGAGACTTGGTCGCCCGAGTCGGCCAACCCGCTGGCGCGGAGGTCTTGCCGCGGCGCGCAAGACGTGGCGGCCAGGGACATAGCGAACGTGAGCAGGATGCGGCTAGCTTTCACTTGGACACCTCAGACCGATTGAGGAGGCTCTCCCGATGTTCAGACAACCCCATATTAGGGCGACCCTAAGCAATACGCTATCATCCCGGACCCGGCGTTGCGTAAAGCTCTATCGTCAGCCGATGGCGCGGCCGATGACGTGATCAAGCGCGGTGATGGCGCGGTCGATTTCGTCCACGGTGTTATAGTGAACCGCCGACACCCGCACGACGCCGCCGCGCGTCTCCAGCCCGAGCTCCTGCACGAGCCCTTTGGCGTAAAAATCGCCGTGGCGAATGCCGACGCCCCGCGGGTCGACCGCCAGCACCACCTGCTCGGGCGTGCAGCCCTGCACGGTGAAGCTCACGGTCGGCACGCGCCGCGCGCGGTCGCTCAGGCGCTCGCCCAAGATGCGCACGTTCTTCTTGCCCGATAAGTAATCAAGCAGGCGCGCGGCGAGTCGTTCTTCGTGCGCGGCAATCCGCTCGAACGCGCCGGCGCCGAGCGCCGCCATGTACGCGAAGACTCCCTCCAGCCCGTACGTAAGCTCGAAGTTGACGCCGCCCGGCTGCAGCTTATAGGGCGCCTCAAAAATGAAGTCGTGGTTTACGTTGGCGAGCCGCGCAAGGAGCTCGCGCTTGCCGTAAAGCGCCGCAATATGGGGACCGTAGACTTTGTAAAAGCTGAAGACGTAATAATCGACGTCCCACGCCGCCACATCGATCGCCCGGTGCGGCGCATACGCCACCCCATCGACGCACACCCGGGCGCCGTAGGCATGCGCCAGGCGGGTGATCGCCGCAACGTCGTGCAAAGTCCCAAGGAGGTTGGTGGCGTGCGTGAAGGCGACCAGCCGCGTGCGCGGGCCCAGCAGCGGCTCCAGACCGCGGGGCTCAAGCCGCCAGGTCTCTGGGTCGATGCGCCAGGTCTTTATGATCACGCCGCGGGAGGCCAGGCGCCGCCAGGCCCCGACGTTGGCTTCGTGATCGGCGCTGGTGATCACCACTTCGTCGCCCGCCCGGAGCTCGTCGCGCATGGCGAACGCCAGGTTGTGCAAAAGCTGCGTGGTGGATGAGCCGAGCACCACTTCGCCGGGCTGCGCCCCCATGAAGCGCGCCGCGGCGTCGGCGGCCGCAGCAACCCGCGCGCTGGCGCGAGCGCTGATTTCGTAGGATGCGCCGATCTGGACGTTGGTCGATAGAAGATAGTCCCGCACACGGTCTGCGACGCCGGCCAAGGTCTGCGAGCCGCCGGCGTTATCCAGATAAACGAAGCCGGAGGCCAAAGCCGGGAACTGCGCACGGACAAAATCGAGATCGAGCTGCATGCGGCTACTTTACCAGGTGCCGCTGCGTCGCGAGCTCATAGAGGCGGCTGTTTTCTGGAACGCGGGTCAGGAAGCGCTGCCGCAGCTCCGGATCGGGGATGCATCCCGCGGTGAACGCCAGCCGCTTACACGCCTCTTGCAGGACGGCTCGTGCGCCGTCCTCATCCCCGGTGTGGCTGCGGGCCTCCGCGATGGCCACCCGCACCGCGATGTCGCCGACGCCAAGTCCGCCGCAGTCGTTCAGGATGCGCAGAGCGTCCTCGGCCAGCTGCCGTCCTTCGTCATGGCGTTTTTGCTTCATGAGAATCCTTATAAGGACGGCCGAGGTCCAAAGCTGTGACGGCAGGATGCCGATGAGTATCTGCAGCGATGCTCTGGCCGCGGCCTCCGCTTCGTCGAGGCGTTCCTGCTCCTCCAGGCAGCGGGCCAGAACGTAGCGCGCTCCGCCGATATAAATGGGCCGCGCGTTGTGCTCATCGCGCAGCACCTTGGCCGCAAGCTCGCCCGCCTCCGCCAAGCCGTCTTGGTGATACGCAAGGATTAGGGACAGCGTCAGCTCCGTCAGCGTGATGTTGTAGGCGTCGTTCATCCGCCGCGCCTGCGCCAGTCCCTCCCGCATGGTCTTTGTTGCCGCTTCGAACGCGCCGAGGCGGCTCTGGCAGAAGCTCAAACCGCGCTGGGCGAACTGCAGATTGCGCAGATCCTCGATTTGACTAAATGTGTGAAACGCCCGTTGCCCAGCGCTCACGCCGCGCCAAGCATCGTCTCCGAGGTAAAACGTGTTATAGGTCTCAGCCAAGTCGAGAAACGCTCTCCCCACGAGGTCCGGGTCCGCAAGGCCGACGGTGCGGCTGCGCATGCGCTCCAGGTAGACGCTAGCAGGCGCGCGTCGCCCATAAACGCTGAACGCAAAGACCAGGAACATCATGGAGTAAAGGTAAGGGACCGCTTCATGCTCACGCGGGTCGATTCGCGAAAGCGTCGCGATGAGCTGCTGCGTGGACTCCTTCGCTTGGAGCACCGTAGCCAGATAGAGCGTGGGCCCCGCCGTGCGCAGCCAGGCCGGGCTGCTAATCGGAAGGAGCCTGAGCGCCTCTTCCGCATGGTCGTAGGCCTGCCGCCACTTATCCGCCATGACATAGGCTATCGATTGCAAAGAGCGCACCTGGCCAAGCAGCTCCCCGACGGCACCGCAGGACAGGGTCCGCTGGCAGTAATGGAGGGCATTTTGCAGATCGTACCGGTCCAGGCACTGCCCGGCCGCGCGGACATAGAACAAGGCGGCGCGCCCGGGCTCCTCACCGCGCTCATAGTGATCGGCGATCGTCGCCGCGTCCTTTTCGCCGGCTTGCTCCAGAAATTCGCCGGCCAGACGGTGCCCGGCAGCCAGGTCGCCCGGGGTGAGCAGCGTGTACGCCGCATCGCGCACGATGGCATGCCGGAAGGCGTACGCCTTTTGCTGGGGCAGCCGGCTTTCTGCATGAGTGTGGATGAGCTCTGCGGCGACAAGCTCCTGCAGCCAGCCGTGGATTTCCGGGCCCGCCCGATCGGCTCCTAATAGATGCGCGACCCCTCCAGCGTGGAATATCTGCCCGAAGATCGATGCCGCACGAACGGCCCGCCGCGGCCCGGAGTCCAACCGGCCGATGCGGGCCTGCAGCATCGCGATGACGGTCTGGGTCTGCTCCTCCCAGTTCCCTTCGGCGAGCGCGCGGATGAGCTCTTCCAAAAATAGCGCGTTGCCGCCGGACTGTTCGACGGCCCGCGCCACCGCCTCAGCCGGAAAATCGGTCCCGAGGATCTGCGCGATCAGCCGCTCGCAGGCCTTCTTGCTCAGGGGTTTAAGGACGATCTGTTGGACATTGCGCCCGGCCCACAGCCCGGGGAAGGTCGCATGCACTTCGGGGCGAGCGAACGCCAAGACAAACAGCGGGGAGTCCTTTAGCGCGGAGAGCGCGTCATCCAATAGGGCGATGGTCAGCGCATCGCCAAAATGGAGGTCATCGAGGATCAGCACCACGGGAGCGTTTGCGCACTCGGCGCCCAGCCAGTCCAGCACGGCGCGCCGCAGCCAATCCCGCATGATCTGGGGCTCACGCCGCGCCGCCAGCAACGCAGGATGGTCCGCGTCCGCGAAAGGAATTCCGCACAGCTCGCCGATAAATGCAATCGTGTGAGTCTGTTTGTCAGGGTGCAGCTTCTGCCCGATCCGCGCGGTCAGGCGCTGGCGTTGCACGTCCGCAGGCTCGCTGCCCGCAATTCCGCAGAGACGACGAAACGCCGACGCGAGGATGCCGTACGGCGCGCCGGCGCGCGTCATGTCGCCGCGTCCAAGCAGCGCAGTGACGGGCTCGCCGCGCTTGTCCAGGCGCAGCCGGAACTCCAGGCGCAGCCGCGACTTGCCGGCGCCCGGCGGCCCGGTCACGAGCGCCGCCCGGGCTTCCGTCTCATCGATGCAAGTGCCAAGGAGCCCTTCCAGGTTGCCCAGCTCGGCGTCTCGACCCACGCAGGGCGTCGGCCTTCCCAGAAGCGGCCGGCTCGCTTCTATCTCTCGCTCCTGGCTCAAAAGGACCGGCCCTTCGCTTGCCATCACGACGCAAAACTGTGAATCGAGCAGCCGCGCGGTGAGCGTGTCGAGCCATACGCCACAACGCGCTCGGGCCGCGCGGGTTGGCTCACTGACACGGCGCTCTTGGATCAGCTTCATGGCCTGATCTGCCAGCTCACCAGCGGCTCTCCCGCCTATCACCGCGCCGCGGCCGGTGGTCACAGCGACCGCGGCGTCCGGCCATCTTCCCGCAGCAGCAACGCCACCCGCGCTGCCATCGCCGCTTGGTCCTGAGCGCTGGCCATGGACGGAACCGCGACGACCAGCGCCCCGCTAGCCAGATATTCGAGTCGTCCGCCCAGCGCTTGCACACCGCTTAGGAGCGCCGCCCGGAGCGCCAGCTTGACCGGCGCCTCTGCCGCAGGCAGCGTCGCCGCGACGGATTCATCCGCGGTGGGCTCGATAGCAAGGACCAGGCTGAACAGAGCCTGCTCGTGCTGGGCGAAGGTGGCAGGCGCTTGCGCGGGTGCCGCCAGCGTGGGCAAGCTCGGCGGATCCGGCATGGCTCCCAGGTCAGCGAGCCGCGCGACCAGCGCTGCTGCATCGGGGATGCGCCGGGCCGGATCTTTTATGAGCATATCTTCGAGCAGCATGAGGAGTCCGGCTGGCAGCCCCGGGCGGCGAACCGAGAGCGGCACCGGATCTTCGAACAGGACGCGCACCAGCACGGCGGCGACATGCTCGGCGGCAAACGGCGGCTCGCCCGCCAGACATTCATACAGCACGCAGCCTAGCGCAAAGACATCCGCCGCCGCCGTCAGCTGGCGCTCACCGCGTGCCTGCTCGGGAGCCATATATTCCGGCGTGCCGACCACCATCCCGGTATGAGTCATGCGCTGG
Source organism: uncultured Myxococcales bacterium (assembly GCA_937879845.1). GTDB lineage: Bacteria > Myxococcota_A > Polyangia > Palsa-1104 > JAEUJZ01 > CALFML01. Next base: position 9,795 of record CALFML010000831.1, read on the forward strand.
GTCGGCGATAGGTGGCGCGCGATGCCAAAGTCGAGCAGCTTGCAAGCGGCGAGGCTGCCGGCGGGCAGAAAGAGGTTGCTTGGTTAAATGTCGCCCGGCTTGGGTTCCGCCGCCGAACGACCTATTTTGGCGCCCTGCGGAGCGGTCGCGGATCGGTTCGCGCGGCGTGCCGGCCGATTCCAAGGGAGACGGGAGCCTGTAGCTAGAGCAGCCTCCCTCTCTCTTTCTGGCTAAGATGGTGCGATGCGCCTGCACTGGTCTTTTCTCCTGCCCGCGATCGTCGAGCTTTTGGCCCTGCGGCCCGCCGCCGGCCAGCCGCTGGAAGTGAGCACCAATCCCACCCCGGAGAACGTCGCGGACAACCCCTGGTCTCCGGCGCCCATCGTGTACCTGACCAACCGCGGCAATCATCCGGTCGAGATCTCCGTCTTCGTCGGTCAGCCCGCCTTCACGATCGAGCCTGAGAGCGCAGAGCCGCAGAGCGCGGCCGCCGCGGCCTCCTGCGGCAACAACTATGAGCCGTACCGCCTCCTGCCGGGGCAGACCAAGTCATTCCACCTGTGGGACGATCGGCGGTGGCGGCACAGCGCGGGACGCTACCGCGTGCGCCTTGACTATTCGGTGCTGTCTCCCCAGGGCCCGAGGAGCGCGGTGGCGCGCTCGGCCCCCTTCGAGCTTCGCCTCGGCGCCACCCGACCCGACGGCTGGCGGGAGGGGGCGGCCCCGGGCGAGGTGGTCGTCATCGGCTCCTTCTTCACCGCCTTTGCCAGCCCTGCCGATGAGAAAGCGGACCCGAACCTGCGCCCGCCGCGCGACTCCGTACTGGCCGAAGTACGCCGCTGCGTGAACGAGGCGCAGAAGCGCTTGCCATGGCTGCGCGGACAGTTCGGTCTGGCCTTTTACACCACCCAGAAGGAACAGTCATGGCACAAGCACGCCGCCCGCTGGAGCGAGGCCGCAAGCTCCAGCTACAACGAAACCGAGCTGCAGCACAGCACCCTGGGCGATGAAGGCGTCCACACCTGCCTCAGCGAGGTCCGCCTGGCCAAGCCCGTTCTCCACGGCGCCTTTCATGTCAATTTCGCGCTGACGCCCGCGGCATCGCCTCCGGGGCCCTCAAGGAGTCCTTCGAGCTCCCCACCATAGCCGCGGTCCGACGTGTGCGAGTAGAGGAACCGTCTCTCAACGGGTCTTAGTCAACGGACTCTCTTACAAAAGATGGTACCCGCACTTAGCCCGCCCCCGCGCCAGCAAACACCAGATCCGTCTTCTTGGAGACGGACCCGGTGCACCGCGCGCCGCGTGCTTGCAGCAGGGCCTCCGCTTCGGCGCGCTTGTATGTACGAAAGTCCCCGGTGAGCACCAAGGTCTTCCCGCGAACGTCGGTCATGGCTCCAAGTACGCCATGTCCACCGAGGAACAGGACGCAGCCGCTTCCGCACGATCTCTTCCAGAAAGGCGCGCCAAAGCCACTCCGTCGTCGCTCTTAGGAGAAGGGTGGCCGCTGTGTGCCTCATCGCTGTCAAAAGCGACGCCGACATGCGCGTCCCGCCTCCTGTCAGGGCTTGCCAGTCATGGGTCCCGACATGCCTTCAGCCGTGATCTCGTCGCACATCATAAAGGGATTTGTGGGAGCAGGATAATAGGAGCGGTACGAATAGGTACATGTGCAGTCTTGTATCTCGACGTGGAGTACCTTGGACTTCTGCGCATCGGGCACCGTGACATCGATCCGGCAGCCATCGGCCGTTTGTCTGGTCAGAGGTATCGCAGGGCCATAGGGCGTGGCGACCAGGGGATCTCCCTGGAACTCGGTCGTCGCACGGAGCGAGCCGTCCCCGGCGCGCGTCCAGGCGAGCGCGCAGCGGGCGTCTGGGTCCATGATCGAGGTGTATCTCGGGTCCGTGAGGGAATAGCGGAGCCCGCAGGTCCGCGTCGAGCTCGGCGCCCGCGTCCAGGTGCTGCGCCGCGGCACCCTGTTCGCCGCCCGCGCCAGCAAGCTGTACGACCTGTTCACCCGCCACGCTTCGCTCGAGTCGCTGCCCGACGACCAGCGCCTCGGCCTCGAGCGCGACGTCTTCAAGCGCCCGCTCGCCGAGGTCTGGCGCGACACGGCCCGCTACTTCGGCGAGCACGACCCCGCCCAGCTCGCCCGCGCCGAGCGCGACCCACGGCACCGCCTCGCCCTCGCGTTCCGCTGGTACCTCGGCCTGTCGAGCCGCTGGGCCATCGACGCCGTCCCCGAGCGCCGCGCCGACTGGCAGATCTGGAGCGGCCCCGCGATCGGGGCCTGCAACGCCTGGCTCCGCGGCTCGCACCTCGAGGACCCCGCCCACCGCGGCGTCGTCGACCTCGCCCTCAACCTGCTCGCAGGGGCAGCCGCCGTCACCCGCGCCCAGCAGCTGCGCAGCGCCGGCGCGGCCGTCCCCCCGCAAGCCTTCAACCCCGCCCCGCGGCCCTACGCCGCCGATTGAACCATGACCCACTTCACCCCGATCGCCGTCGTCGGCGCCAGCGCCCTGTTCCCCGGCTCCTCCGACCTCCAGGGCCTCTGGCGTGACATCGTCCGCGGCGTCGACCGCATCACCGACGTCCCCGCCACCCACTGGTTGCCCGAGGACTACTACGACCCCGACCCCGCCGCGCCCGACCGCACCTACTGCCGCCGCGGCGCCTTCCTCTCCCCGGTCGCCTTCGACCCGCTCGAGTTCGGCGTCCCGCCGACGATCGTGCCCGCCACCGACACCGCCCAGCTGCTCGCCCTGCTGGTCGCCCGCGCCGCCCTGCAGGCCTGGCGCGCCGGCCCGCTCGCGCCCGCGACCCGCGCCCGCACCAGCGTGATCCTCGGCGTCACCTCCGGTCAGGAGCTGCTCGGCACCATGGTCAGCCGCCTGCAGCGCCCGGTGTGGGTCAAGGCGCTGCGCGAGCTCGGCTGGCCCGAAGACCAGGTCCAGGCCGCCTGCCGCAAGATCGCCGACCACTACGTCCCGTGGGTCGAGAGCACCTTCCCCGGCCTGCTCGGCAACGTCGTCGCCGGCCGCATCGCCAACCGCTTCGATCTGCGCGGCACCAACGCCGTCACCGACGCGGCCTGCGCCAGCTCCCTGGCGGCCCTGTCCATGGGCGTCCACGAGCTCGAGCTCGGCGAGGCGGACCTGGTCATCGCCGGCGGCGTCGACACGATGAACGACATCTTCATGTACATGTGCTTCTCGAAGACGCCGGCGCTGTCGGCCTCGGGCGACTGCCGGCCCTTCTCCGACGCGGCCGACGGCACGATGCTCGGCGAGGGCCTCGGCATGGTCGCGCTCGAGCGCCTCGACGACGCCGAGCGCAACGGCCACCCGATCTATGCGGTGCTGCGCGGGATCGGCTCGTCGTCGGACGGCAAGAGCAAGAGCGTGTATGCGCCGGTCTCGGAGGGCCAGGCCAAGGCGCTGCGCCGCGCCCAGCAACACGCCGGCTTCGACCCGCGCACGATCGAGCTGGTCGAGGCGCACGGGACCGGGACCAAGGCCGGCGACGTGGCCGAGTTCAACGGCCTGCGCCTCGCGTTCCCGGCCGAAGACGGCGCCAAGCAGTGGTGTGCGATCGGCTCGGTCAAGTCGCAGATCGGCCACACCAAGGCGGCCGCGGGCGCGGCGGGCCTGTTCAAGGCCGTGATGGCGCTGCACCACAAGGTGCTGCCGCCGACGATCAAGGTCGATCGGCCCAACCCCAAGCTCGCGGTCGAGGACTCGGCCTTCTATCTGAACACCAAGGCGCGCCCTTGGATCCGCGGCAGCGAGCATCCGCGCCGCGCGGGCGTGAGCGCGTTCGGGTTTGGTGGTTCGAACTTCCACCTGCTGCTCGAGGAGTACGTCGGCGAAGGCACGCACGCCGAGCTGATGCGCTCGCTGCCGGCCGAGCTGATCGCGATCTCGGGCGCCGACGCGAACGCGGCCGACCTCGACTTCACGGGTACGATCATGCCACCGCCCGGCAGCGGCGTGCCCGCGCTCGGCGTGGCCGGGCGTTACTACACCGAAGGCCCGATGGCCGGCAGCATGGAAAACGCGCTGCGGGTCGTGGACTACCTGGTGGCCAACTCGCGCAAGAAGTCCTGATCAGCCGTTGTCCGGCTTCTGACCAGAGCCCGCCCGAGCGCGGGCTTCTTTTTTGGGCGAGCGTCCTCCAACGGCCTGCGCGGGTCGTAGAATTCGTTCACAGCAAGTTTCGTGCCCATGACCATTTTCGATTTCCGTTTCGCTGCGACGTTTCTTGTGGTGCTTGGCGGCCTCCTGGCCGCGCTGCTGCATCTCCGCGAGCTCGGCCGCGCGATCGGCCGCGCGGCGCTTGGTGTCGTCGGCGGCGCTGATCGTCGGACGGGCCGGTGTGGCCGGGGCCGGGCGCGCCGCGGAGGCCCGCGGGCTCGGGCCCGGCGCGGGTCCGCGGCTCGGCGCGGT
>CALFML010000832.1 GCA_937879845.1 uncultured Myxococcales bacterium
GACTGGAGTTCAGACGTGTGCTCTTCCGATCTTGCCTGCTCGGGCGGCTTTTTCGCCACGAGCGCCAAGTGGTGCGCCGCGATCACCCGCGGCATGGTGGATAACCCCGACAGCCTCGATGTCTCGCAGTACTATAAGACCGGACGGCCGTACAACCAGTACGCCAAGTGGATTCACGATCAGTGCGGCGCGGTGTACTCGTTCGCCTATGACGACTACCCGATGGCGGCCGGCCAGGCGGGCTTTTTCACCTGCAACGCCGGGCGTCAGCTCAACGTGACGTTCTGTCCGGCCGGATAGTTGCCAAATAGCGGCCGACGAACCGTCGAATCACCTGTGGACCAAATAATTCGCCGGAGAAGCCGCCGCCCCGCGTCCGCGCCGTAGCACCTCGCCGCACCTGTACGCCGCAATCCCTCCTCAAACTTGCTTGATCCTAGGCCGCGGCTGCCTCGGCACGGCGGTCGCGCGGCCGTGCTTAGCCGTTGTCTTCGCGGGCTCGATTTGCGATAGTAGGCTGTCGTATCGTCTGCGCATCACCTGGACGCAGGTTGCCGGGGGGCACTTGAAGAATCTATCGGCTGGAAATCCCGGCGGAACGGGTCGCGGCAGGCTGACCGGCAGACTGCGCGGCATCTTGAGTATCGCCGCCCTCTTGCTGCTGTTCGGCGCGGGCACGGCGGCGTCGGCCTCGTCCGCGCGGCGCATCGCCTGCGATCAAGACGCGGAGTGTGAGCGGTTGCGCGACGAAGCGCAGCGGTTGTATGAAGCGGATAAGTTTCAGCTCGCGCTGTCGGCGCTCACAAGCGCCTATGTCATAAAGCCCGATCCGGCGCTGCTCCTCAACATGGGTCTGACGCTGCTCGGGCTCGGGCGGACGCAGGAGGCGCTGGAACGGTGCCAGCAGTTCGAGCTGCGGGTGCAGAAACGTACCGAGCAGGAGTCCCAGCTCCTTTCGCTATGCAAGCAGAACGCGCAGCGCCTGGAAGAGGAAGCGCGCGTCAAGGCCAAGCAGGCAGAGGAAGCCAGCGTCAAAGCCGCCGCGGAGACGGCGGCGGCGGAGCTCGCGGCGGCGGAGAAAGAGAAGGCGGAGCGCGCGCAGCGGGAGCGGCCCCTGTATAAGCGCGCCTGGTTCTGGGGGGTGCTGGGCGGCGTGGTCGCGGCCGGAGTGATTGTCGGTGTCACGGTGGGCGTAGTGACCTCTCCCGCCTATCGAACACCGGCGGATCTGGAAGTGTTTCAGGTTCAGCTCAGGTTCTAGGTTTGAGCGCGCGCGGCGCGCCGCGACACGACGCGGCACGACGCTTCTTAGGAGCAAAGAGACATGTCCATCGCCAAGCCTGAACAAACCGCGGCGGCCGGCGGACCGCGTGCGCGCTGGGCCTGCTTGCTGGGCGCCGCGGCGCTCGCCGTGACAAGCTGCGGCCAGAGGAACCTTGCCGTGATCTCGCTGGCCGACGTGCCGAGCGGCGCCACGGCCATCACGGCGTACTATCGCCTCGATGGCGGAGAATGGAAGAGCGTCGTGCCGCAGCGCGGGCTTCAGCAGTTCGGCATCGAGCTCCCCAAAGACCGCAGCGCCAAGCTTGAAACCCAGGTCTTCAGCTACAATAACCACGTCCCATGCAGCCTCGGCAGCGCCAGCGGTGCGGCCGATCTCGACGGCGGCTCGATCCGCGAGCTCGCGCTCAATATGGGGGCGACGACCAGCCGCTGCACCACCGCCGCCGAGCCGGCGGACTTTCCGCGCGGCAAGCTGGCGGTGTGGGCCAACACCGCCAGCGACATCTGGATCGCGGGTGCTGGCGGCAAGATCCTGCACTGGGACGGCTCCGCCTATGCCAACGTGCCGCTGCCGCCGCAGCTCGTGGCGAGCCCGCCGGACTGGAACGCGATCTGGAGCAACGGCATCGACGTATGGGTCGTCGGCAGCAAAAGCGCCGTGGTGCGCTATGAGCGCGGCGCGCTGAGCTACGTCCCGCTTCTGACACCAATCGTCGGACCCACGGACTGGCGGGCGATAGATCTGGCGAGCATGGCGACCGGGGGCCTTGTCCTTGTAGGCAGCAATCGGACGATCGGGCTGACGGGTGCGACGGTAAAAGGGGTGGGTCAATATGCTCTCAACTGCGGCGCGGTCACTCCGCCCGGAGACCTGACCTCCGTCGGCTGCGGGGTCATCGGCTCGGAGTTTCTGTGCATCCTGGTGACCGATGGCGGCGGCATCGCCGCGCTGCAGCAGAGCCCCATCTGTAGAAATATCAAAAGCCCGACGACCAAAGCGCTGCTCGATGTGTACGTCGGCGTGAACCTGAGCGAATCGGCTTTCGACGTTCGCATCGTCGGCAAGGGCGGGTACGCCTTGCGCGGCCTGGCGCAGGTCGTAACCGGGATGGATCCGAACTTCACGGCCGCCGGCACCGACTACTCGGCATTCATTCCCCAGAGCACGCCCGTCGATCTCACCCAGGTCGGCGGCAGCGGAATCGACGACCTGTGGATCGCCGGCCAAGGCGGCGTCCTCATGCGTTGGCCAAATACGCCGTCCACCATGCCGCCCACTGCGAAGTTCGCGCTGACGCCGACCGGGACCACCGCGGATCTCAGCAGTCTCTCCAGCTTCGGCGGCAACCTGTTCTTCGGCGGCAGCGCCACGACGCTTGGCTACTTAGGGCCGCTGTTCACGCCGAACTGAGCCCGGCGCCGCTGGGGCAAATCGCCGCGAAAGCCAATGAATGCAATGAGCTGCGCGAGCCCCGAGCGCCCGCCATTGAAAGGGGGTATGCGCCGCGGCTACGATGATAGGACATGTCCATCAAGGCGCCGCCACCGCCAAAGAGCATCGGGCCTTATCGCGTCGTCAAGCAGCTAGGCCAAGGCGGCATGGGCGTGGTCTACGAGGCGGTCCATGAGGGGATCTCCCGCCGCGTCGCGATCAAGGTGCTGCGCAGCGAGTATTCGCACAACTCCGAGGTGGCGCAGCGCTTTTTCAACGAAGCGCGGGCGGCGAATGTGATCGAGCATCCGGCGCTGGTGCAGATCTCGGAGTTCGGCCAGCTTCCCGATGGCGCCACGTACCTGGTGATGGAGCTGCTCAAGGGCGAGAACCTGGCGAGCCGCCTGCGCCGCGGCGGCGCCCTGCCGTTGCCGGTGGTGTTGCGGATCGCCTGCCAGCTGGCGGAGGCGCTGTGCGCGGCGCATGAGAAGAACATCGTGCATCGCGAACAATTGATGAGTTCGGTTCTCGTCGAGAAACGAGGTACTTGCCCGGTGCGGCGGAAAACGCGGCGGAAAACGGCAGATTAGACTGGGCTGCGACGGGAACGGATGGCGGCTATCAGCGCGCGGACCTCATCGGCGCTAAGGTCCGCAAGTTCGATCTGCAGGTCCTCTTGCGGGCTAAACAGGGTACCGGCGACCCGCCGCATGGACGC
>CALFML010000833.1 GCA_937879845.1 uncultured Myxococcales bacterium
GACAAGGACCCCCGATGCCCCGCGACCTGCCCATTGGTAACGGCCAGCTGCTCATCAACTTCGACGCCGACTACCGCATCCGCGACATCTATTTCCCCTACGTCGGCAAAGAGAACCACGCCGGCGGCTACCCGTTCCGCTTCGGCGTCATGGTCGGCAACACCTTCCGCTGGGTCGGCCGCGCCGAGGGCTGGGACATCCGCCTCGGCTACGAGCCCGACACCCTCATCACCTGCGTCACCCTGCGCCACCCCGAGCTCGGCGTGACGCTGACCGTGCGCGACTGCGTCGACTTTCACGAAAACGTCTTCCTGCGCCAGGTCCTGATCCGCAACGACCGCGACGCCGCCGCCGAGGTGCGGCTGTTCTTCCATCAGGACTTCCGCATCTCCGAGTCCGAGATCGGTGACACCGCGGCCTACGATCCGCGCAACCGCACCGTGGTCCACTACAAAGGGGAGCGCTACTTCCTGATGAACGTCATGGTCGATGAGCGCGCCGGCGTCGATCACTACGCCACCGGCCAGAAGGGCGTGCCGGGGCGCGACGGGACGTGGATGGACGCCCAGGACGACGGGGTCCTGTCCGGCAACCCGATCTCGCAGGGGGCGGTGGACTCGGTGGTCGCGGCGCACACGCTTCTGCCCGGACGCGGCGGCGAAAAGACGGTCTACTACTGGCTGATAGCGGCGCAGGGCTGGGCCGGGCGGTGGAACACCCTGCATGAGGTCAACGCCAAGCTCGTCGAGCGCGGCCCGGCGGCGTTCTTCGAGCGGACGCGCAGCTACTGGCGCCTGTGGGTGCGCAAGGAGCCGCTGGATTACGCCGATCTGGCGTCGGAGCTCGTCGACCTGTATCGGCGGTCGCTGCTCATCCTGCGCACCCAGGTGGACAACCACGGGGCGATCATCGCCGCCAACGACAGCGATGTGACCCAGTTCAACCGCGACACCTATAGCTACTTGTGGCCGCGCGACGGGGCGCTGGTCGCGCACGCGCTGGACCTGTGCGGCTATCCGGAGATCGCGCTGCGCTTTTTCTCCTTCTGCGCCGATGTGATGACGGAGGAGGGGTTCCTGCTGCATAAGTACAATCCGGACAAGTCGCTCGCCTCGTCGTGGCATCCGTGGATTACGGGCGGGCAGGCGCAGCTGCCGATTCAGGAGGATGAGACCGCCCTTGTGGTCTGGGCGCTGTGGAAGCACTTCCAGCGCTACCGCGATCTGGAATCGGTCAAGCCGCTCTACGGACGGCTGGTCCGCAAGGCGGCGGAGTTCATGGTCACCTACCGCGAGCCGCTCACCGGGCTGCCGGCGCCCTCCTATGATCTATGGGAGGAGCGGCGCGGCATCCTGTCGTTTACCTGCGCGTCGGTCTACGCCGGCCTGCAGGCGGCGGCGGAGTTTGCCCGCAGCTTCGGCGAACACACGACCGCCAAGCGCTATGAGACCGCGGCGCAGGAGATCCGCCAGGCCATGGATGCGCACCTGTGGCGGCCGGAGCTTGGCCGGTTCGCGCGCATGATCAACGTCAATAAAGAGGGCGGGGTCGAGGTCGATGGCGCCGTGGACGCCTCGCTGTGGGGGCTTTTCTACTTTGGCGCCTACGCGGCCGACGATCCGCGGATCCAGGCGACGATGCAAGCCTGCTACGAAAAGCTGTGGTGCAAGACGGAGGTCGGCGGGGTCGCGCGCTATCCCAACGACTACTACCATCAGGCGTCGCAGGATCTGGCCAACGTGCCGGGCAACCCCTGGTTCATCTGCACCCTGTGGCGGGCCGACTACCTGATCGCGCTGGCGAAAAAGCCGGAGGAGCTGCGCGGCGCGCTGGACATTTTGCACTGGGTCGCCGGACACAAGCTCCCTTCGGGAGTCCTGGCGGAGCAGGTGCATCCCTATACCAACGCGCCGATGTCGGTGTCGCCGCTCACCTGGTCGCACGCGACGTATGTCTCGACGGTGCAGGCCTATCTGGAGAAGCTCGAAGAGTTCGCTGAGAAAGACACTCCCAAAGAGGTTTCCTATCGCAAGCTGCGGGGCCATGTGCTATCGGGATTCGGGCATGTGCACCGCGACGCGCATCCGGCGCAGACAAACGAACCGGCGGTTCCGGGGGCGCGGCCGGACAGCGATAAACAGTAGCTTCCGCCAGGGCGAGGGCGCCTCTTTGCGGGGGCGGACGGCGGGCCGAGACAGGTAGGTTGGCGCGGTGAGATCTTTGGTTGCGCTCGCTTGAGGCCGCAGGGTCCGGACCTGCGTCGGAACAATTATTGTCGGCGGTTTCAGGGCGGGAACCTCGCGCCTCGCTTGACATTCGCCGGAGGGCTCACTCTGATCTCGCGCGGAGGTCGAAGGTGAACAACGGACAACCCATACGATTTGCCCCCTGTGCGAGGCCGTTTCGCGCGGCGCTCGGGCGGCTCATCCTGCTTTTGGCGCTGAGCGCACCGGCGCTGCCGGCGGCGGCGGCGGAGACGGTGCTGACGCTCGGGGTGGTGCGCGACAGCCGGTTCGATGCCAAGGCCACGCACGCGATAAACGAGCGGCTCACCCGCGGCGGCGAGATCCTGGCGCCCGCGCCGCGCCTGACGCCGGCGGAGCGGCAGTGCCTGCTGCCCGAGTGTCTGGAGCCGCTGGCGCAGCGCGAGAAGGCGCAGCTCGTGCTGATGGCGCGGGTGCAGCAGAGCGCTGGCTTCGCCTACATCGCCGCGTCGCTCTACGACGTCGAGCATAAGCGGCCCCTGGATGTGAGCGCGGTCTGCGACAAGTGTCTCCCCGAAGCGGTGGCGCTGCGCGTCGGCGATCTGTACCAGCGGCTGCTGCGCGACCACCGCGACCGCCTGCGCGCCGAGGCCGGGCGTGCCCCGCGCGGGGAAAAAGGAGCCGCGGCCGCCGCCGCCAAAGCGACCCCGGAGCCGGTCCCGGCGCGGCCCGGCGCCGCCCCCGCGGGAACCCTTGTGGCCAGCAAGTCCGAAGCGTGGCCGACGGTCAGCTCTGATGCGGCAGCCCCGGTGGAGCGCGATGAGTCGCCCCTGGCGGTGGTGACCAAATCGACGCCGAGCCGAACCGAGCGCCGCTTCGCCGATCGTCTGCCGCCGCTTACGCCGCGCCGCAAGCTCATCGCCAGCATCCTCGGCGGCCTGGGGGCGGCGACGCTCGTGACCGCGGTGGCCCTGCATATTAGCGATGGGCAGATGACCACGATGGACTGTGCCGCCGGCGCCGCGTCGGCCAAGGTCTGCGTTCTCGATAACAAGATTCCTTACACGCTGGGCTATGCCGCAACCAGCGCCTTCGCCGTGAGCATCGGCATGACCCTTTTGTGGCCCGAGCGCAGCAAATCCACTCAACCGAGGTGATGGAATGTCCCTAGTCCGAATCATTTTTAGTATGTCGCTGGGAGCGACGGCGCTAGCCGGCTGCGCCCGCAATCTATGTGAGAGCGACTCGACCAATCCTCTGTGCACTGTGATCCCCGTTCCGGGGACTGCGATGGTGACCGTGACGCCGCCGCGGCTGTCGCTGAGCGCGGGCGGTACGCTGATGATTGAGGTAAAGCCGGCGCCGGCGGCAAATAGCTCGCTGGTGCTGCGGCGCGACGGCGCGATGGACCTGCCGCTCGGTGAGATGAGCGATGGCAAGCTGACGGTGAGCCTCAGCGCGGCGGAGCTCAAGGGGCGCGGGTTCATGCCGGGGGCGGCGCAGGTGGCGCTTGTGCAGCCGGAGCAGTCGGATCGCACGGCGGCGCTGCGGCTGGTCGTCGACCCGCAGTTTACCAAGCCGGCCAAGATCTACGACACCAGCATCAGCAGTGACTTCCCGCTCTCGGTCGCGATTGGCAAAGCCAGCACCCTTTACACGCTGAATCAGTTTCCGCCTTTTTCCGGTTCGCCCGATCGGCTGCTGCGGATCGGCGAGTATCAGCTGACGACGAGCGCGCTCATGCCGCGCGTGCCGCAGACCTTCGGCGCGTATCGCGCGTATCCGTTTACCTCGGGGGCGCCGGGGCTGGCGGCGCTCGGACGGACGGGGATGATCATCCTTTCGCGCAATCCGGTGAGCACGACCAGCCCGATTCTGGCCGACTACTGTCTTTTCGCCACGGCGCAGTGCCAGTCGATTAACCCGGCGACGCTGGATTTCAAGACCGCGGCCGTGCTCGCGGCCGACCGGCAGGGGAGTCTGTTTACCGTCCAAACCGATCCTTTACAAATAAGCAGCGGGACGCTAGCTTTCCGCGCTTCGGAGATGAACCCCTTCGCCGAGAAGCTCACGGTCGATAACGCCAATCAGCCGGCCTTCAAGAGCATCATCGTCCATGCGACCGGCGATCTGGATGGCGACGGTCAGTCGGATCTCATCGCTTTCCATTCCGGTCCGACGGGGGGCAGCGTGTTCTTGGGCCAGCCCGACGGCCGGGTGCTGCGCTACAGCGATGCGGTGACCGAGCGGCTGTCGCAGATCTTCGCCCTCAACGGGGTGACCGCGGCGGCGCTGGCGGATGTGGATGCCGACGGCTTAAACGATCTGCTGGTGGCGCGCGACGCCATGGTGAGTCTGTACCTGAACCAGGGCAACGGTACGCTAACCCCCGGACCGCAGATCCCCGCGCTGGCCGGCATCGACTCCTTGGCCGTCGGGGTGATGGACACGGCGCCGAGCGCGTGGGGAAAACAGGACATCGCGTTTGCCACCAGCACGGGACAGCAGGTCGCGGTGCTCTTGAACCAAGCATCCTATTAAGACCCGGTGGGCGATGCTCCTGTCAGGCCAGGTCATAAACGGCACCTATCACATCGACCGGCGGCTCGGCTGCGGCGGTATGGCGGATGTGTTCCTGGTCACCCACGCCCGGCTGCCGCGGCAGTTCGCGCTGAAGCTGCTGCGGGTGGAGATTGGCAGCCAGCGCGACTTCCTTGACCGGTTCCGCCGCGAGGCGGAGATCCTGGCGAGCATCCGCAGCGCGCACATCGTCGATGTCGTCGATTGGGACTATACCTACGACGGGCAGCCGTTCATCGCCATGGAGTACCTGGAGGGGGAGACGCTGTCGGCGTTCCTGCAGCGCACCGGGGCGATGCCGCTTTTCGCGGCGCTGGACATCTTCGCCCAGATCGGCGAAGGGCTGTGCGCGGCGCATGCGGTCGGGGTGGTGCACCGCGATCTCAAGCCGAGCAATATTTTCCTCGACCGCAACGGCGGACGGCCAAACTTCGTCAAGATCCTCGACTTCGGCATCGCCAAGCTGACCCTGGACGCGCGGACGCCGCTGACCGCCCATGCGTCGGTCATGGGGACGCCCGGATACATGGCGCCGGAGCAGGCGCTGGGGCGGGTGGAGACGGTCGATCACCGGGCGGATCAGTTCTCTTTGGCGGTGATTCTGTATGAGATGCTGGCGGGGCAGCCGGCGTTCTTTACTCCCGGCGAGGCGCTGTACCGCACCCTGGAGCGGGTGGTGCACGAGGAGCCGCCGCCGCTTGCCGACTCGCCGCTTTCGCGGGTGCTGCAGCGGGCGATGGCGAAGCGGCCCGAGGATCGCTACCCCGCGCTGCGGGAGTTCATGGATGCGGTGGCGGCGGCGGGCCTCTGCGGTCAGTATCCGGCGCAGACCCTGGCGCTGCCGCCGTACCAAGATGTCGCAACGAGTGAGCTCGGGGAGCGGCGGCGCTGGCTCCCGATTGCGGCCTCGGCGCTGCTCATCGGCGGCGGGATCATCGCGCTTTTGGCGATTGGGCCGCTTTTACCGCGTCTATCGGCATGGCGCGCCGCGGCGCATCGGCGAAGCGCCGCATCGCTGCCGGCGCCGAGCATGAAGCCGGAGCCCGCAGCGAATCCTGAAGCACCTACAGTGGACAGCACCCGAGAAGCCGCCGGCTTGGCGAGTCCGCTGCCGAGCGCTGAGTCGGCGACCGTCAAGTCGGGGACGTTTTCAGCAGGGAGCGGCGCGGCAAGCAAAGAGCTTGTACCGGGGAGCCGCGCTGCGCCCCTGCGTGCCGCCGAGCCCGCGGCCTCTGGCGCCGCGACGGATGCCGGCGCCGCGAATCGGCGCGGCGCCGCCGGACCGGCGCGGACGTTCTGGTTTTCCGGCGTGGACGCGGCGCAGGAAAAGGTGCTGCGCGTCTGTACCGAAAAAGAGCTCCGGACCCTGCCCGGACTGCCGAGCGGCGTCATCCAGCTGGAGCGCAGCGGGGCGCTGCAGGTCGTGCAGGGGCCGCTGCTCGTTCATCGCTCTGGGCTGACGAGCTGTCTGCGCCAGGCGTTTGCCGCCCTCGGGTCCGAGCCCCCGCGCGCGGCGACCATCCATGTGCTCGTAGCACGACGGTGAAGCGGACATGCCCGGCCCTCTGCGCTTGCTCGTACTCGTTCCGGCTATCTTCCTCGCCCTGCCGGCGTGCGGCGTCGAGACGACCCAGAGCCGTCTGGACGCCTTGCAGGAGCTTGTCGCCTATCAAGGCCAACAGCTCAAGCACCTGGAGGCGGAGCTCAACGACGCGGTGACCATCGCCTTGTGCAGCCCGGACATCCGGCAGCTGCTGGAGGACGTGCAGAAGGAGTGCTCGCCGCCGGCCGTGGCGGAGAAAAACGGCTCCGCCGTCCCGGGCGCCGTCTGCACCACCACCCAGATCCGGCCCGCCGTGATCGCCGTCGATCCGGAGCACCGCGGCCGCTTTCTCAAGCTCATGGCGCACCTGCGGCACGAGGTCTTTTATTTCAACCCCGGCCGCAGCCAGCTGGCGCCGCATCGCGAGGAGCGGCTCGATCGCATGGCGCGGCAGGCGCTGCTGCGCACCACGATGTTCCTCATCGTCTCGTCGCCGGAGAGCGGTGAGGACGAAGCGGTGCGGCGGGCGCTGGAGATGGAGCGCTACCTTTTGGCCCGCGGCATCCCGCGTGAGCGCATCCGCCGCTGGATCTACGCCTTCCCGGCGACCCGGGTCGATATCTCACGCGCCACGGATCTGCCGGGGCTCGGGGAGTCGCGCGACCTGCACCGCGGCGTCTGGGTCTTCCGCGCCGACTGCTAGGGGACGGCGGCGGCGCTTCCACCGCCGGCGGCGGCAGAACAGGGGCTCAGCTGAACTCGCGCAGGACTTTGGGGTCGCGCGTCACGCCGAGCGTCTCCATGCACCGGCCGCACTGGTAGACCGCATGCGTCGGTGTCGGGGTTGCACCAAGGAGCAGCAGGAACCAGCCGCCGAGGCTGTATTTGGGGTCGGGGTGGACCATCGGATGGGTGATGTCATGGCCGCAGCGGCACTTGCGTTCGCTCATGGTGTAAAACCGTGGCGATTGTGGCACGGGTGCGTCCCGCTAGCCAACTTCTGCGCGAGCTTGAGTTCCTGATGTCGGCGTCGGGAACCTCCGCAAGGTACTGAAAATATTTGCAGGTTCACTGCGCGTGTGTTCAGATTCCGGGCCTGAATTGGAGAACAGCCATGAACACCTCTGCGAGCCTTTCTTCGTCAAGCCCGTCTTCCATGAACTCTTCTGCGGCAGCCTCTCCTTCTTCAAGCTCTGCTCCGGTCAGCCCTTTCTCGTCGAGCTCGTCCGCCGGGGCGGAGGCGGCGATCGCCACCAGCCTACAAGCGGTGATCGAGCTGTTTGATACGGAGCTCGGGCAGCTCAAGTTTCCCGACGTTGACCAGGCGGTCCTGCGGGAGGCGGCGGAGCGCGTGCTCGCCCAGACCGAGAGCGTAGCCGCCGCCGAGCACGCACTGGCCGTCGCCCGCGAAGGGCTCGGCGATGCGCAGGAGCTCTTGCTCAGCAAGTGTCAGCGCGCGCTGGCCTACGCCCGCGTATACGCCGAAGAGGATCGCGAGCTGTCGCGCAAGCTGAGATCGGAAGAGCACACGTCTGAACTCCAGTCACGCCAATGTATCTCGT
>CALFML010000834.1 GCA_937879845.1 uncultured Myxococcales bacterium
GCCAAATCGGCCAGGCCATGGCCGCGGCGCACCATAAGGGGATCGTCCATCGGGATCTCAAACCGGAGAACGTCATGCTGGTAAAGGACCTAGAGCGGCCGGCGGAAGAGCGGGTGAAGATCCTCGACTTCGGAATCGCCAAGCTGTCCCTTCAGGCGCACGGCACAGACGGCAAGATGCGCACCGAGACCGGCACCATGATCGGCACGCCCGCCTATATGGCGCCGGAGCAGTGCCTGGCGGATCCGCAGCTGGACGGCAAGGCCGATGTGTATGCGCTCGGGATCATGCTGTATGAGATGCTGTCGGGCCGGCTGCCTTACACCGCGGAGCACAGCTTCGATTATATGGTCGCGCATGTGCGCGGCACCCCCAGGCCGCTCGGTGAGGTAGCGCCGCAGGTGCCGCCGGAAGTGATCGATCTGTGCCACAGCATGATCGCCAAAAGTCCGGCCGAGCGGCCGAGCATGGAGACCGTGGTGGCGCTGCTGGAGCAGCTGCGGGCGGCGATGCCGGCGATCTGGGCGCTGCCGGCTTTTTCCGCCTCCGACGCCACGCCGCAGCCGGGCCAACAGGAGCTGGGGATCGGGGAGACGCAGCTCGGCTCCCCCGGTCAGCTTATGCGCCAGAGCCGGCCGTCGCTGGCGATCAGCGCGACGGTGGCCGGGCGCTCCACGCCGAGCGGGCGGATGAGCAAAGAGGCGCTGTTCCGGGGACTCCCGGCGGGCGAGTCCGCAGCATCGGTGCGGTCGGCACAGTCGGGGCGGACGGCACAATCGGGACAGTCGGGGCGCGCGGAGCGGGCCTCTGCCAGCCTGTCCCTGCTTGCGGAGCCGCCGCCGATCACGCTGCCCGGATCCGACCGCCTGCCGCCTATCGCACCGCCGGCCCCGGAGCGGCGTCCGGCGAGTCGGCTCGGCTTGCTTGGCGGGCTGGCGGCGGGGCTCTTCGCCCTGGGCGGCGTCGTGACTGCGGTGAGCCAGCCGCGTTCTGCAAAAGAAGCCCCGGCGGCGGTCGCAGCCGCGCCGGCGGCGACCGCGGTGCCGCGCTTTGTCCACTGGACCGTCTTGTCCGTGCCTCCAGGCGCCGAGGTCGTGCGCGAAGATGGCCAGCTGCTCGGCACCACGCCCCTTGAGCTAGAGCGTCCGGCCAGCAGCGGCGAGACGATCCTGACCCTGCGTTTCACCGGCTTCCGCGACAAGTCCATGGTCCTGGGCCACAGCACCGACGTGAAGACCGAGGTGCGCCTGGACCCTCTGCCGGCGGCTCCGGCGCCCGATCCGGTCCGCTCGACCGGTCAGGCTGTGAGCGAACAGGAACCGGGTAATGGCAGCGCAGCGGCCAAGCGGCACAAGACGCGGGTTCGCAGCAGCGGGCCCAAGGCGGCGGGCAACGATGTCCAGCTGCTTTTGGACTAGCGCCGTCCGTCGCAGTTAGCCGCGCGGCGCGAGCGGTGGGAGCAGGGCTGCGCCAGCCGGTAGACGCCGCGGCTGGGCTTCGCAGTCGGTTCTATGGGTGTCCTTTGTCTCGGTTTGGAGAAGGCCGTGTACGACAAGAATCAATATCGGAGTGTCCGCCAGCTGCTATGCGCCGCCGCCGGGGTGTTGTTCATTCTGCTCGGCAGCGCGACGGCTCATGCCCAGGACTTCAAGACGCACTATGACTTGGCCCTGGCGCTTTATCAGGCGCAGAAGTTCGAGGAGTCGATTCCCGAGTTCAAAGCCGCCTATACGCTCAATCCCAAGCCCGCGCTGCTGTTCAATCTGGCGCAGGCCTACCGCAAAGCCGGACACCCGCGGGAAGCGGTCGAGCACTACGATCTGTATCTGTCTGCCACGCCGCAGCTCGATGGGGAGACGCGCCACAAAGTGGACGGCTATCTCGCCGAAGCGCGCAACACCCTGGCCTCTCTGGAGCTGGAGATGAAGCGGCGCCTGGCGGAGGACAAAGCGGCGCGCGAGCATGACCCGGAGCCGATGCCGCCGCCTGCCCCGCCGCCGGCCGTCGCTCCGCCGCCCGCGGCGGTGCTGGTGGCGCCAAGTCCGGCGCCGGCGGTCAAAGACCAGCCGATGCCTACGCCGATCTATAAGCGCTGGTGGCTGTGGACCGCGGTCGGCGGCGCAGTGGCTGCCGGTGTGATCGCCGGCGCAGTGGTGGGCGCCCAGCATACGAGCACCCCGGTCGTGGTCGCGTCGGGTGTACCGCGCGGCACGATTACTTTTTAGGCCGCAACCCTCATCGCCGTACGGCTTATCGGAGCGCAGTCATGTTCAACCTGAGCAAGTTTTGCCGACCCCTTTTTCTTTATGTCCTCACTTGTGCCACCGGCGCCTGCAGCCCCGCGGCCAGCCCGGTGCTTCAGGTCGATCTCAACGGCCTTCCCAGAGGCACGGCGCGTCTGGATGTGATCGTGACCTGGAACGGCAGCACGGGAGCGGCCATGTTTTTTCGAGATGGGATGAACAACTACACGACCAGCATGCTGCAGCCTTCGGCCCTGGACAGCCCGCCGCAGGCTTCGCTGGCCGTGGATCTGCCCGCGGCCACCACGGGCAAAGTGACGATCCGCGCCGAGTCGCGGCCGGCGATGGGCATGGGACCAGACGACCTGGGCGGACAGCAGCCGGCGCAGCCCGCCGCGGAGGCGGGCGGATGCGCCACCGCGACGATAACTCCGGGCGCTCTGATCAAGGCCGCGGTGGCGCTCCAGGTACCGCCGCCCCCATCTTGCTCGTGAACCGGTCGCATCGATGCAACCGACCGCTTGGTTGGTTCGTACTATCAGCAGAGAGTCCACTTGAGGGCTTTGTGTGCCATGGCGCCTGTGTACGAGTCTCCTGAGCCATCGAGCTGTCGCGCAGTCCCATCTTCTTGTGCTCCGCTTGGTCCCCCAAGCCCGGAGGGCGGCGGGCTTGCGGCCGCCGCGGATCCGGCGCTGCAGACCGATGCGGAGCTGTTGCGCAGTCTGGCGGCGGGAAACCGTCCGGCGCTCGCCGCGCTTTACGATCGCCATGTCGGGTCTTTGCTGACCTTGGCGCAGCGGCTGCTGGGCGGACGCAGCGATGCCGAAGATCTGGTTCACGATCTGTTCTTGGAGGTCTGGCAGCGCGCCGATACCTATGATCCCACCCGCGCCAGCGTCCGCACCTGGCTGCTGTTGCGGCTGCGCAGCCGCGCGCTGGATCGCCTAAAGTCCGCCGCCTGGCGCCAGGCGGCGACGAGCAAGCCGCTGTCCGGGCCGGGCGCGCCGCCCGCGGTCACGGAGCTTGGACGGCCTACCGACCCGGATGAGGAGCTGATCCTGCGCGCTACCCAGGCATCGGTTCACGGGGCGATGCGGCTTCTCTCCCAAGATGAGCAGCAGCTGCTCGATCTGGTCTACATCCGCGGCATCACTCTGGCCGCCGCGGCCGGAGAGCTTTCCGCGCCGCTGGGAACGGTGAAATCTCGGTTGAACCGGGTACTGGGGAAGCTGCGCAGCTCCTTGGCCCAAGCAAGTAATGAGGTCTGACGTGACCGACCGTAAAGCTGATCCGCTCCTCGCACTTTTACTGGACTCGCTCCTTCAGACCGTACCGCCCGACGCTTATGAGAAGCCGCCGCCTACGCTGCGCGCCGACCTCTTGGCCGCGACCGATACCGAAAATGATACCGAGGGCCGGCAGCATCCCTTTCCCGGCTTCCGCCGCCGCTTCGCCCGGCTCTTCGACCTGAGCGAAGAAAAGGCCGATCGGGTGCTGGGAAAGATGTCGGCCCCGGCGGAGTGGGAGTCGTTAAAGACCCTTCTCGTGCATCACTTTACGCCGGGACCTTCGCGCCGGGGTGCGCACGCGGGTCTTGTCCGCTGCCAGCCCGGAGTGCCGTTCCCGGTGCATCGTCACCGCGGCACGGAGACGACGCTGTTTTTGAGCGGTGCGGTGCGCGATGACGACACCGGAGAGCTGCTGCTCCCCGGCGATCTCGTCGTGCGTCCTGCCGACACCTTGCACCGCCTGACCGTGCTGCCGCCGCGTGAGTGCATCTTCGCCGTCCTTTTGCAGGACGAGCTGCCCGACTTCGATCCCTAAGCGCCAAGACCCGTGTTGCAGCGTCAGTCGCCGTCGCCCGGTACGCCCGGCCGCTTGCTGCCGCGCGGCCGCGTGAAAACCCGTCCGCGGCGGTGGCAGTTTCGCATATCCTGAACTCTGATGCGGGTCGAGCACGAGGCAGAGCTCCGGGTGGCGGTAGCGGAGGGACTGCTCGAGCGCAAAGACGTGGAGCCGCTGCGGCAAGCAGCCGAGCGGCGCGACTGCAGCCCGCTTCTGATTTTGCGCGAACAAGGCAAGATCTCAGAGGAAACGCTGAACTCATTGAGCAGTCTGGCGCAGGAGTCGATGCAGCTGGAAGAGGCGCTCGACGATACTGCGTGCGGCGAGACGCCGGCGGTAAGCCAGCTCGCGCGCAAGACCGCCGACATTTCGCCGCCGACCTTTCCAGTGCAAGACTGGGATCGCTATGAGCTTGTGCGGTTCCTGGGGCAGGGCGGCATGGGCAAGGTGTTCCTGGCCCGCGACCGCCATTTGGGCCGCAGCGTGGCTATCAAGTTCGTCCGCGGCGACGATCCCGACGTAGCGAGCCGCTTCCTGAGCGAGGCGCGGGCCCAGGCGCGGGTGCAGCACGACTACGTCTGCAAGGTCTATGAGGTCGGCGAAGTCGACGGCAAAGTCTACATCGCCATGCAATACATCGACGGTCAGCCGCTGGGCACCATCGCCGCGACGCTCACCGTGGAGCAGCGCGCCATGGTGATGCACGCCGCCGCCCTGGGCCTGCATGAGGCGCACCGGGTGGGCATCATCCACCGTGAATAATTAATGAGTTCGCTTTTCGTCGAGAAATGGGATGCTTGATCGGTAGGACGGAAACCGCGGCGGAAATGGCTCGATCAGGCGCGGAGAAAGGCTGCTAGTCTCATGCCTTCGCAAAAGTCCATAGCAGGAGAATGTGACATGACCGACCTCAAGACCTTGCGCGACGTGGCTGGACTTGGTCAAACGCCGAGCGCGCTCCGCCAGTCCGCACTCGTTATGATTGACTGCCAGAATACTTACCGGCAGGGCCTGATGCAGCTGGACGGCGTCGAGGCGGCGCTTGATGAAGCCCAGCGCTTGCTTGAGCGGGCGCGCTCGCTCGGCATTCCCATCATTCACATCCAGCATGATGCGGGACCGGGCTCGCCGTATGACATCCGCGAAGAGCTCGGGCAGATCGCCGACAAGGTGAAGCCGCGTCCGGGCGAGCCGCTCATCGTGAAGAACTATCCGAACTCCTTCGTACAGACCGACTTGCACGAACGGCTGCAGAAGCTCGGCATCTCCAACCTCGTGCTCGCCGGGTTCATGACGCACATGTGCGTCAACTCGACAGCCCGCGGCGCCTTCAACCTGGGCTACCGACCGACGGTAGTTGCAGCGGCAACAGCGACGCGCGCGCTGCCGACCCCGCAGGGCGGTGTCGTACCCGCCGCGGCGCTGCAGGAGGCGAGCCTGGCCACGCTCGCCGATTTGTTCGCCGTCATCGTACCGAGCGCCGCCGCCCTGGCGGAGTAGGAAGCCGGACCGCGACGCTGCCCCTTGCGGCGCCGCGCTCCTTATTGGCTTGAGGTAGGATGGCGAGCCGATGCCACCCGCTTGTGAGATAAAGACATGCGCTCCTACTGCTTGCTCGCTGCGATAGGTTGGGTACTCCTGGCTCCGCATCTCGCGCTGGGGCAAAGGGCGGAGACCGAGCCATCGAGTTTGGCAGCGGCAGCTCCTACGCCCGCGCTCCTTGGTGAACTCGCGGCGCTGGATCAGCTCCATGCGGAGGCCATCGCCGACAAGAAGCGGCTCATGCACGCAGTGCTGGGCGCGGGCGTGGTCAGCATCGCCGGCGGCGGGGCGATGATGTTCATCGAGGCCAGTGATCAAGCGTATCGGGTGGCCGGCGGCTGCACGCTGGTCTTTGGGGCCATCGATGCGGTGATCGCTCTGACCTCGCTGCGCGGCATCGGGCGCGCGGCTCGCATGTGGGAGAGCGAGCGCCCGACGCGCAACAACGCGGCGCGGCTGCAGCAGACGCGCGCCCGCTGGCTGGCTGCGGAGCGGGGTGAGGGCATAGCCTACGCGCTCAACCTGGGCTTGGACATCGCCTACTTAAGCAGCGGTCTGACTGCTGTAGCGGCCTCCCAACTCGGCGCCGAGCATCCGGAGCGCTGGCTGGCCGGCGGGCTCTCGGTCAGCCTCCAGGCGCTGTTTCTGGTCGGCATCGACCTGGCCGGGCTGCGCCAGGCGGGCCGCTTGCACGAGCGGCTGCTGCACGATCTGGTTCCCTCCGTGTCCATGGTCGGCGCCTTCTCAGAGCCGGCCCTGGGGGTTGCGGTGGCGGGGCGGATGTAGGGCGGTCTCTTCCCGCGTCCTGTGATTGTTTGTGCCGTCCGCGTTCGGCCGAACGCAGAAGGTATGGGACTGCTCGGCTGGCGCTAGAGGATCCATCACGGCACATTAATCCTTCTCTGGACCTTGAGGATTCACATCTTCGGGTGACGGTGTGCAGGGAACGATGATATTGCCGTCTTCGTGCTCGAAGCGGACGTAGGAACGGGAGCGGATCAACCGAGCCAGCTGTTCTGGTGTTCGGGTTTCGGCAGAAGCGTCCCAGATTCGAGCGATGCTGTCCTCGCAGATGGTGACGATGCGATGCGGCCAGCGACCTGCTTGAGTTGTGCAGGCAGTCAGTCAGCTCGAAGGGCTACGGGCAGAGGTGTCACTGAGTCGGAAGGTATGGTCCGGTTCGACCGTTCCGCGGCATTTGCGCTATGCGGTCGGCTACGTCGCTAGGATGCAGCTAGGGTGTCTTGAGTGGCCCTTACTCAGGGCAAGGTCTGACCGCCCTTGTGCCGCGCTCGGAACAACCGATCCTTCCGCGGCACCGGCTCAAGTTCAGTAAGTGCTTGAGTTGTCATGGTCTTCGGCGTCGGCATCCATCGTCGGAGGCAACCGCCACCCATCGGGGCCTTTCCGACAGGGACACGAAACAGGCTGATGCTTGACTGTCGGGCCATGTAGTTATACCGTCCGGACGACAAAGGCGATTCTCCCGCTTCCGCAAACTTGGCTGAGACATAGCGCTCAAGGCTCGCGTGACGATTCCGACGCTCACTGACTTTCATGCAGATCTCAACAAATACTACTGGTCTATGCGCCGGCCTGACCGTAGCCACCGACAAGCTGGGTGATGACTATTGGGTTGTTGCGATCAAGGGGACTTTTGTCGTGGATGGACAGGGCCTATGTCACGCTGCAGAGCAACAGGTGGCCCTTGTCTATTCGGATGTACACTATGGCCTCCCTGATAAGAGCAGCATCGCGTACGAGAGTGACTTCGCTCTCTACAAGCCATGCACCGATGTAGTCGTGGAGGGCAGTGCAGTAGCACCACTCTGCCGTCCGATTGAACGCCTGCTGGTTGGTTTGGAAATCGGCGCGAAGAAAAAGCAACTACTAGTCCTGGGCGATAGATGGTGGGAGCGAGGTGTTTTCGGCATTCGACCCTCCGCAATTCGGCCCTTCAGGGAAATGCCGTTACGCTACGAGCTAGCCTTTGGAGGCTCGGACTGCAGCCATGCCAACCCACGCTATCACGGTACCGAACTTCGCAATCCCGTAGGGTTGGGATATCACTGCAACCCAGAGGCTGCATCAGCATTGGGTACTCCATTACCTAACCTCGAAAACCCACTTGAGCCAATTCGCGTGCCGACAGATGTCCCAGCACCGCACGGGTTTGGGGCAATCAGTCGCACCTGGCAACCTCGATTGCGCTTTGCTGGGACTTTTGACCATTCGTGGATAAATAACACCTTCCCGTTCTTGCCCGCGGACTTTGACAATCGCTACTTCCTCTGCGCGCCGCCAGACCAGCAGGTCCCCCATTTGCGAGGCGGCGAGATTGTGCGGTGCACACACATGACCCCGGAGGGCGAGTTCTTTGCCACGCTGCCGCAGCCCTCGCTGCCGGTCATTTTTCAATTCATGGATCGCGCGATCCAGACAGAGCCCTTGCTGGACACTGTCGTTGTCCAGCCGACCAGACGCTGTATCATTCTGATCTGGCGTGCCAGGATGGCAGCAGGACATAAGCTGACCCACCTGCGAGAGATACGAGTAGGTCTACCGAGAGAACCTCAAAGACTACAGCGAAGAAAAAATGGCAAGCCATACTTCCGTTCACTTGCTGAGCTGGCCGTGTGGCGCCAGTTGCTCAGAAGGCGCGCTTCATGATTGAAGGGCCATGCTGGGTGGCTGCCTCGGGGCTCGTGTGCTCAGTCGGCCTATATGCCGCTGCGGCCTGCGCGGCAATGCGCGCAGGAATCATCCGTCACATCGAACTTCCATATCACAACAATAGCGGTGAACCCATCGTGGGAGCCCCTGTTCCAGGAGTCCCGTGGTCCGCACAAGGAGCAGACCGCCTTTGCATCCTGGCCTCGTATGCCGTCCGCGAAGCGGTCCGTAGTTTACCACCGACTTTCGGTGCTGTTCCAATCTTCCTGGCGGTGACGCGGAGAGGAGCAGCAGCACAGCTGCTTCCCATGCTCGAAGCGCAAACAGGAATCCATTTCGATATGCGTCGGTCGCGGATCATCGAGGGAGATAATACTGCAGGACATGACGCCCTGGCGCAGGGCTGGACTCAGATGATGAGCGACCAGCTGCCTGGGTGTCTGGTAGGTGCCGTCGATTCATTGCTTAACGGACAAACACTTCAGCAGTTGGCCGGAAAGCATCGCCTCAAGAACGCCGCTAACTCTGACGGAGTAGTGCCAGGAGAGGGGGCTTCTTGCGTGCTGTTGACGCGGCGCATGCCAACGGCAGAGGACGTTCCTATTTCTCTGAGAGGTCTTGGTTTTAGCAATGAGACTGCTACGCCATTAAGTGCGGCTCCCCTACGGGGCTCAGGCCTCTTGGCTGCGGTCGAAGCAGCCCTGCAACAGGCTGGGGTGCAGGGCGATGATATTGATCTCTACCTCTCGGATATTGCAGGCGAGCGGTTCGCTTTTAAGGAACACCTGCTAATGCGGGCCAGGGTGGTTCGTCAGTGCCATGAGAAGATCCCTATGTGGCTCTGTGCCGAGTCTATCGGAGACATCGGTGCTGCGGCTGGTCTCTGCCAGATAGTTCGGGCGCGCGAAGCCTTTCGGCGGGGCTATGCTCCAGGACGCCTGATGCTCGGCTGCAGCAGTGATCTTGATACCGGCAGGCGAGCTGCAGTGGTCTTGAATGGATGCTAGAGGCACTAGAGGAGTAGCCTATGGGCAAGGACGTCTTCGCCAATGGACAGGAGATCGCTTGCAAGTCTGGCGATGGGAAGGTCGTAGCCGCTTTTCCTGATGTGTGCCTGAGCCCACCGCCACCTCCCGCTGGCCCTGTGCCGGTGCCCTACCCCAACAGTTCGTTCTCCCGCGACATGCGTGAGGGGAGCAAGAGCGTTACGATCGGGGGCGGGGAGGTCATGCTACGCGACAAATCCTACTATCAGACCTCGCCTCTGGGGAACGAGGCGGCGACGCGCAACTTTGGGGCTGGCGTAGTCTCACACCAGATCAGCGGGAAGACCTATTTCGCTGCCTGGTCCATGGATGTCAGCATCGAAGGGGACTTGGTTGACCGAAATCTCGACCTGGCTACTTCTAATCACGGTAGCCCGTCCAATAATCCTACGGGTACCAATCTCTCCAGTGCTGGGTGCTCCGATGCCGGAGGGAATGACCAGGAGAAATGTCCGTGCTGTAATGGCGACAAGCATGCAAACCAGAAGGGCGCTCAGCAGGTCGACGAGGCAGACTGGTACGGTCCCGAAGGCATGAAGATGGTTGAGCAGGCACGCGCGCTGGGATGCGAGTGCGTGCCCGCAACGCCCAACTCAGGGTGCGGCACCTATTTCGTCCAACGGAACGCTACCCAGCGTCATAAAGGGCGGTCCAGATGGGAGAGTCGTTACAAGAAGGAATTCATACTAAGATATGAAACTCGTCATGGTGCTGAAATCTTGGCTGGAACTAAGACACCCATCGCCGTTGGCTCGGGAGGCAGTACGGGGGAGCAAATCTGCCATAAGGTACCTATTGCTGCCGGCGGTTGCATCAAGGGAGATGGCAACCTGGAGAGAAAATCGGACATGAGTCAAGAGTGCCAGGATCTCGACACTACACTCGGAGAACGCTTCCACGATTCACGAACCGCATACTGGGACGCAAATCCGATCTGAGGAACTGATGGCAACTAACCTCTTAAAGCCTTCCTTCATGGTGGATACCTTTGCTGAGGCCGGCGGTTTTTTTCTGAACGACCCACTCTTACCGCCGGAGGTGCTTGCAGAGGATCCTCTCCGTAGCGACAGGCCCTGGTTCATCATTGCACTCGCGCTAGAACGGTGTAAAAAAGGGGATTTCGCAATGCTTCAGGTCCTCCCAACGATGGTTAAGAGGAACGCTGGCGCTCATTTTCTGGACGCGTGCGAATTGCTGCTAGGGCACGCTGGCTCGCGAAGTCAGACTCAGGGTCTCTACGATGCGTTCAAAGCAGAGCGCGAGGATGGTCACCCGGTCTATTGTCGATTTCTCTGTCGGATATTTGTTCGCTCGATGCAGCTTTGGTCTGTCCCGCTCATGCTGGAATTATTTGCACGATATGCCGACTCAAGAAGAGTCGAAACTTTTGAATTTGTCCATGACTGCTGCTCCGAACTTTTGGATGAAGAACCCTATGGTACGCTCTTTGACTCTTCCATGCCTTCAAAGGAGTTCATATATCTCGCAATCCGGCGATATGAAGAGCTATGCCAGCGGTTCGGCACGGACCTTGTACCGATACGCCGTGGTCAGATTTTTTCTGTCCACTCGATGGCGCGCTGGATGCATCAGGTTCTCCTTAATCCAGATATCGATCGCGATGATGTCGAAAGTCTGATCTCGGAAGAGCGCTACTTTTTCGAAGCAGCGACTGGCATTGACTGCCGTAGTTGGTTCTCCGAGCTCACATTGCAGCCGCTAAACGCAAGCGCTAGCTTGGAGCGCTTTCTGGAGAGCGTCGAAGCGAAAACCTACCAGCCTGGAATGCGCTATTTCTTCAAGCACCCCGTCGCCAGGTAACTTCTGGCAGCAACGAGTGTGCAATTTTGAAATGAGATGGGTCATAGACGCGCGGCCTGCCGCGGGCGGATAATTCACTTCCGTGAAGGATGCCCAGGGGGAGAAGGACCGGCAGACCTCGGTCGCCGCGCCGATGCGCTCCTTGCCGACTTGCAGAGTCTGAGCGGAAACGTCGCCCTGTTTGCCCATAGTGTGATTTTACGGGTCATCGCCGCGCGATTTCTCGGTCTTGCCCCCGGTTCCGGAAGAATGTTCATGCTGTCGCCGGGGGCGCTGAGCATCCTCGCGTACGACAATGTGGATGATGCACGCGCCATCGCTATATGGAACGATCGACAGCATCTCACCGGCCAGACTGGCTTTGCCTGAGGCTTCGGCTTTTACCGAACCTACCTACTCCGTCATGGGCTTGGCAGACCGCATGCAGCGGTCGGCTGATGTCGATGGTCGAAGTCGACACAGCGCGTAAAGATTCACATCACCCGCCTGCCGCCTACGGGCTGAGTCTCAGAAGAGCTATTTACGCAGGGCTTTTCCGACCCACCTCAACGGAGGGGAAAAGTAGGGCCATGTTTCTCGACGAGGGGCTTTGTTCACCGTGATATCAAGCCCGGCAACATCATGGTCGAGCGCACCGAAGACGGCGGCCTTAAGCCCTACGTCATGGATTTCGGCCTGGCCCGCGACTGGAACGACGGCGCGACCGAGACCGGCACGGTGCTCGGCACACCGCACTACATGTCCCCGGAGCAAGCCCGCGGCGAGGTCGGCGGACTGGATCGGCGCGCCGATGTCTACAGCCTGGGGGCGACGCTCTATCACTTGCTCACCGGCAAGCCGCCGATTCCCGGCAACAACCCCCTGGAGATCCTGAATCAGATCGCGACCTTCGAGCCGCGTCCGCCGCGCCAGCTCAACTCGGATCTGCCGCCCGATCTGGAAGCCATCGCCCTTCAGTGTCTGGAAAAAGATCGCTCCGCCCGCTATGAGTCCGCGCGGGCTCTCGCGGAGGATCTGGAGCGCTTCCTGTCCGGCGAGCCGGTGGCAGCGCGGCGGGCGGCGCGACCGCTTTACCGGCTGCGCAAGCGGCTGCGCAAGCACTGGCGGCTGGCGGCGGCAGCAACGGTAACGCTGACCCTTTTGCTCCTGTCTTTCGGCTGGGGCGCGCTCGGCCGGCGCGAAGCCGCGGCGCGCGAGCTTTTGGCCCGCCGCTTTACGGAGTCGGTCAAGGACATCGAAGCGATGGCCCGCTACTCGGCGCTGGCGCCGCTTCACGATACGCGCGATGACCGCCGGGCGATGAAGGCGATGATGGCCGCGCTGGAGTCCGAGATCAAAAGAGCCGGCGCTACCGCGGTGGGGCCGGGCCAGTACGCGCTCGGGCGCGGCCACCTGGCTCTGGATGACGATGAGCTGGCGCGCGTGCACCTGGAGGCGGCGTGGAAGCACGGCTTCCGCGAGCCGGGAGCGGCGTATGCCTTGGCGCTGGCGCTTGGACATCTGTACAAGAATCAGCTGCGCCAGCTGGAGCGGGAGCGCCTCATAAATCCCAAGCTGGCGGGAAAGCACAGGCACGAGATCGAAAAGCGCTACCGCGACCGCGCCCTTTCCTACTTGAAGCAGAGCGCCAGCGCTGATGTGCCGTCCAGCGCCTACGTGATGGCGCTCATCGCCTACTATGAGGAACGATTCGACGACGCCCTGCGCCACCTGGACGCGGTCGGCAGCAGCCTGCCGTGGTTTTATGAGGCACCGGAGCTGCGCGGCGATATCTTCCTGGCGCGGGCGCAGCATCAGAAATGGGCCGGCAACGGCGAGCGGGCGCTTGCCGATCTGGAGGCCGGACGCAAGGCCTACGTCGTGGCCGCGTCGATCGGTGAGAGCGCGCCGGCGGTGCACCAAGCGCTGGGCGAGCTCGAATACGCCGCCATGATCACCGGGATCTATGGCGAAGGCGACGCCCTTCAGGCATTTTCCCGCGGCGTCGCAGCGGCGGATAGAGCGCTGCGCGCCTTGCCGGGACGCTATACCGCGCTGCTTCTGGACGCGCGCTTCCGGCGCAACCTGGCGCAGTACCGCAGCCATCAAGGCGGCAGGGTGGAAGAGCTCCTGGCGCAGGCGATAACCGGGGTCCAAAAAGCCATCGAAGCGGCGCCGGTGCGTCCGGAGGCTCGCCTTGAGCTCCTGCGGATCTACCAGCAGTGGGGCGAGGCGCGCGAGGCGCGCAGTGAAGATCCACGCCCGCAGCTCGGCAAAGCTGTGGACATCGCTGAGACCATCCGGCCCGCCGATCGAACGTATGAGTACTATCTGGATGGCGGCTTGATCTACAAGATCTGGGCCGACTACGAAGATCAAATAGGACTAAACTCCCGGCACAACCGCGACAAGGCGATCGAGTCCTACACCAAAGCGCTGGAGATAAACGATCAGGGTCCGGACGTGCTTATGGATCTGGGCATCAATTACTACCAGCGGGCCTCGCAGCCGCGCAGCGCGGATGCGGAGCGCGACCTGAAGGAGGCGATGGCGGCGCTCACCAAGGCCAAGGAGAGCGCGCCCAAACACATCGTGCCTTATTTTTATAAGGGGCAGATTCACATCCTCTCGGCCCAGCGGCTGCGCGCCCGCGGCGGCGAGCCGGCGGCGGAGTTGACGCAGGCCCTTTCGGAGTTTCAGGCCGGACTGACGATAAATCCCCGGCTGCCGCATCTGCACAACGGCGCCGGCTCGGTGCGGATCGAGCAGGCGCACGATGCGTGGGAGCACGGCCGGAGTCCGGACGCGCTTTTGGAGCAAGCCGTGGCTTCCTACAAGCAGGCCATCGCGGTCGCGCCGGAGCAGGCCAACGGCTATAGCAACATCGGCTCGGCGTTATTGGAGCGGGCGTACTTCGACCTGGCGCGCGCCCAGGATCCCTCGCCGCGCGTGTCCGAAGCAGTGGCGGTGGTGAAAAAAGGTCTGGCGCAAGCGCCGGATCTCGCCGATGCCTGGGTGAACCTGAGCTGGGCGTACACGATCGCCGCAGAGTACGCGCTTTTGCAGGGCGGCGATCCCCGCCCGAGCTTGAACGAAGCCGCCGTCGCCATCGAAAACGCCCTCAAACACAACCCGAGCAGTGGCGAGGCCTGGCTCTACCGCGGCAGCGTCCGGGCCACCACGGCGCAGCAGCGGGCCCGCCGCGGGCAAGGCCGCGATGAGGACTTCACCGCCGCCGTACGCGCCTATCAGCAGGCGATCGAGCTATCCCCGGATCAGCCGGAGTATCGGCTGCCGCTCGGACACTTTTGTCGGGAGTGGGCGCAGTGGCGCAAGGAGGCGCGGCAGGATCCGCAGCCGGCGTTGGCGCTAGGTGCGGAGCAGGCGGAGAGGCTGCTGGCGGCGCGGGCGCAGTGGCCGGACGCGCAGGTGCTGCGCGCCAGCCTGCAGCTAGTGCGGGCGCAGCTTAGCGAATCAAGCGAAGCCCGAGGCGCCGCGGCCGCGCAAGCCGCCGCCGATTTTACCGCCGCCCTTGCTGCCAATGGGAACCTTGCGGCCCGCTGGCAGGCTGCCGCAGACAAGGCGCAGCGGCTTGCGGCCGGAGCGCGCTAGCTCGGACGCGGGTTGATCGTGCCGTTGTTGCGGGCGGAGTCCGGGGTGCCGCTGGTTGGGGCGTTGCCCTTGGGGGGCTGCTTGCTGCTGTCCGGTGCGGGCTTGGTCGGATCGGGTTTGGCGGCCATGGCGTGCTCCAAAAAAGGGGTGTGATTAAGTGTACTTGAAAATTCGTCTCGCCGCATCCCCCCCGTGGTGCGCGCCGACTCGCTAATCGCGAAAGATCGTCTGTCGCAGCTGCAGGGAGCCGAGGACCGAGCGCAGGATGCTCACGGGCTCGGCGCGGATGAACGTGACCGGATTGTCTTTGAGCCGCAGCACCCCGTCGTGAAACCAGTGCAGCTTCTTCGCGGTCAGCGGCAGATCGGCGCTGAAATTATACGCGCCTTCGATATTGGCGGCACCGGCGGCAATCGCGGAAAGATTCGGTGCGGCGGACTCCGTGCGCCACTTTCCTAGCGACTCTTCATAGATGAAGATCTCCGCGGCGTCGCGGCGAAAGCCCGCGCTGCTGGCGGCGCTCAAGTTCATCGCCACTGCGGCCTTGAACGGAGTGTTGGTGGCGACATCCAGATCGAAGATGACGATGACCAGGACCGCCGGCTCCGGCGTCTTCGCCGCGCTGCGGCTGATGATAAGCCCGTCGCCGCTGCGGCTTACTGCGGCGCCCGGGACGATCCACACCGGCCACTTGATCTGATCTCGCGATACGGGCTTTTGCTCGGGTGCGGCCTGCTGCTCGGTTTCGTCTACGTATTCGCCGACCAGAGTCCACGTTCCCAAGGACTTTTGCAGCACGTACTGCTTGGCATAGTCCGGCAGCCAGCGCGCGGTGCCCAGGGTCACGTTGATGAATGGCGGCCCTTCGCCCTTCAAATAGCGGAACACCTCCAATCGTCCGCCGGTCTCCCCGCTGCGCGTGAGCTTGCCGTAAACGATGAACGCGGCGCGGGCGTACGAAGGCAGAAGCCCCGCCTCACGCGGTTTGCCGGTCTGCACGTCGAATACGTAGCGGCGGAAGCTCATCGTCACAAGGCGCAGCTCGCCGGACTGCCAGTCCACCGCGACTTGCTTGAGCCAGTTTGTGTGGCTGACGCTCTGGGTGGCAAGCTCCGGGCGCTGCATCAGCTCGGCGTAGCCGAGCGTGCGCACCGGTTTGCCCTCGCGGTAGAAGATCACCGCGGTGAGACCGCGAATTTCTTTTTCATCCGGGTGGCCGTAAAAGTGTCCCTTGCGCACCCATACGATCAGCGCGCCGCTGTCCGATACGTAGAAGTCGCCGTCGCGGCCGACCTCCGGCAAGAGGTGGAAGTCGAGGTCGTAGCGGCGCGTCGCGGCGACCACGACGGCGCTTTTGAGCTCTTTGTCCAAGGTCAAGGTGGCGGCGCCCTGGGGGCTTGTGAAGACCTGGCCGGGCAGGTTGACGTTGGGATGGGAGTCGGCCCACGCCTCTTTGGCGAACAGTCCGATGAGCGGTAGTACGCAGAGCAGCAGCAAAAGAGGCAAGGCGGCGCTCCTTATACATAGTGCAGCAAATTTTATCCGCCGTCTTTCCTCGCGCGAGAAACGCGCGGCGGGGGGGAGGCTCCGCCAGCTTGCTGGTGGAGGGGGCCCGGGCAACTGCCCCTTATGTTAGAGGACTTGGTATTGTACCGCGAACGCCGGCGCAAAAGACGGACCGCGGCGATTTGCCGCGGCGAAGTGGTGCGGCGTGGGCGTCTAATAGGGCCGGTCCGAAGGCCGCGGCGTCCGGGCGGCGGCGCAACCTGCGGCTGCAACCTGGCGGTGCGCCTGCCGAATCTGCGGCGGCTGGGCGGAGCGGCGCGGGGGCCCCTTACAAGGCACACACCTTGCAGGTCATCGCGCCGAAGAGGTACTCCATGCACTCATCATCATGCAGCTTGCGGAACCCCCTTTTGGTTGCTGCTTCGGGGTCCGCTTTTCTGTGGCCGCTCCTGGCGCAGGCGGAGGAGCGCGGCCCCGATGAGCTTGGACACTTTATCGCCGTAATGACGGTGTTCAGCGTATTTTTTCTCACCGGCTGCAGCTTTGTGGTCTGGCTGCTCGTAAGCCGGCTGCGCAGCGCGGCGCAGTCGCCGTCCGCTCCGGAGCTTGCGCCCGCCAACCTGGACAGCCTGTGGTTTCCGGCGGCCGCTCCGGCCCGCTCCTCCTCCGGATCCTCCCGCCTCGCCCGGTAAACTCTACTTACCCTAGGTGATCGCCGGGCCTTTGGGAATGCCGGGAGGCAGCGGATCGACAATCCCCGGGATCGCCGGCCCTGGGCCGCCGGGCTTGGGCGGCGGCTCGTGCCGCGGCAGCTCGGTCGGCGGCGGCTCTCGGCGCGGCGGGGTTTTGGGGAGGGCCGGCGGCTCCTGCACCGGAGCGTGCGGGGTCGGCTGCTCGCTCGGGGCCCTGGGGTGCGAAGAGGGGACATGGGAACCGTGCCAGGGTTTGGACATCATACTTATGAGCATGACCCGTCCGGTCGCAACAGCAAGGGCGGAAGCCGACGTTTCGCCGCGTAGTTTCGGTGCTATGGTGCGCCGTCCGTCCTTGCCACGCTCTTGCCGACTGGAGGAATCATGCACCGCGCCCGAGCCCTGTCCGCGTTCCTTGTTGCCTTGGCGCTTTGCGGCTGCGGCGCCTCCGGCGAACCGCTGCCGCCGACCGTACCCGAGGCGTCCACGCCGCTGCGCGCGGCCGCGGACTGCGGCTCGGACTGCACCGCCTGCATCCTGGCCAGCCGCACCGATATCCTGCCCTTTTACCGCAGCAACGGCTGGGACACGAGCTGCGCCAACCGCGACAACATCATCGCCAACTGGTGCGGCATCGATCCGGCAGGCTGCAACACGCAGAAGACCGGGCCGTGCGCCGCGGCGTGTCGGCCGGCCGGCAGCGTGGTCTGCGGCAAGCTCAGCGGCCAGGCGCTCGATGCGACGACCGGCTTTGCCAGCTTGCTCCGCGTCTGCCCGCGCGTGGTCAAGTGGGTGGCGGCCGGCGGCAGCGCCGATTATGCGGCGATGCAGGCGTTCAAGGCCAGCTGCCCGCGCAGCAAGACCGTCCTGCGCATCTACGGCGCCGCGGCGTATTACGCTACGGCCCAAGATATGTGGAACGCCCGTTATGCGTTCCTCGATCGCGCGACCGCCGCGCAGCGCGCCGCGATCGATCTTTTGGAATCGGACAACGAGTTCGACGCCGGCCACGGCTTCACAAACCCCTCCGACTACAACACCTTCCTCAAAGGCTTCGTCACGCTGGCCAAGAGCAAGGGCTTCCATCCGCTCATCGGCAACATCGCGGTGGGCAATCCGCCGGGCGACGTCGATTCGTGCACCGGGGATGGGATGCTGAAGTTCGGCGCCATCGTCGAGGCGATTGCCGCCGCCGGGGCCGCGGGCGGCGGCTGGGCGTATCACGGTTACACGCCGCGCTGGGACAAGACCTCGGGCTTTCAGGAATACTACGCGCTGCGCCATCGCAAGCTTCTGCGCTGCTACCCCGCGGTGGCCAGCGTGCCCCTTGTTCTTACCGAGGGCGGGTTTGACTCAGGCGGCGATCCGAACGGCAGCGGCTACCGCAAAAACGGCACGCCGGAGCAGTATGTCGATTGGCTCGCCTGGTTCCAGCGCCAGCTCGCCGCGGACGCGAGCGTCGTCGGCGTGACCCTGTTCGCGTACGGCAACGGCAGCACCTGGCCGAGCTTCCAGATCGATCCGATCGAGTCGCAGCTGGAGAACCTGATCAAGACCTGTCCCTGACTAACAGCTTGCGGCCGACTCAGGGCTCGCTGCGCACAAGATAGTTCATGGCTTCGGCTTCATCGAGGAACGCTTCGCCGGCAAAGTCCAGGGTCTTTATGATCCGCCGCATCTGCATAAGCCCGATGGGCGTGCGGAGGACGAACGCGGCGCGCTGGAACTCCCCGTAGAACCGCTTGGTGATGCCGCTCAGCTCCGCTTCGCTTGTGGGATCGAACATCCGCGCCGCTTGACGGGAATCGAGGTACAGGCGGTGCGTGGCGCGCAGCTCAGGCGGCAGGATTTTATCGAGCTCGGTGAAAAACTGCGTCATCAGCTCGCCGGGACCTTGCCGCGGGACCGGCGTCGCGGTGCGGATCATGCGAATCAAGCGGCGCTGCTCATCCACGCTGATGTGCATATAGGCGCGATACGAGTGCGACAGCTCCTTCCAGGGCATCCGGCTGGCTCCTAGATCGAGATAGACGGTCTCCGGCCTGGCGCCTAGTGCAGCGCGGCTTCGACTTTGGGCTTGAGTTCATCGTAAGTCATCCGGCCCGGATGGTACAGGACCACCATTCCCGCCCGGTTCACCACGACGATCGTCGGCATGCTGCTGGCGCCGTAGGTGAGAAAGTTGGCGCTGCTCACCGGCGCCGGCACATCAAGGAGCGGCGCGTAGTTTTTGTGACGCACGGCATCGATGTAGGAAATCTCGGTCTCCAGTGAGACATCTTGGGCGTCCGCCGTAAAGCCGTAGGGCTGCGTCGGCGCCATGACGACAAGCCCCTGCCCGGCGAGCTCGGAGCGGATCCGGGCGATGACCGGAGCCGTGGCCTTGCAGTCGCCGCACCAGTGCGCCCAGAAAAACAGCAGCACGGGTTTGCCGGCGAGCGCGCCCAGGCTCTCCGGCTTGGGACCCAGGGAGCGCTCCAGCGCGAGCGCCGGCGCCGGCTTGCCCTCCAAAGTCAGCAAGTTCAGGTTCTTCTGCAGCCGCGCCGCCAGCGAGGTCTTGCCATAGGCCGCAAGCTCCGTGCGCAAAAGCGCCACGGCTTTGACCCGCTCGCCGCGCGCGGCCAGCGCCTGGGCCTGGACCTCGATGGCGGCGCCGAGCGCGATGGGCAGATGACGTTCGCTGTCGATCGGGGTCTGCTGCGCCGCTTTTTTCGCCAGCTCGTAGGTCTGCGCCGCCGCGACCAGCGCCGGCTCATACTCACGGCGGTTCAGCAGGTTGCGGGCGAGCCACGACATCGCCTCGAGGAGCTCCGGCGTCACCCCGTGCTGCGTCCGCTCGGCGGCCAGCAGCTTTTGCGCGGCTTCGATCTGACCGCTGCCAAGCTCCCCCCGCACCTCCGCAATCACATCGGCCCGCGCGTCCGCGCCGAGGCCCGCCAGAACCACCGCGAGCCCAAAGAGTCGTAGTCTGCCCCGCCGCAGAGCCGGCAGCAGGTTCGATAGCGCCATACCGTTTCTCATTCCTTCCGGCTTTCCGGCCTTGCGGCCTTGCTGGGACGCGCGCGCGCCGCCGGTATCCTACAGCGTGTTTACGTGCACGACGATCTGTCCGTTGAACGTCACGTCGTTGGGCGGGACGGTTCCGGTGGCGGTCGAGGTAATGCGGCTTCCCTCGTTTATGTAGGGCAGGAGGTTTATATCAGGATAGGTCCGCAGATCGATCTTGGTCTGCGCTCCCGGCGGGGTCGGCAGGTCGGCGATCTTCTGGCGGGTGAGCGTGGTGCCGGACTTGGTGCTTTCGATGTTGATGTCCACGGTCTGAACGAAGCTGAAGTCGTGGACGCTGCCGGAAGATGCGGTGTTTGTGATCTGAAAGCTCAGCGACTTCAGGCCCGCCGCTTTGACCGGACCGGTGCCGCGGGCCTTGGTCTCCTGCGCCAGATCGATCGTCAGCGGAAACGGACTTGGAACGAGCGTACCAAGGAGCGCGCTGACCACGCTCCCGCTCACCCGCTGTTCCGGAATGTTCTGCTGCACATCGAAGTCCAGGGCGCCGCAGCCGGCCAAACCGAGCGGCAGCGAAAGCAGCAGCGGCAAGACCCGGGCCGCCGCCCGCAGACGCGCGAGCCGATCGTTGCTGAAAGGACGGAGGAACTTAGGCTTAGGAGGATTAATCATGCTACCCAGTATGCCGGAACGGTCGCGCTGCGCAACCCTGCCCACGAGGGGATTTGTCGACAGCAGCACGGCAGGATACGGACTTTTCGCCGGAGCTTGGCAAGGAGCTTTTAAGGAGGGATTGCGGTCCGCGCCGGCGCCGCCGTTGTGCGCCGCGTCTAGAGCTTGGGCTTTACTTCGGGCTTGTGCATAAACGGATCAGAGGGGTTGCGCTGCTCCGCGATGTCCTGCAGCCGCAGCTCCACCGAGGACAGGATCTTCGGATGGGTGATGACATAGAAGCGGTCCGCGGCGATCGCGGCGAACGTCATCTCGGCGACCTGGGTCGCGGTGAGGTGTCCGGACTCGACCGCTTTTTTGACCTGCGCCTGCGCCATGAGCTGCGATGGGGTCGGCGGCGCGTTGTTCTGCAGCTCGCTCGGACGGTTGCGGAAGGAGCTGGAGATGCCGGTCGGAACGAACGCCGGACAGAGCACCGAGACGCCGATGGGCGCCTTGACCTGCCGCAGGTCGTGGTACAGGGTCTCCGACAGCGTCACGACCGCGTGTTTGGAGACGTTGTAGACCCCAAGGCCCGGCGGCGACAGCAGGCCGGCTACGGAGGCCGTGTTCACGATATGGCCGCGGTAGTCGGGATCTTTCCCCGCAAGCTCCAGCATGAGCGGAGTAAACGCCCGCACCCCGTGCACCACCCCCCACAGGTTGACGCCCAGCACCCACTCCCAGTCCGCAATCGTGTTTTCCCACAGCAGTCCGCCGGCACCGACCCCGGCGTTGTTGAAAAGCAGATGCACGGCGCCAAAGCGCTGCATGGTGGCAGCGGCCAGCGCGGCGACCTCTTCGCCTTTGCGGACATCGGTGACCTGCGAAACAACGTCCGCTCCTTGGGCGACAAGCTCCGCGCCGGCCTCCGCCAGCGCATCTTTTTGCACGTCGGCCAGAACGAGCTTCATCTGCAGCTTGGCGGCAAGCCGCGCAAACTCCCGGCCAAAGCCGCTGCCGGCGCCGGTGATGACGGCGACCTTACCTGCGAGATCCTGCTTTTCCGCCATGTCCTGCCCCTTAGGAAGGTTTGCGATCCTTGCACTATATCCGATGTTCACCGGCCGCGGGACTAGGGGCGGGCAAAGTTTGCTTGTCCGGCCGCCGACTCGCTTTTGGGCATTTTTCGCTTTTTAGCGGGGCGGCCGCGCCGCGCCGTTACGGCAAGGCCCGGCTTTCATGTAAAATCGTGGAGCTCGGTCCTGGGCGTACAGCGATCGCCCTAACCCTGGGCCAACCCCTTGGGCCAAACCTTGGGTTAACCCTTGGGCCAAACCTGGGCCAAACCTGGGGCCGGCGGCGGAGGAGAACATGGACGACATCATCAAGCAGATCACGCCGGAGACGGAGAAGAGCGACGCCAGCACGCAGCTTCTGGAAGGCCAGAAGGCGGAGCCGGCGGGCCCGCCCAAGAACCAGCTGCGCCGCCGGGTCGAGGCCCGCATCGCCGAGCTCATCGCCGAGCTCGAGCGCCTCGGCGACGATCCGGCCAAGCACCGCCAGATCCGGGCGATACACATCGCGCTCAAGGGCGTGCACGACTCGATGAGCCAGGACAGCGCCAGCGTCGGACGGATGGAAGCGGCGCAGATGTCGCGCTGGCTCGACAGCACCAGGTACCTGGGCGGCGGCTCCAGCTAGCCGCGTCGGGAAACTCAGAGCGCCACCCGCTCGCCGCATCGTCCGTCCGCACGGCCACAAGGCCGCTGCGAGCGGGCGCCGCACCGATCGGGGCTCCTCGTTACAGTTGCCGGCTGGCAGCTAGCTAAACCGTGCCCCAGGTGAAACCCGAAGTTATTGCCAGCAGAGCGGGTGGCACCGGAGGCGGGGGCCCTGCTGCGCCA
This sequence comes from uncultured Myxococcales bacterium, assembly GCA_937879845.1. GTDB lineage: Bacteria > Myxococcota_A > Polyangia > Palsa-1104 > JAEUJZ01 > CALFML01. The sequence continues at coordinate 22,524 of CALFML010000834.1, forward strand.
GCAGCGGGGTGCCGCAGGGGACAGGACCCGCGGCGCAGCCCGAACCTGCAGATCTGATGCGAGGCGTTGTTTAGCCGGTGCTGGTCTTGCGGCTGGAAGCCTTGGTCGGCTTGGCCGGCGGGGCGGCGGGCTTGGCCGGTTCCGCAGGCTTGCTGCCGCTGCCGCTGTCCAGGGGCTTGAGGCCGTCTTTGACCCGCTCTTCGTTGAGCTTGGTCTTCATCTTAGTGAGCAGGCCGTCGTAGCCCTGGCTGCTGATGATGCGCTGAAACTGCGTGCGATAGTTGCGGACCAGCGAAAGCTCGTCGGTGATTACGTCGTAGACCATCCAGCGCTCGCCGCCTGCACCGCCGCTCTCTTTGATCATGCGGTACTCGATGAGCGCTTCGGTGGCCTTGCCCTTGGTGGCGATCTTGACGGTGGTGGTGACGCGCGCCTCCGCCCCCTCGATCGACTCGTCGCCGTAGCTCACCTGGTAGTCGAGGTTGGTCTTGAGCTGCTTGACGTAGTTGCGCTCGATGAGCTCCTTGAGCGTGGCGACGAAATCCGTGCGCTGCGCCGCCGGCATCTTGTCCCAGTGCTCGCCCAGGGCTCGCTTGCACAGCTCGTTGTAGTCGAGCAGCTCGGAGGCCAGCTCCTTGACCTCGTTCTTGAGCCGGTTTTCTTCCGGCGAACCGGCCGGGGGGTTGGCGCGCAGGCGCTTATCGACATCGCTGTTGAGCCGCTGCAGCGTCGCCTTGGGACCCGCCGCCGGTGCCGCCATCGCCGACGCGCAGAGGTCCAGCCGTACGGCTGTGCCGCCCGCCGCCGCCGTCGCCAAAAGCGCCGCCGCGCAGGCGGCCAAGAGCCGGGCCCGGACCGCGCGCGGCCGACCGGAAAAATAGGACACGATGGGTATGCGTTTCGGGGCTCTCATCTTGGGATCACCTCCAGGCCGCACAGGCGCCTGAGCACCGCGGCCTGCACGTTGACGTCGTTTATGGCGCGCAGCACTGCGATGTGCTGCTCGAAGAAGGTGCGCAGCGCTTCAATCATGTCGCGCGACTCGGCGGTGCCGACGTCGATGTTCTGCTTTATGCCCTGCAGCCAGCCGCGCGCCCGCCGCTCCGCCTGCTCCGAGGCGGCCAGCCGCTTCTGCGCTTCCCGCAGATCGTTATATTGGCGCTCGATCTCCAGCGCCCCGCCGCCCAGGGCTTCGCGCCGCCGCGCCTCGAACACGTTTACGTCGGCGATGGCCTTCTGCAGCCGCGCCGCCTTGGGCCCGAAGTCCAGGTTCAGGCGCATCACCAGGCCAAGGCCCACGCCGATGTAGTTGAAGTGATTGTCAAAGGCGTTGACCGAGTCTTGGATGCCCGACGCCAGGCCGTAGTTGAAGCTGCCGACCAGGGCGAAGTCGGGCAAAAGCTCGGCGATGCGCAGCTTCTTGTAAAGGCGCGCCCCATCGCCGGTCGCCCGCAGCGTCCGCAGCTCCGGCCGGTAGCGCAGGGCGGAGTCGAGGTAGTAGCCGAGCTCGTGCTCCTCCTTCCCCCACAGCTGCAGGTCGTCTTCGGCGACGTCGACGTTGGCGTCCTGCGCGAGGTAGCGCACCGCGGCCAGGGCGCTGGCGATGATGCGCTCCGCGTCCACTGCCTGCACCTGCACCACCGACTCGGTGACCTTGAGCCGCATCAGATCGATCTCAGTGAAGTTGGTCTTGCCCGACTCCAGATCGCGATCCATCTGCGCCACCCACTTGTTGATCTGCTCCTGCCCTTCCTTGACCGAGAACAGGGCCGCGCGGGCCGCCTTGAGTCCGAAGTACGCCCGCACCAGGCTCACCTGGATATCGGCGCGCGCCCCATCCGCCTGGGCCTGGGCCAGGGTCACCCCGACCTCCCCGAGCTTGAGCGCCGCATCGAGCTTGCCGAAGGTGTAAAGCGGCTGCACGACGCGCAGGTCCAGGCGCACAAGGGCGCCGTAGATCGGCAGGTAGTTGCGCAGGTCGTCGTTCTGCAGGTTCAGCACGCCGTCGGTCTCAAGGCACTGCCCCGGCGCCTTGGCCAAGAGGCTGCCGAGCTGGCTGGCCGGATCGTAGGACTTGCAGCGGACCTTGGGCGACCAGGACAGATAGCCGGTAAACTCGCCGGAGGGCAGGCGCAGCCACTTCTGCTCGTCGCGGGTATAGCGCGCCGAGCGCACCGACTCGCGGCCGGCGAAGATGGCGGGGTTATGCCGCTCGGTGAGATCCCAGAGCTCAGGGAGCGTGAGGCGGTTACTGCCCTTGCCCGTACTCTTGGCTGCCCCTGCGTCGGCGTCATCCGCACGGGCGAGGCCGGAGACGGTCGTGGCGAGGATCTGCTTGTTGTCTAAAAGCTCCGGCGGATCCGCCGGCCCCGCCGCTTTATTGCCCGCGACGGCCGGCCCCGACCCGAGCGCCAGCCACCCGCAGACCGCGACAGCGAGCCGCAGGGCCGAGCCCGGTGGTGCCAGTGGTACCGGGTTTGCCGGGTTTGCCGGTTTTGATAGAGGCAGAGTCCTACGCCGCGACTCCGGTCTCGCCAAAGCGGTACGTTCTCGATTCAAGCGAAGCTCCATTAAGCGAAGGCAGCCGCGTTTCCAGCGTTCCCAAGATTTAAGGCTGATTAAGTGATTCCCAGGCATCGCTACCTGCGAGGTCGCTTCATAATCCGACCCGGAGTCAAGAGCAAGACGTGCGGTTCCCCGGGAATCTTCAGCGGCCCATCGGCAGCGACGTAAACGCTCCGTGCGGGCAAAAAAATACGGGCAAAAAAGTGCGGACCGCTGTCAGGGCGGGCTTGGCGCGCGGCAGATGTGTCCAAGCTGCGCGATGAGGTTCTGCGCCACGCGCAGCCGATAGCCGGAGGTCGAACGAATATCGTCGATCGGGGCGATCTCTGCGGCGAGCACGGCCTGGGCGGCGGCGACTTGCTGCGGCAGGGGGACGGTCAAGTCCTGCAGCGCCGCCGCGGTCCGCGGGCAGAACAGCGGAATCGGCGCGACGCTGCCAAAGGCGATGCGGCAGACCGCAAGGCGCGCCCCGTCCGGCATCGCCAGCGCCGCCATGCAGACCTTGGAGATGGCCTGGGCTCGGCGCGTGCCGACCTTGCGGTAAAAGTGGACAGACTTACCCCGCTCCGCTTCCGACAGGCGCGGCAGCCGCACCCGCTGGATGAGCTCTCCGGGCCGCAGGAGCATTTTTTTATAGCCGAGGTGAAACTCAGCGTACGGCACGATCCGCGTTCCGGCGGCCGATACGAGCGCAAGCTCCGCCCCGTAGGCGAGCAGCGCCGGCGGCGAGTCGGCAGCCGGCGAAGCGTTGGCGATGTTGCCGCCCAGGGTGCCGCGGTTCTGGATGGCGTGCGCTCCCGACTCGGCGGCCGCCTGCACGAGCATGGGAAACTCGGCCTGGAGCAGCGGGTGCTCGCGCACTTGCGTGTACGTAGTGAGCGCGCCGAGCTCGACGTGGTTCGCGGTGACCGCGATGCCGCGCAGCTCATCGAGCGGCCACAGGTCGAGGTACCGGCCCGGCGGCAGCTTGCCAGCCGCCAGAAGGACCATCAGATCGGTGCCGCCGGCCAGCGGCTGCCAGGCGCCCAGCTGCGGGTGCGGCGGCTCGGCGAGACAGGACAGCGCCTCGGCGAGAGTGCCGGCGCGGTGGGCCGTATACTCGGGAAGATAGGCTCTCATGAAAGCGGCCCAGAAGCTGTGGCTGGCGCGTCCGCAGCGGCGGCGCAGGCCCGGACCACGGACTCGAAGATCTTGATGTAGCCGGTGCAGCGGCACAGGTTGCCGGAAAGGCCTTCGCGAATCTGCTCCAGCGTCGGCTGCGGATGCTGGGCGAGCAGCGCCTTGGCGGCCAGGATCATGCCCGGCGTGCAGATCCCGCACTGCGCTCCGCCGTGGGCGATGAAGGCCTCTTGCACCCGATCGAGGCAGTCCGGCGATGTGGCGACCCCTTCGATGGTCACCACCTCCGCGCGCTCGGTCTGCAGCGCCGGCACCAGGCAGCTATTGACCAGCCGTCCGTCGAGCATCACCGAGCAGGCGCCGCACTCGCCCTCCCCGCAGCCCTCCTTGGTTCCGGTGAGCCCCAGCGGCTCGCGCAGGACATCGAGGAGCCGGGTCAGCGGGTGCACCTGGCAGGTGCGCTCCGTCCCGTTTACCCGTAGCGTGAGCTTCATTTTGCTGCCTCCGCCGCGATGAACGCTTGCATGAAATCCTCCGGCGTCATCGGGATCTGGTGCACGCTGACCCCGGTGGCGTCGGCGACGGCGTTGATGATGGCGGGGGCGGTGCCGTCCATCGGCAGCTCGCCGATGCCCTTGGCGCCGCGCGGGCCGTAGGGCGCCGGCACTTCCATGAACGCGACGCGGATCGGCGGGATGTCGAGCGAGGTCGGCATGATGTAGTTGGTCATCTGGCCGTTGGCCATGCGGCCGTTTTGCCACACGACTTTTTCGTACAGGGCGTAGCCGATGGCCTGCGCCACCCCGCCCTCGATCTGACCGGCGGCGAGGATCGGGTGCACGACGCGGCCGACTTCTTGGACCGCCACGAAGTCCTCGACCCGCGTCTCGTAGGTGTTGAGATCGACCTGGACGCGGGCGACATAGACCGCCCAGGCATAGGTCGGGTAGGCGTCGCCGCGGTAAAGCTTGTCGTCCCAGTTGATGGCCGGCGGTGGCTGGTACTGGCTCTCCACTCGCAGCGGGCCGATGCGGCGGTGGTGCTCGGCGCAGGCGGCGGCGAACTCGGACGGCGAATAGGTTTCCCCAAGGAGCCCGGCCGCGCGCAGCTTGGCCAGAAGGGCGGTGCAGGCGCTGCCGACCAGGCTCCCGACGATCATCGTGGTGCGCGAGGCGACCGTCGGGCCGCTGTTGGGGACCTCGGCGGTGTCGGGACGGACGATGGCGATGCAATCGGCGGGGATGGCCAGGATGTCCTGCGCGACCTGGGTGAAGATAGTGTTTGTGCCCTGGCCGATCTCGGTGCTGGACGCCCGCACCCGCACCTTGCCCTCGGCCGTCGCGTCGACCGCGACCACCGACATGAGGTAGCGCTCCCCGGAACCGGTAAAACCGGCTCCGTGCATGAACGCGGCGAAGCCGATGCCGCGACGCAGCGGACTGCCGGCGGCGGCGGCGCGGCGGTTTTCTTCGGCCAGCGCTTGGCGCAGCGGAAAGTAGTCGGCCAGGTCGAGCGCCTGCCGCTGCAGCGCGTCCAGATCCACCCCGTCGCGGATGACCTGCCCGGTGGCGGTGGTCTGGCCGGTGCGGAGAAAGTTGCGGCGGCGCAGCTCAGCGGGGCATAGCCCCAGGATCGCGGCGGCGCGGTCGAGGTGGCGCTCGATGGCGAACACGCTCTGCGGGGCGCCGAAGCCGCGGAAGGCGCCGTGCGGCGGGAAGTTGGTCGCCGCGGCGCGGGCCAAGACGCGGACGTTCGGACACAGGTAAGGACCGCTGGCGTGCAGCGCGCCGCGCGACAGCACCACCGGCGACAGCGTCATATATGCGCCGCCGTCGAGGCGAAAGTCGATGTCGAGCGTCAAAAGCCGCCCGTCCTTGTCAAAGCCGCTGCGGATGCGCGTGCGCGAGGGATGGCGCTTGGTCGTCGCCACCATGTCCTCCAGGCGGTCGTAGATGAGCTTGACCGGCCGGCCCGATTTCCACGCCAAAAGCGCCGCGTGCGCCGCGATCACCGATGGGTACTCTTCCTTGCCGCCGAAGCCGCCGCCGGTCTCGGTCTGGACGACGCGGACCTTGTCGGCCGCAAGTCCGAACAGCGGCTGCAGCGCTTTGTGGACGTAGTACGGGCACTGCATCGAGCCCCATACCGTCACCCCGTCGCGCGCCGAGGCCTGGGCGATCATGCCGTTGGGCTCTATGTACAGCTGCTCTTGCGCGCCGGTCGCGTAGTCGCCTTCGACGATCACCGCGGCATCGGCCCACGCCGCGGGGTCTTCGAGCGGCAGTCCTTTTTCGATCGTGAAGCGCTTAAAGACGTTGTCACTTCCCCAGATCACGCACCCGCCGGCCAGCGACTCATCGGGGTCAAAGACGGCGGGCAGCGGGTCGATGTCGATCGCCACCAAGAGACGCGCCTTTTCAATGAGCTGGCGGTCGGGGTGGGCGAGCAGCACCACCGGCTCTTCGGCATGATTGACCTGTCCGGCGGCCAGGCACGGCTGATCGTTTTCGATGAGCGCGATGTGGTTCTGTCCCGGAATGTCCGCCGCGGTGACGATGGTGAACTCCGACCACGGCACGCCGGCGAGAAAACGGATGGCGCGGATCCGCCCGCGCGGCGCCGGACTGCGCACCGTGACCCCGTGCAGGAGCTCAGACTCCGCCGGCAGTGCGGCACCAAGTCCGGGGGCGGACGGATTTTCAGAACCCGGGCGGAAGCCCGGCAGCGCAGAGAGCGGCATGTCATCGACATAGCGCGCTGCTCCGGTGACCTTTTCCCGCCCTTCGCTGCGCGGCGGCGACTGACCGATGGAGCTAGCCTTCACGGCGACCGATTTCACCGCGCAACTGTTAGGCAGTTCCGGCGGACCTGTCAACCCCAACCCGGCTCTTTGGGCTTGACACGTTTGGCTCGACTCTTCGACTTGGCCAGGGCCGCAAGAGGGACGCAATTTTTCTAAGTAGAAAAATCAGGATGTCTTATATTTGCGCCGCTCATCCTATCGAAAACCCTAGATCCATCTACGAGCGCCGCACTCGCCCACTCACCCCAGCTACTCAGCGAGCAAACGACGAGGAGCCATGTATGAAGAGCTTTTTGCCTATGCGTAGGGCCGCTATAAGCGCGTTTATCGGATCGGCCTGGCTGCTTAGCCAGCCCGCCGCGGTCCAGGCGCAGTCCGATCCAGCATTTGCCTACGGCAAAGCAGAAGACGCAAAAGATCCGAAGAAGGCCAGCTGGAAAGCCTCGGCCCAGGCGGGACTCCTTCTGGCTACCGGTAACGCCAACTCGCTCACTTTCTCCGCTGGCGGCAGCGCCAGCCGGGTGGATCTCAAGAACAAGATCGCCCTCGATGTCGAAGGGCGCTTCGGCCAGACCACGGCGTACGTGGCGGCGCCGGGACTTGCCGCCAACCCCGTGAGCGGCAACTTGATGCTCCGGGGGCCCGCGGATCTGGTCTCGACCACCGCGGTCAGCACCCAGTACTGGGGCGTCAAGGTGCGCTACGATCGGTTCTTCTCCAAGAACAACCTCGGTTACATCTTGGGGCAGGCGATGGGTGACGAGCCCGCCGGTAAGCGGGTCTTCGGCGGCGGCCAGATCGGCTACAGCCGGCAGCTTTACAAGAGCGACCGCAATGAGATTCTCGCCGAGCTTGGCTACGACTTCAGCTTCGTCGTCTTCGCCAAGGACGACGCCGTCCCGCACGAGATTTTCATTCACTCGCTGCGCGCGTTTCTTGGCTACAACCTGACCTTGTCCAAGGACACCGCGCTCAATACGGGGCTGGAGGGGCTGTTCAACTTGAACACCTTCAACTCGCCCAACGACCAGGCCGAGAGCGTCGCGCGCGGCGTCTTTGAAGATACGCGCATCAACTTCAAGACCGCGCTCACCACGACGATTTATAAGAAGCTGAGCTTCCGCTTCTCCTTCAAGCTGCGGTTTGACAACGTGCCGGCCCCGCGCCCCGCGCCCGCCGGGACCGAGTTCGTCGGTCAGTTCGCCCCGCTGGCGGAGAAGCTGGACACTCTGTCCGAAGCTGCTCTGGTCGTGAACTTCCTATGAAAGCGCAGGCTCCCATGCAACAAAGGCACTGCGAGAAGAACGTCCTAGGAAGTGGAGGCACGCTTATGAATCAAACGCGCTCTGTATCCCGCGGCGTGCTGACGCCGCTTGTCTTGGCCGGCGCCTTCGCGGCGGCGGCGTTTTTCACCGCCACCCCGGCCCGCGCCTACTCGCCAGAGTACGAGCTCGATGTGTTTGGCGGCGTCCACCTGTGGCATCCCTACAATTCGATCGGGCGGCGCGATCCCGCCGGCGGCTCCGACATCAGCTCGCTGACGCAGTTCAACCACGGCGGAGGGTTCGGCGTACGCCTGGGCCTGGGCCTGCACAAGCGCTTCATGCTCGAGTCCGAGCTGGCGATCCTGCCGACGCTGGCGGTGGATGATTCGACCCATGTGCTGGGGATCGGCTACCGGCTGCACGGCGTCATCAACATCCTGACCGGGCGCGTCCGACCGTTCCTGCTGCTTGGCGGCGGCGGTCTGACCCTGTCTTCTTCCGACCCGTACGCCATTCGCTCCGAGACCACCGGCTCCGTGGATCTGGGAGCGGGTCTGAAGATCGATGTGCGGTCGAACTGGGGCGTCCGGATCGACGGCCGCGCCCTGCTCGTTCCCGGCGGCGGCGGCGCTCCGGCGCTGGTGCCGGACGGCGAGGTCCTGTTTGCGTTCTACGGCCGCTTCGGCGAGCTCAAAGGCGGCGTCCAGCCCGCTCCGGACGACGACAAAGACGGCGTGCCCAACGCCGAGGATCAGTGCCCGCAGGTCGCTGGAATCAAAGAGAACAAGGGCTGCCCGCTGGACGGCGATGGGGACGGCGTCGCCGATGCGCAGGACAAGTGCCCCAAGGACAAAGGCACCGCGGAGCTGAAAGGCTGCCCGAGCTTGTCGGCGCTCGACAGCGACGGAGACGGAATCTTCGACGACAAAGACAAGTGCCCCAATGCGGCCGAAGCGGTCAACGGCTACCTCGACGACGTCCAGTACTTCCACCGGGCGCTGACGGGGAACGAGGTGCTGCAGCTGCACCTGCTCGGCACCTGTGTGCCGGGCAGCGGCAACTGAGGCTCGCTGGAGGCCGGCTTCGCGCCACGGCGCTCAGCGGCCGGTCATCGCCGGCAGCGCCGCCTTCTTCAGGAACAGCAGCCCGAACGAGGTGTCGACGCCGTTGCCCCAGGTGCCATCCGGTCGCTGCGTGACGCAGAAGCGGACCGCCCCTTCGAAGTACCAGTCGCGTTCGCCGAGCAGCGCCACCTGGTTCAGCTCGCAGGC
>CALFML010000835.1 GCA_937879845.1 uncultured Myxococcales bacterium
GATCTACACAGGCGAAGACACTCTTTCCCTACACGACGCTCTTCCGATCTGCTCTTGTTCACGGGGGGCCTTGGCATCGCCGGTTTGGCGTATTCCATGGAAATGCTGATCATCGGCAGGGTGCTCCAAGGCCTAGGCGCCGCGGCGCTGTCCTGCGTGGCATACGTCGCGGTGGCCCGCGCCTATGCTGCGGACGCGCAGCCGCGCATCATGGCGCTCCTATCGAGCGCCTGGGTGGTGCCGGGGCTTTTTGGGCCCGGGCTGGCCGCGGGGATCGCCAAGGCCATTGGCTGGCGTGGCGTGTTCCTGGGCCTCGTGCCCGCCGTATTGGTCGCGAGCGGGCTCGCCTTCCCTGGGCTGCGCGGACTCGGATCGCCCAGGGGCCCCGAAGCGGAGGCAGAGGCGGCTCCGGTATGGAGCGCCATCCTGCTGGCGTTCGGCGTGGCGCTGGCCCTAATTGGGATGCGCAGCCAACAAGCCTTTGTCGCGGCGGCGGTCGGGCTTGGCGGTGCGGGGCTGACGGTCTACGCGCTGTTTCGGGTATTGCCGACCGCCGCGCTGCGCTCCCAACCCGGGTTGGCCGCGGCCATCGCAGTGTTGGCGCTGATAAATTTTGCTTTCTATGCGGTGGAGGCATTCCTGCCGCTGGTTCTCACCCAGATGCGCAGCGCGGGGACAGCGCTCGTGGCGACCTCGCTTACCGCCGGCACGCTGGCGTGGACCGGGGGTTCGTGGCTTCAGGATCGCACCGTGCAGCGTCTCTCCCGCCGCCATCTGCTGCGGGGGGGGCTTGGGTGCTTCATCGTCGGGATTGGCGGCGTATCCAGCGTGCTCCTGCCCGCCGTATCGCCTTCGCTGGCCGTGCCGGCGTGGGCTTTATCCGGGTTTGGAATGGGAATCGCCTATCAAACGGCAATGCTGGCCGTGCTCGCGGCGGCGCCGGGCGGTCGTGAAGGTCAGATTACCGCGACGATGCAGATCGCCAATGCGCTGGCCGTCGCGCTTGCCACCGGTCTTGGCGCCGATCTGATTGCGCGGGTGTCGAGGACCGGGCAGCCGACGGCCGGAGGCGTCGCGCTGGTAGACGCCGCGGCGCTCTTTTCGTGCCTTATAGCAGTAGTCGCGGCGCGGGGCGTGGCCGAGCGGAATCCCGACCCGCAGGAACAAAAGCAGAGCGCCGGCGCATAAGCAGCCCGATCGCGGGGCTTGCGCGTCAAAGAAGAGCAATGACAGGAAAATGCCTCCGTGAAGACATTTTGTATCGAGCGGAAGCACTCGCAATAAGAGGAGCACAATGACTCAAACCTATGACTCTGCTTACATCAGCCAATATTACGACGAGTATTCACACGAGGAATGGGAGCGCCTGGGGCCTGCGGCCAGTCCGTCCAACCAGGTGAGCTTCCACATTCACCGGCGCTATCTGGAGAAGTACATCTGTTCGGGAGACCATGTCCTAGAAGCGGGCGCCGGTCCCGGGCGCTTCACAATCGAGCTTTCGCGCCTGGGCGCGACGGTCGTTGTCGGCGACATCTCTGCCAAGCAGCTTGAGCTCAACCAGCTGTATGTCGAGCGCGCCAATTGCAGCGCCGCGGTTCGCCAGCGGGTGCTCCTAGACATCGTCGACCTGTCCCGCTTCCCTACCGGCCACTTCGACGCCGTCGTCTGCTATGGGGGAGCCTTGAGCTATGTCTTTGATCGGGCGGACGACGCGCTAAGCGGTCTGTTGCGGGTCACCAAGCCCGGAGGCCTGGTCCTGCTCAGCGTGATGTCGCTCCTGGGCTCCGGGCGGCAGACCCTTGCCGACGTGCTGGCATTCACCAAGCAATACGGCTTGGCCGATATGGATCGGGCCCGGCAGAGCGGCGACATTCCGCTCGGGAGCCAGAAGCACGTCTGCCGCATGTATCGCTTTAGCAGCTTGCAGGCGCTGCTCGCGCGGCATCCCTGCACGCTGCTCGCCGCCTCCGCCTCGAACTTCCTCTCTGTAGGGAATGAGGCCGTCCTGGCCGCCGCCGATACGCCGCCAGAGCTTTGGCATGCTCTGCTCAAGTGGGAAGAGGACTTCTGCAGCGAGCCCGGTGCAATCGATGGCGGAACGCACATCCTGGCGGCCGTGCGGCGCACTTGATCGCGTTAATGCATGGACTTAGCGCTTCTTGATAAAATGCTTTTCTCCCTCGGCAGCTCTTGTTAAAATCTGTGCCATGCTCAAGGCTCTGCCCGAGCTCCAGGCCCTCCTATCTGAACTGCGCGATAGTGAGCCGCTCGCCCGCGCATTTATGATCTTCGGCAGCCAGGCGCGCGAGGACGCCGGCCCGTACAGCGATCTCGATCTGGGGGTGATCACCACCGGACCACCGGTTCAGCGGGATCGAATCCGATTCCTCAGAACGGGTGATGGCCAGCTGCGGCAGGTCTCCATCTACAGTCGGCCGTTTACGGAATTTGTGGAGCATACGCACTCGCCCTATGGCTGGTGCGTGGTCGCGGGCATATTCGCCGTCGTCAAGGTGCTCGAAGATCCGCTCGGCCTGGTCGGCGTTCTGCGGCGCTTGGTCGAAATCAACCGCCCGCCGCAGCTTACTTCAAAAGATGGAACGTACATCGATTTGGACATGTTGCTGGGCTACCTGGCCAAACTCAAGAACGCCTATGCCGCGGGAAATGAGATCGAGCTGTTCTTCGCTGCCCAGCAGGTGGCGCAGTATTTCACCGCCCTGCTTGTGCCGCTCAACGAGGTCCGGCCGTTCATGAGCGAGCACGAGTCCCGCACCCGCATGCTGGCATTGGCTGTCGCGCCGCCTGACTACGCCGCCGATGTGAAGATCTGCGCCGGCTGGACCACGTCGGCGCGCTCGCTCGAAGTTGTCTTCGCCGCCGCGATGCGGCTAGCCGAAGGCGTCGTGAAGCTGCTGGCAGAGCACCTGGACAAACTTTCGCTGGACGACAGGTTCCTCGAAGACATCCGCAATGGCACGGTTCTCAGCTTCGTACAGGAGAGCCCGGCGTGCCGAGCCCGCCCGCCCGCCCCCTGACCTGAGCGGCACCCTAGATCGCACGAGCCGCCTGGCCTTCCTCTGCATCGACCCGAGACGCCAGGCGGGCCGACCAGCCGGCGCCGGCCTTCCGGCGCGCCGCATCCGGCCGGCATCCGCTGCAGGCGCTCAGGCTTCATCCTGCAGTGGGACGGAACCGCGTGGAGCCAAAAGCAGAGCAGCAGCGGAAGCGATCTATTGAGTGTGTGGGGGAGCGATGCGAGAAATATCTGGTCGGTCGGGGAGAGCGCGCAGATTCTGCAGTGGGATGGCAGCCTTTGGCGCAGCGTACCCAGCGGGAGCATGGACTACTTCCTCTCGGTATGGGGTACGGATCCTGATCACGTGTGGGCGCTCGGCGGGCACGGTATCTTGTTCTGGGACGGTAGCTCGTGGAACCAGCAGGCAGCCGGACCTGGCAAGAACCTGTGGGGTCTGTGGGGGAGCAGCGAGCGCGCGGTCTGGGCGGTAGGCGAGGGCGGGTCCGTGCTGTTCTGGGACGGCTCTGGCTGGAGCCCGCGCTGCAGCGGCACGGCGCAGTCGCTGCTCGCGGTCTGGGGAAGCAGCGCTGAGCGCGTCTTCGCCGCGGGCGAAAACGGCACCTTGCTGGAGTGGTCCCCATCTGAACGCCCGACTCAGTGAGCCGCGCGCCGCGGAGCGCTCCGTACGGCATGGCGTCTTTCACGCATCGCGATCCTATGGGCCTGACGGAGTCGCTCTGCGCGGCGCGGCGTCAGTTAGCTCGCTTGACGATCTGGAACGCCACGCCGATGCGGGCATTGGGGTCGTTGATCGGCGTATTGCTAAGGAGCACCGTACCGCTGCCAACCGTCATGCTGCTCCCGGCCTCCACGCCCAGCTCGACCATATCCAAGCTGTTCGCCGAATCGGCGATCGTCGAATTGGCGCTGATGAAGTAGAACTTGGGGCTCTTGATAAAGATGCTGGTATTAGGTGACGCGGCCAGCTTCAGCTGCGAGACACGGTATAGATCGTCTTTGGCTGGTGCCAGACTGAAAGTGAGACTGACCTGCGCGTCGTTGATGGGCGCCAGCGAGCCAAAGCGCATGGTAAAATCACCGATGGCAAGGGGGGCGGTTGGCAGCCGATAGGAATTCGTCAGCTCTGGCTTGCGCGAGTTGCGAAAAGCAATCTCCGCATCGAGCCAAGTCTGCACAGCAATATACTGAGCGGTATTAAAGGCCGGGCCGATATGCGCTCCTTTTTGCAGCAGCAGGCTTTGCGCCGCCGTAGCCGCATTCAGAAACACGCCTATACGGTGGGAAGTGATCGACTGATACTCGGCTCCGATGGCCAAAAATGCCCCGACAGTGCCCTGGGGGACGCTGTGGCAGAGGCTGCAGCTGGACACGAGAGGCTGCTTGGCCAGAGATTCAAAAAGCGTAATCGGGTCTGCGACGGGTTCTTGCTCACTACGTTGGCTGCACATGCCCGCAGCGACGGATGCGATGGCGCGCGATACATCGCAGAAGTATGCCGCTGGGCAGCCGCTGTCATCGTCGCACGGTTTGGTGCTCAGAGCCGGATTGAAGCAACCCCCGATTAGTAGAGCCAACACGAGTGCATGTCGCATGCGATTCTTCCCTTCTCGGCTAAACGACTTGGAGCTCCGCCAGTGAACTTTCTGCAGTCTGGAGACGCGGTGACCGAACTAAGCCGCGCCTGGCAAAAGACCTGCAGTTTCGGGCTGCGCCGCGGGTCCTGTCCCCTCCGGCACCCCGCTGCTGGCGCAGCAGGGCCCCCGCCTCCGGCGCCACCCGCCCTCTCGGCAATAACTTCGGGTTTCAACTGGGCGCGGTTTAGCTCGCATGGCTAGGCCACGGATGCCGGACTCCGACTTTGCGCCCCTCGTTTCTTTTGGGCTGACGGGCCAGCCAGACGCTCAGGCAGACGGCCCCCGCCATCGCTGCGGCCCCGCCAAGGACATCCAGGGTTATGGCGGCGCGATCCAGCGCGATTCCCTGGGTGTAAAGGTTGCTATCGAAATTTTTTGCGCCAACCACCTCTTGGGCGATGCCTTGGGCCCGCACGCCAAGACTGATACCTAGAGCCAGACTGACCGTGCCCAGGCTGAGCAGTGAAGCAGAAGCGGCGCGCAGGGAGCGGCGGGCGGTGGGCGCGGTCGCCGTAGTCGCCGCACTCGGTGGCGCCGGCACCGTGACGACAGCTTCCGCACCGGAGGTGATCAGAGCGTCCACCGGGGCTTCCGCCAGCGGTGGCCAGAGGGGCGTCGCCGGGCTGGTCTCACGAGCCGCGGCGTTGTCGCCGCTCGCTTCCGGTGCGCCGCTTTTCTCGGGCGCGATCGCAAGTGCCGCCTGCGCCTCTTTCATGTACTGCTGCAGCTTCTGCGCGACCTTGGGATCCGGCGAAGCGTTTGCGCGCTCAAAGCGGTTATAGTGGTCCAGCGCCTCCTGCATGCGGCCCAGATGGAACAGGCAGCGCCCCATGTTGATGAGGAGCGTTGGCTCGGGGGCGCGAGCGTAAGCCGCTTGAAACGCCGCGAGCGCCTCGCGGTAGGCGCTCCGCGCCGATAGGGCGATCCCTCTGTCCTCATGGCTGCGGCAGACCGAGTCCGCCAGGCACATATCCGGCGCACCCGCCCACGCGGGCCTTATTGGCGATAGGAGTAGAAACAGCAGCAGAAATCTAATCGATGATGCGAGATATTTCGCCAATGGCATTCCCCTTTACGTCAATTTTCTTCCGCTGAGCATTTGTTTTTCGTTCGAGCTTTTTTCTTTTGGCGAGGGTCTCCAGGCTCTGCTTCTTTCTTATCTGTATCTGTGGGGCTTTGTCCGGAATCGCGGTCATCGGCTGTGGCGGCGTTGGCGGCGGCGTTGGCGGCGTGATCGCTGGGGTCGTCAGCGGGCTGGGATTCGACGCCGCTGTAGCGCTCGGATGAGTCGTTGACGAAACAGCCGGTTCGGACTGACCGCTGGGCGGAGACTTCGGAGTCGCCTCTACGGTGCGGATATGCCGCGGCCAGAGCTTCAGCCGGGACGATCCCAGCACGACTACCGCAATCCCAGCGCTGGCCAGGAGCGCTATCTGCGACAGTCGCGACTGACTCACGGTCAGCTGACCGGTGCTGCCGCGCAAAGTGGTCGGAGTGCGCGGCATCAAGGTCGTGTCGTCGGGCTCCAGGGACTCTGGAGTCGGCGCTGGCTCGCGGAGCGCAACTGCCGCCTGTCCATGTAGGATCCGCGCCACCTCTTTCATCGCCGGCCGGTCGCCGGGCGACTTGCTCAGCATCTGCTGGACGAGCTTTGTCACCGACTTCGAGACCCGGGGCGCCCGCTTTTGCAAAGAGGGCGGCGGCGTGGACAGGTGCATATTCAGAAGCGCCAAGTCAGCCGCCGCCGAAAAAGGGGTTTCGCCGGTCAGCATCTCGAATACCATCACCCCCAGAGAATAGACATCGGCCTTGCCGTCCACCTGGGCCGCCCCCATGCACTGCTCGGGCGCCATATACAAGGGAGTGCCCATCACGACGCCGGTCTTGGTGTGTACCCCGTCCGCCGCGGCGAGCTGCTGCCCGAGCTTGGCGATGCCGAAGTCAAGGAGCTTTACGCGCTCTCCAGCGGGCATCGCCTCATCCTTGACGAGCATCACGTTCCCTGGTTTCAAATCGCGATGCACGATCGCGCGCTCATGGGCTGCGGCAAGCGCCGTCGCCAGCTGCCAGGCGATGCTGATCGACACGTTCTCATGGAGCTTGCCACCGCGCCGCCGCAGCCGCTGGGCCAGGTTTTCTCCCAAGAGGTATTCCATCACCAGAAAGACCGTGCCGTCTTCTGATAGACCGCACTCTGAGACTTGCACCATGGCCGGGTGGGGCACAAGGTTTGCCGCCCGCGCTTCGTTCAAGAACCGCTTTACGAGCTCGGGGCTGCGCGCATACTGCGGATGCAGGACTTTGAGGGCCACCCTTCGCTGTATGGCGTCGTGCACCGCCTCATAGACGCTGCCCATGCCTCCTGTGCCGAGCAGGCGAATTATGCGGTAGCTGCCTATCATTGGGTATGGTGTAGTCATCTACGGACAGAATAGAAACGCTTTTTCCATAGGAGACAGCCCCGGCGGTCAGCTTGGAGCGGGCTCCATAGTCAACAAATTTCGACCACGATAAGTCTGGACCTGAGGTCCAAGGCAACCCTTCCCGAGATCTCCGGCAATAGTCATGCCAGCGAGACTGCACCCGGTGCTCTTCAAAAGAGCTCCGATCGCGTCGCTAGTTCGCAAGGGGAGTTGCCAAGTCCCAGAAAGACTCGCAACCAGACTTTGCCACTGGAGCGCGGGGGAAATTCCGGAACTGCCAAGTCAGGTCAAGCGCCGTCCAGGGAGTGCAGTGCCCGCCGGGTGCGATCCGCTTCCCAGACCGCCCCGAGCCGGTCGAAAAGAGCCAGCGAGGCCCGCAAATTTTCCGCTGCGTCCTTGCGCCTTGGGTTCCCATCGAACTCGCGCAGGGTCACCCGTCCGAGCCAGTAGTGCGCCTGCGCCTGATCATAGCGCACCCCGTACTTCTGCGCGGCATTCAGGCTCTCCTGCAGCCAAGTGCGAGCACTGGCCCAGCGCCTGTAGCGGAGCTGATGGCGGCCGCGGTACAGGGCGTCCGTTGACTTGACGACCGCGAACTCGCGCGCGATCCAGCGCAGCATCGTGAGCGCTTGTTTGGCCTGCGCCGGGACGACGGCCAGCCCTTCATCCAGATAGACATCGAGGATGCCGATGAGCGCATAGCGGAGCTGGAGCAGCGGCCAGCGGACGCGCCGCACCGCGGCCATCGCTTCGTCGGCAAGCTGCCGGGCGCACGGCAGACGGTCCTGGTGCAGCGCGCACATGGCTCCCAAGCCGTTGAGCGCCGCCTCCAGCGCCGGGCCCAGCTCGCCGGCGTTGCGGGCGCGGGTGAGCAGCGGCTCGGTCCGGTAAAGCTCACCAAAGCGCAGAAAGGCCCCGATCTGTCCGATGAGCGCGAGCACTACATAGCGCGGGTTCTGGGCCATGGTGGCCAGTCGTTCCATTTCCCGGCTGACCTCAATGACCTGCGTGAAGTCATCGAGTTCGACGAGCGCGAACTGTTGCTGCAAAAGGCTGTACATCAGCGCGAAGTCGTCCTTCTGCGCCCGCGCCTGCGCCACCGCATGGACTGCGTGCTCGGCGGCAGCAGGAAAGCGGCCCTGATGCAGGGCGACCATGGCCTTGATCCGCAGGGCGTCGATCTCGCCGACCGTCTGTTGCGAAGTCGGACCCTTATCGAGGAAGCGCAGCCCCACGCTGCCCAGGCGCGTGAACGACAGCAGAAAGGCGATGCCCGCCCGGAAGTGAGTCTGCTGCGTTTGCGCCTCCAGCGCGTCGGCCAGGTTTAGCCCCCACAAAATACACAGGAGAGTCACTCCCGGCTTGCTCAGCCAGACGTACATCTCGTCAGTCGTGAGCGCCTGGAGGAGCTCATGGTCCAGGGCGCGCTCGGGCTCGGACTTGGTCACAACGCGCAAGGCGCGTCCCACGGGAGTGCGGCGGACGAGCAGCTCGCTCAGCTGCCGCGCGAGCGCCCAGGCGAGCTGCAGGCTGTCGCTCGGCAGCGCTCGCCCGAGCCGAGCGCACACCTGCCGCAGCGCCGCATCGGTGCTGCTGAGGTGGCCGAGGCCGTAACGGGCCTGGGTGAGGCGCCGCCAGACCTGGACCTGCTCTAGGAGCGGCACCTGCAGCTGGCGGTGCAGCGCCAGGGCTTGCTCCAGGGCGGCGTTCGCCTCGGCGGGCGCCCCGCGCTGGAGGGCCGCAGCTCCCGCCAAGGCGTAGTACCGCGCGGCTTTGTCTAGGAGCTGCGCTCGATGGTAGTGATACGCCACCTGGGCGGCCGGGACCCCACCGGGATCGGAGCGCGTCTGGAGCGTCTCGGCGATTCGCCGGTGCAGCGGCTGCTGCTCCTCTGGGCTCAGCGCAGCGAGGACCCGCTCGCGGAGCTTGTCATGGCTGAAGCGCCAGCGCTGCTCGTCCAGCTCGAGCACCCCCGCTTCGACACACTGCTCGATTAGCGCATCGAACTCCGGATACAGCGCCGCCAGTACCTGCGGGTGCAGCTGCCTTCCCATCACCGCGGCCACCTGTAAGAGCTCCTGTGCCGACGCCGATACATGTTGCAGCCGCCGCGCGAGCATGCTCTCGATGCCGCCGGCGAACACGCGCTCGGGGAGACGGCGGTGGCCGATCGCATCGAGAGATCCAGCATCCGCCGCCAGGGCGCGGAGGACTTCGACGATGAAGTATGTGTTCCCTTCTGTCTCCCTCCCGATCAGATCGAGCAGCGCTGCGTCGCGTCCGGAGGGTCCCAGGATGGACTCGCAGAGCTGGGCCATGTCGGGATGGCGCAACCGTCCGAGCTTCATCGTCTGCATTGCAGGCAGGGCGCCGGGTAGCCGCGGCGCTTCGTCATCGCGGTAGCTGGCCACGATGAGCAGCGAACGGGTGGCCAGGGAACCGCTCACCTGGGTCAGCAGCGCCAGGCTCTCTGCGTCGGCCCACTGCAGGTCTTCCAGCAGGATCACGACCGGCTGGCTGGGGCGCAGCACGAGCTCGCGCAGGACGTGTAAGAGGCGCAGCCAGGCCGACTGGGCATCGAGCTCGGGCGGGGCTGCGACCGGGCGTGCCAGGATCGCCGCCACATCCGGCAGTACGGTGCGAAGGACGCTGGCCGCGAGCTCGTCCAGCTTGCCGTGCAGTGCCAGCGCCGGCAGCGCTCCTTGCCAGAGCTGGTAGGAAGTCCCACCGCTGGCGATCGCCTGCCCGCGGACGACCAGCACGCCGTCGAGCAAGGCCTGGCTGCGCAGCTCGTCGAGCAGGCGCGACTTGCCGACCCCGCTCTCTCCACCGAGCAGAAAGGCCGCCCCGCGCCCCGCCCGCGCTTCCGCCAGAGCCGTCTTCAGAACTCCGAGCTCGGCCTTCCGGCCTACGAAGCGGGCTGCCACGAGATAGCTGTCGCGCGCCGCCGGCGATTCCGCGGTCAGCCGCACCCCTGCCGCGCTGGCGAGCTCCTGCAGGAACGCCGTGGCATCGGCAGGCCGCTCGGTGGCAGACTGGCTCAGGGCCCGACCGATCAGCTCGCGGAGCGGTGGCGGGATTGGCGCCAGATCCAGCCGTGACGTACGGAGCAGGCCCGGCACGCCTTCGGTACTAGCGGCGGCAAAGGGATGGTGGCCAGTCAACATTTGATAGGCCATGACACCCACCGCGTACAGATCGGACGCGGCACTGGCCGCCGCTCCGCGTAGGACCTCCGGGGCCATATAAAGCAAGGTTCCGGCTTGTTTTCCGCGCGGTCTGTCCGTGGACTGGATCGCCAGGCCGAAGTCCAGAACCTTGAGCGACAGACCGGCAGGGCGGGAGAGAACCAGAATATTGCTTGGCTTTAAATCGCGGTGGACGATGCCGCGGCGGTGCAAATAGGCTAGGGCGCGCAGCAGCTGCACCAGCAGCTCGAGCTGGGTGGTCAGCGGGACCGTCGCCGCCAGCGGTAGCAGGGGCCGCGCATCGGAGAGCAGCTCCATCGTAAAATAGGGCCGCCCGGCATCGAAGCCGTAGTCAAGGACGCTGATAACGTTCGGGTGGCGCAGGGTGACCAGGGTTCGAAACTCCTGCGCCAGCGCGGTGAGGCGGCTGCCCGGCGGCTCCGCCGCGGTGGTCGCAGACACGTCTGAGCGCCCGGTCCCGGTGTGATGGCGCAGCCCGCCGTCCGAGCTATCGGATACAAACCGTGGGTTCGCCGGAGACTGCGGCCGCAGCGACACCAGCTTGAGGGCAACGTGCTGCCCGGTCAGGCGATCCAGCGCCCGAACGACCAGGCCCATGCCGCCTTGGCCGAGCCGATCGAGCAAGCGATAACGACGACCCAGAATTTCGTCTAGCCTGCGCTCGGCGGGGAGGTCGAGGGCAGGGTCCGTCGTCGCCGCCAGCTGATCCGTGATCAGTTCGACCGGCAGCGGATCCGTCGACAGGGTGCCGCTCAGAGATGCCTGGAGCCGCCGACAGCGCGTACAGCCCTCAAGATGCTCTTCGGTCCGACTCCGCTCCGGGGGAAGCAGTCGGCCATTGAGCAAATCCAGTACCTCGACGGGGTCAAGACAGCTCATCTGCTGACTTGTAATCATAGCGCATAAGAGGCTTCCGCTTGGGTCTCTGCGGGCTCAGTCGCTGGGCCGGGCGACTCTACGCCGCCGCGCAGACTCTGCCTGATGGGAAGACCTGTGCGGAGTCCTTCCACTTACTCCGTGGCGCGCTGACGCAGCTCGGTTTGGCTCCAGAGCGAGCATCGGTGCTGAGTAAGGTCTTGGAAATCTTGGAGCAGCCGATGATTCCCCTTCATCACGTTCGTTTGGGTGCCTTACTTGGACTGCGCGAACCGATGGGCGTTGCGTAAGATCCGACCGACCTGCGCGCTCGTCTCGGCGCTCTAGCCTCTTGTGCAAGTCGCCAGAAGCCGCTGTAGCGCAAGGCGCAGCGGTCGGTGCTCTTCCACCGCGACAAAGAGTCGATAGCCCTGCTGCTTGGCGTACGCATCGAGCACCGGCAGCGCGAGCGCTGGTGCCTCCGTAACAAGTCCCACCATCGCGCGGCCGCCCCAGGTCGGGTCGACTCCTTTTAGGGAAAACGTCTTGGGCGATAGCGCGGTATAGAGCAGGGGCGGCAGATCCCGCGCCACGGCATCCATGTCGACCTGCTTCGGCGGCGCGCGGCGCGCCCGGCCGGCCTCTGATTCCATCGGCACCAGGTGGGCCGTTACGACAGCCTCGCGGCCGTGCTGATGCTCGAACACCGCCCCGCTGCGGAGGCTCAGGACCGCCAACCGCTTTGGCCGCTTGAGCCCTTCCATAAGAATCGTCGAAGCCGCCTGGATTACCGTCGCATCCTCAGAGAGCGTGCGGGCGAGCCGCTGGGCCTTGGCTTGGGACTCGCTGCCGAAGAACCACGCCACGCCGCGCGATTCGCTCTGCGGTGGCTCGCCGAGCCGCTGTTTGGCTTGCACGAGCTCCGCCTCCTCGATCGCGTCGAAGTACAGCTCAAACGACAGCGGCCGCTCGCCGGCCCATTCTGCAACGAGCCGCGTGACGTTGTTAATCGCGGTAGCGCTTGTATCGTGCGCCGGTCCGTAGCCCCGACTATGTACTCCAGGGTCATCGCGAGCGTCTTTCAGAAGCAGCACGCCCAGCGCGTAATCGCCGTGCGCATAGGTGCGCGCCTTGGAATGCGGCGGCTGCGCCACCAGCGCGGCGGCGTCGGTTTGATCGCGGCAGCGCGCCGCGAACAGCGCGGTGGTCCCCTCATGGACGTGGATGCCGCCGGGCAGAACGTCCGCGCCGCGCTTCCAGGCCAGCGTCCGCAGCTCCGGAAAGGCATCGTCGGCGGCATATCCGCGCGCCACCACGGTCCGCCGGATGGCCACCATGCTGTCTGGCATCTCCCCATAGGCAAGGCCAGGGGCATCGACTCGCTCACGCTGAAACAGCTCCTTCCATGGAGCGCCGTACGTGTCCCCGGGGCTGTAGCCGGGAACCAGCTCAGCGATATATGCGTCGGCCGCTTCCGTGCTTTCGAAGCGCGCGACCAGAAAGCACTCGCCGCTATTGTTTCCGGAAAAGGCCTGCCACACGGCCAGCTGGGAATCTGTAGCAGCAGGTCGCCGACCCGCGCGCAGCTCCTTCCGCGCGCAGCCCAGGCGCGATGAGGGGCGCCGAAGGAGCGCCGCCTGCGCTCGCCACGCCGTCAGGATCTGCGCCGCGGTCTCCGCTGGCAGGGATGCGTCTTGGAAGGAGCAGCTCTGCATCCGCTGGTCGGGCGTGATCGAGACGAAGTCATACCCGGCGCCGCAGTCGCCGCTATTGTCAGCGCCGTCGAACAGGCGCGGGACGGAGAGGCGGTGCCCGAAGCAGACCGAGAGCCGCGCCGGCAGCGGACTCTCGGCGATGATGCGGGCCAGCCGTTGCTCGCCGGCCGCTGATAGGTGCAGCCGGGTGTCCCGACCGACGTAGTTCAGCAGCGACACGTCGTGGCAGGAGAGCTGCGCGAGCTCGGCCAGCAGTGCGGGAAGCTTTGGCAGCTGCGCATCGCTGACCAGCACGTTGGCACCAAACAGCTGCCCTGCGCCAGCGAGCATCGCCGCGGCCTTCCGCCAATCGATGTCGTCGTAGATCGAAAGACGCACTTGGCCGATCACGCCCGCCAGCTCAGCCAGTAGGGACGGCGAGAGCAGCGTGCCGTTGGTCGTGACATGCAGCGCCAGCCGGGTCGTCCGCCGGAGCTCACCAAGGAGCGCCGCGAACCCGCGGAAGGCGAACGGCTCGCCGCCGCCAAACGCCACCTCCAGCGTGCCCGCTGCTGCGAGCTCCGCAAGGACGGCCCGCGCCGACTCCTCCGTCCACAGGCTGGCACGCCGCGGATCGCGCGAGCAGAACTCACACCGCAGGTTGCACGCATTGGTGATGCCAAACATCACCACGCGCGGCGCGGTCCGAACCCGACCCGCCGTTTGCGGGGACTGCGCCCGCACGCTGGTACCGGTCCGCGGGTCGAAATAGAGCACCGCCCCGTCGAGAGAAAATTCGCGAAATGGCATGTTTTGAGCCAGCAAGAGCGTCTCCATGTGAAAAGAAGGTGTACCGGACCGCGGCGGCCTTCTTATCCTGTCACGGTAAGATTTAGAGGCTAAATACTTCCTGCACCTTCTGCGCGTTCGCGTCTGATATCGGCTGCTCTAGCAGCGTAAACAGCTCCAGCGCCTGGTGCGGACCGGTGAGTCCGGCTGTCGCTCGTACGGGAAGCGGATGCTATCATAGGTCCAGCCCAGGACATTGCCATCGTCGGGCGGGGTGCTCACTCGGTGATAGTAGCGCACGTTGCGCGCCGCCCAGTCAGATTTTTTCGACGCTGCGTGTGGTCAGAAACAGGTGCTGCTGCCGGCCGGCCTTGGGAGTGGGGCGCGTGTCATAGTGGTGCGCGGCGGGTCAGGGGCGGTTCCAGGGGCGAAGGCGCAGAAACCACTGCAGCAAGGCGCTCAGCGCGGTCGTGAGACAGAAGATCGCCCCATGAATCGCGCAGTGATCAAGCCAGGTCGGAGATAGTAGGATTTTTTGCGCTCCGAAAAAGATGAGCGCAGCCAGACCCACGAGCAGTATCACGGCGAGCAAAAAAGACACGGGATGGGCCAGCGGCCGGTGAAGGTGATTCCAGGGCATGAACCGGGAAGCCACTGCCAACCAAAGCAGCAGCGCCGCCGCAAACAGCCCGAGCTTCGTAAGGTCCAGGCTCGCGCGGGACTCGGCGACTATGCCGCTGCCCGGAGGCAGCTCGGCGAGCGTCCGCCGATACGGCGTATGCGGCCCGAAGAACTGTTGCCAATCGGCGAGGTCCAAGTTGTGCAGCACGAGCCGCTGCACCCGCCGCGCCCAGGCGTCCGGACGCATGTCCCACAGGACGCCGCCGGCGCGGTCGCTCGCGGACAGCAGATAGGAATCATCGGGCGAAAAGCTCAAAGAGCGAATCACGTCCATGACCACGGGCTCTCCCCACAGGCTGCGCAGCGGGACGCCGATCTGCTGCGCGCTGGCCGTGTCCCATAGAGTGATGTTCCCGTCCTCATCCCCCACGGCCAACAGGGTCCCGGCGTGATTGAAGGCCAGGGCATGCACCGAGCGAGAGACCGAGACGCGAGTGACGGGCGCCCCCGGCGTGTCTATCTTACGATAGGAGGCACCGCCCTGGCTGTCGCCCCAGATCAGATAGTCGCCATCGGGACTGAAGGCTACGCGGTTTATGTGCTCATCGCGGATCGACTGGCGCTGCGGCTCGCCGCGTGACCATCCTGAGAGGGTGAAGTGCAGCCCTGAGCGCGTGGCCCAGGCGATGGCGCAGTCGCGACGGCGAATGGCTGCCGCGGTGACCGGCTCGGCGGCCTCCGGGCCCTGGCTTTGAAAGCTTCCATTCGCGCGCAGCCGGGCGGAGCCGGGGGCCAGCGACCAAACCTGCCAGCTGCCGGAGCTGCGCAAGATGCCGACCGACCATCTGTCGGTGAGCGGCTCCGGCATCACCACATGCTTCCCCTCCCTGAACAAGAAGGCCAGAAGGTCTAATGACTTGTAGCTACGCGGCGTGTTGCGGCGGAAGCAGTCGCCATACGGATCCGAGCCGAGCGTATCGGGGACAAACGCAATCGCTCTGCCGTTGCCCATTTGGGACCCGATGGCGACCGTGCGGGTCTGGCGGACCTCCAGCTCTGGCTCCAGCTCACTCTTGCGCTGCCGGGCTGGCCCCATATCCTGTAACGCGGCTGGGTCAAGTGCGAGCTCGCGTTTCACGATCTGCAGCTCAAGCTCTTGTTGTCGCCGCAAGTTTTCAATCGGACTGACTGCGGCATCTGTAGGAGGGACCGCCGCATCGCCGCCGCCCGCATCCGATTGCGCGGCGGCCAGCTGCTGCTTACGCGGCTGCATCGCGCTTGTCCCGGGCGCGGCGAGGGCGAGCTCGCGAACCGTGATGCCGTCTTCGCCGACCGCTGCGACGCGCTCGCTCGCCGACTGAAACGCGATGGCCGACATCCAAATTTGCTCGGAGTCATCGGCGACCGGAAGCTCGCGAAACGCCGGGATGTCCGGGCTGTCGTGGTTGCGCTTCCAGACGTGAATGCGGCTATCCTGAACCGTCGCAATCAGGTCGCCGCGCGCGTCCCAGGTCGCCGCGATGACCCCGGAGCGGTTGCGGGTCAGCGGCACGGCCAGGGATTGAAAGGCTTCTACGTCCCACACCGTGGTGAAGCCCTTCCATCCCGCCGCCGCCAGCCGGCTGCCCGCGGAAGAGAACGTCAGCGCGGCAGCGTAGTTGTTTTGGTCGAGCGTGGTGAGCCGGTGCCGGCTGGCGAAGTCCCATACCTGGATGCCGCGCTGCTCGCGCGCCGCCGCCAGCAGCCGTCCGTCCGGCGAGAACTCCAGGGCATGGACGGCGGACTCATTGTCCGCAAGCGGCTGCGGCGCCGGCGCGCCTGTGCCAAGCTCCCACAACTTGATCCCTGCATCGCGTGTGCCCACGGCGACCAGAGGCTGCTGCGGATGCAGCGCGACAGCCAAGACCGGCCCCTCCCGCGCGGCCTGAAACGCGCCCGGCAATGGCTCCCCGTGCGGAATCGAATAGCGTCGCACGAATCCATCCGCGGCGCCGACCGCGATGGAATTGCTCTCCGCGCTCAGCGCGATTGCCGTGGCATGATTATTCGGGTTTTTGTCTGTGCTGAGCGTCAAAAGGACCGCGGCCCCGGCGCGGACAGGCCAGCTCCATATCACAAGCCTTGCATCCTGGCCCGCCGCAATCAGCCACTTGCCGTCGCGCGTGAAGGCAACTTTCTGAAAAAAGAAGCCCGCGGGATTGCGCAGCTTGTCGCTCCGGTGCGACTCCAGATCATAAACAGTGAGCGCGTTCTGTTCGCTGGTGCCGCCAAATACGAGCGCCTTGCCGTCCGGAGAAAACGCCATGCAGTCGATGTAATGGTCGCTCTTGGTCTCCTGCACAATGCGGCCGGAGGCGACGTCCATGAGCACGACCAGACGGTTGGCCCCGCCGCTGGCCACAAGGGCGCCGCTGGCGCTGAAGGCAACCGCCTCGTTGCGGTGAAGCTGCTCTGACTCGTAATGGCGGTCGTGCCAGGCGACTAGCGCGGGATGGGTCTGCAGCATCTGCAGCAGCGCTCCGCGCCCTTCTACGGAGTCAGGGCGGCTCCGATAGGACTCCAGCGCCAACAGGCTGGCCAGCGGCAGCCGGGGTCCGGTTTCGACGCGAACCTGCGCCGCCAGGCGCTGCGCTTCGGAGATCTGGCGGCGCTCATCCGACAGCCGGTAGAGAAAGAACGCGGTTGCGGCGAAGGCGGCCAAGGCCAGAAATGCCATCGCCACGGAGGTCCAGATGCGGCGGCTGCGAATCTGCTGCCAGGTGCGGCTCTCCTTGAGAAATCGCGTCTCGACGGCGTTGAACGCCCATCGCTCCCTTTGCTGCTCTCTGAGGGCCAGCGGCAGGCTGGGGTTGCCGTGCCAGCGCAGGTCCATCGCGGCAAGCCCGGGCTCGCTCTGGACGGTCGCTGCCTGTTGCTCCCAGTGACGCGCATCTTCGATGAGCCGCCGCCGCTGCGCCCAGGACAGGACCACGGAGCGGCGCTCCAGCCAGGCCCAGTTGCGCAGCCAGTCCTGCAGATATTTCCAGTTATGGATCAGCGCATCGTGCGCCAGCTCGAGGCTCGGCGTGCCGTCGGCCTCCTGACCGGGCACGATAAGGCGTGCCGCGGTCAGGCGCAGCAAGACCTCGTCCACGCGGGTATTTTCCTCGGCGTCGTCGAAGGTCAGCTCGGCGCGCGGCAGACGCCAGCGGCCGGGCACGCCGGCCTGTAACGAAATCATGCGCAGGTAGGTCCGGCGCATGGTCTCCTGCAGTTGCGCGGTCGGGAGCTTCTCGAACTCGGAATCGGCCCGCCGCCCGAGGGCGCCCGCCACCCCGCCGAGCTTATCGTAATCGTCTTCGGTCAGCGCGCGCTCCGTCCACGGCCCCCCGGTGCGATGGCGGTCCAGGTACAACAGATAAAGCTCGTGCAGGGTGAAGGAGAGCAGCGGCAACGGGCTCGGCGTGCGCATGACATCGTCGATCAGCCGATCGACCAGCGCATGGGGCTGGAAGTGCAGGGCGCGGGCCTCCGCCGGACCTTCGATGGCGCGACGCAGCTCCTCACGCGACATGGCCGGAATCTCGTAACGCGCCTTGAGCCAGCGCGACGAAAGCGCCGTATTCATGATCGTCGCTTCGGCATCGGCGCGTATTATAAGCACGATGCGCAAGAAGGAGCTGCAACGGACAAGCGCATCCTCCAGCGCCGCGCAGAACGCGGACCGATCGCCCGGAGCCGTCGCTTGCGTGATCAGCTCCTCCAGCTGATCCACCGCGATCACGAGCCGCTTGGTCGGGTTCTGCGCATGCCAGAAGGCCAAGCGCTCCCCATACGAGTGAGCCACCGGTTCATCCGTATCGCGCCAGCCGGGGAGCGCCAGCGTCGCCAGGGCCGAAAGCGGCGATTTTCCCGGCCGCAGCGGCGCCGTAACCGCCCAGGTGTGGTTTCCGCTCGGGTCTTTTTGGTGTTCGAGCAGCGGTAATAGACCCGCCATGACTACGCTCGATTTGCCGCTGCCCGACTGACCTATCACCACGGTCAGCGGATCCTCGGCTACCCGCTGCGCCAAAGCGGAGATGACCGCGCTGCGACCAAAGAGCAGATTCGCCGAGCCGGCATCGTAGGAATCCAGGCCCAGATAAGGATTCGAGGCGACATCGAGCGGCGGATCTTCCTCGATCTTCGGCGGCCGATTGGGATGAAAAAAGAGGTACTCGCCGTGATCGTGCTGGCTCATCAGCCACAGTCCGGGCGTCTGCCGGTGGCTCTTTTGCGCGACCGCTTCGTTGACGTAGAGGTAAAGCTCCGTCGCCGTAATGATGCCGTCGCCGGCTGGCTTGCCGTCGCGCGCCGCCGGAGAGATATCCGCCGCGCCGTCTTCCAGCCCGCTGATCAGCGCCTGCGCGAACGGCGAGTGCAACTGTTCCTGGGCCGCATTACGCTGGCCTATCACCAGACCGCCCAGGACATCCAGCGCTTCCTGGTTGTGCGCCGAAGACGTAATGACCTGCCAGGCCGCGCTCTCGACGAAGCGGGCATAGGAGGAGCGAAAGACCGGCGTGTCTCTGCGCGCCAGGCTCCGCGTGATCGCCCAGCGGAAACGACCGGCGAAGCAGCAGTCGAGGATGATAAGAACGTGGCGGCACTCGATCTGGAGCAGCGCCTGGTACAGCTCGCGCATCGGCAGGCAGGAGCCAAGGTCGTTGTGACGCGCATCGCTTGGTACCAGATAACCGGCCGGCTCGGCCTGACTGTCTTCCGCCAGACCGTGCCCGGCGAAATAAAACAGCAGCCGTGCCCCGCGCGTTGCGAGCGCCGGCAAGCGCGCAAGGAGCGTCTGCAGCTCGGCCTTCGTCGCGTTTTTGACGATCGGCTCGACGGCGTACCCGTGCTTGTCGGCCAGGATGGCGCCGAGCCGCTCGACATCGGCAATCGGCGTCCGCAAGCGGTTGATGCCATTGCCGTATTGGTTGATGCCGACTAAGACTGCCACGCTCTTTGTGAACGGCTTCACGGCTTAGGCCTTTCGCGTACGACCGAGCAGTCGCGCCAGTGCACCTCTGGCGCCGACCGCCAATCGATAGGGAGCGCTGGCTGTCGCTATTTCTGGTTGAGGTGGATGTAGTCCCTGCCGCCGAGTCCCCCGGGGCCGTCGCCGGCTCGATCATCGGCGGGCACAAGGCCGGCCGCCACCACCGCCTGGGCCAGCGTAGAGGCGTAGCCATGCTGGGCGCCGGTCAGGGGGGAGCCGATCCCGACCACGTCGTCATAACTGTTGCTCTGGTGGGAGCCCAAGCGCCCGCTGAACTTGGCCCACACCTCGGCGTTCACCGGCTCATCTTGGTCATTCAGGCCGACGAAGCGCAGCCCTCCGTTGGGTACGGCGCGTCCGCTCCCGTCAACCCCGAAGGGGGTCCACAGCGGCCCGGTGCGGGTGATGATGTCCACGAAGTCGGCGCCGAGGCCGACCGCGGAGTAGCTGGCCAAGGTGATCCAGTCGTTGTCATTTTTCCCCAGGCCGTTATAGGACGCGTGCGAGTCCAGCCCTAGGCGAGCCAAGGCGTGGTTGTTCATGAAGGCGACGTCGCTCGGGTTGTAGAACGTGGAATCGCCGTGCGCCTCGTATCGCACCTGGAGGACGGCGGAGAAGTCCGGCTTCACGCGGACGGTCATGCCCTCGATGTCGCCCTGGTGCTCGGCAAAGTGCTGCACGATGCAGTTGAAGTCGGCAAACGGAACCTTGACCCGCGTGCACTGCGCGCCGTTGTAGGTAAAAAGGAAGATGAAGGTCAGATCGACGTAGGACTGATCGGCGGGAACCTGCACCGCGACGTACATCGGGGCGCTGACGGACTTCCCCGCGTCCAGGGGCTCACCGGCGAGCCGGGAGGGATCGATGACGACCCGGAAGTTGCTGCCGGCGTTTTGGTAGAGGTCCTGCTGGGTGGGATTGGGCAGGGGCGGCTTGCCTCCCGCGTCATCGATGAGGGTCGCGCCGCTCAGCAGGTATTCGATGGAACACGGCAGGTAGGACTCGGCGGTGTGCAGGGACACGATGGGCGCAAACTGCACCACCTGGTCCATGGTGATGGTCATCCCGCGGACGGTCAGCGGATCCGTGGAGCCGGGCCGCTGCATGCCTGGGGCGGACATGTCCACGCTGTCGGGCGGCCCACCTCCGCCCAGGTCCTGCGCGGTTCCCGCCGGATCGCTGCATCCGCCAATCACGAGCCCCAGACCCAGAAGCCAAGGCCGCAGTCCCACCGCGATTCGTTTCGCCATGTAGCCTTTCCCACCGCCGGAGCGTGGCGGACGCAAATAGCAAATAGATCGAACCGCCCCATGATAACACGGAGGATGGGCGCCCAAACGCGCCCGTCGCGGACCTTCCCTTGGCCGCTCATCGTCGAGGCGTAGCGCGGTGGCTCGTCCCAAAAAATGACGAGCCGGCTCCTAGCGAAGAGCCGCAGAGCGCAGGCAGCGACATCGCCGGGCCGGCGTTTTTTCGGCGCGCGGCAAGTCTGCTGAGGTACACTAGCGGATCGGGAGGAGCCGTCGCTAGTCTGCCCGCCGCATGACCTTTCAACCCGGACAGCAGTTGGGCTCCTATCGCCTCGTGCGCCTCCTCGGAGCGGGAGCGATGGGCGAGGTCTATGAGGCAGAGCACGTCCATATAGCGCGCCAGGTGGCGCTGAAGGTCCTGCACCCACAGCTGGCCCGCCTGCCGGAGGTCAGCAGCCGCTTCCTTAACGAGGCGCGGGCCGTCAACATCGTCCGCCATCCCGGTCTTGTGCAGATCTCCGATGTCGGCATGCAGCCCGATGGGACGACCTACATCGTTATGGAGTATCTGGCCGGCGAGACGCTCGGCAAGTACCTGGAGCGGCATGGTCGCCGCCTCCCGGTCCCGCAGGTCTTAAACTTCGCGCAGCAGATAGCGCAAGCGCTGGCGGCTGCGCATGAGAAGCAGATTGTCCATCGCGATCTCAAACCCGACAACATCATGGTGGTCCGGGAGGCGAACTTTCCCGGGCAGCTGCGGTTGAAACTTCTAGATTTTGGGATCGCCAAGGTCAGTCGGGAGAACCAGCCGGCTAGCGAGCTGGCGTTCAAGACCCAGGTCGGCAGCCTCCTTGGTTCGCCGCTCTATATGTCGCCGGAGCAGTGTCGCGGGGCAGAGACGGTGGGACCGCCCGCGGACGTCTATGGCCTGGGGGTCATTCTGTACCTCATGCTCAGCGGGGAGCCGCCGTTTCAGGGTAGCTCCCTGGGCGTCATCGTCGGCCTGCACATGTTCGAGAAGCCGGTGCCGATCGGTGACAAGGTGCCGCAGCTGATGCCGCAGCTGGCGGCGCTCGTCGATAGCATGCTGCACAAAGATCCGGCGCAGCGGCCGACGATGCCCCAGATCGTACGCGAGCTTGAGCGCTGCCAGGGCGGGCTATCAGAGCAGCGCCCGGGCGGACGGATTTTCTTTCGCCGTCTCGCCATCGGCGTCGGCTCCGCGCTAGTCAGCCTGGGCGTCCTGTGGGTGGTGCTGAGCACGAGCGGCATGACCGGTCACCACGGTGCCCGCAGCTGCAACGCCGCGGGTTTCTGCTCGGAGCCGCTGCCGGCGGGCATCGGTCGCCTGCGCTCGATTGTAGCGCTTTCGGAGAGTGACCTATGGGCGTGCGGCGATCCCGGCGTCCTGCTCCATTACTCCGGACAGCAATGGCAGCTCGTCCACAAAGGTCTGGGCAACCGGCTCCATCAGATATTCGGCCTGAGCGCGAGTGAGCTCTGGGCGGTCGGTGACAGCGGAACCGTCCTGCATTATGACGGGAAGAGCTGGCAACAGATGCCGGGAATCAGCCCGGCCTATCTCACGGGCATCTGGGGTCCCAAAGCGGATGATCTATGGATGGTCGGCAAGACGTACGCCGAGCAGAGTACCCTCCTTCATTACGACGGAAGACGCTGGCAGCCGATGCCGAGCGGCACCACCCAGACCCTTTTGTCCATCTGGGGCACGCGCAGCGACTGCATCTGGGCGGCCGGCAATCAAGGAACGCTCGTCCACTATGACGGAGCCGCTTGGCGCGAGGTGAGTGGCCTACAGACCAGCGCCAAGCTTACCCAGGTCTTTGGTAGCGGCGAAAAGGACGTCTGGGTCGTCGGACATGGCGGCACGGCGCTGCACTGGGATGGCCAGGCGTGGAAGGTGCTCGATACCGGGCGCATGACCAACATCAACGGCGGCTGGAGCGGCGGGGCCGGCGATGTCTGGCTGGTCGGAGATCTGGGGCTCACCGCCCACTACGACGGCGCGCAGTTTATTCCCATGGACAGCGGCGTGACCAGCAACCTAAGCTCCGGCATCGGCCTGCGCGACGATCGAGGAACGCACCTGTGGGCCGTTGGCTCTCCCGCCACGCTGATCTACCGTTTGCGCCCAAAGGGCGGACCCTGAGCACCGGGCGGTGCCTGCCGCTCGGCATAAGAGGCGGGCTCCTCTCTCCCCGCGCTGCGGCAAATGTTGCTGACAGGCAAGACTTGCGCACGTGAGGAACACTCGCTGCGGCTGTGCCGCAAGCGCGGCCAAAGCAGACAGTCGCACGGACCCTGGGCCAGGGTGATGAGGTCAAAGGTCTTGTCCGTGGCTGCGATCCACAAGAGCAAGGCCCGGCTGCGACGTCCGTTCATGGCACCACGATACGCCATCCTGGCCGCGCTGGGGAACTCCGGCATATGATGAAGGAGACTTGCGATGACAGTGCCGCACTGCCAGCTCATGAAGTAGCGGGAACGGGCGTCAGCTCTGCGACAAGCTCAGGTGATTGATTGCATCGGCGAGAGACCGCCGCGTCACGATCACCGGGAGCGGGGAGCCGGAGCGGGTGAGGCGCTGCGCGAGATCGGCGCCAATGCCGGTGATGATCGGCGTAGCCCCCAGCAGACGGATCGACTCGATGAGCCGATACAGAGCGGCAACCCCGGCGCTGTCGAGGCCAGAGACTCCGGTCAGGTCCAAGATGGCCCGGCGCGCGCGGCGCTCTACCAGCGCCTGGAGCAGCCGCTTGGCGAGCTCCTGACAGCGCTCGGTATCGAGCTCGCCGATGACCGGAACCGCGATCGCGTCATGGCCCACGTCCAAGACAGGCGCTGCGAGCACGAGGATCTCTTGCCGCTGGCGCTCGACCATCCGGAGGCGCTCGCTGGCGGTGGCCTCGGCTTCGATTCGGGTGGTGATGTCGGTCTGCTCGATCAGCGCCCCCAGCTGCCCCGACACGGGATCGCGCAAGGGGTGCAGCGCGATGGCGTGAAAGCGCGGTCCCGCCTTGGTCACGACAGGAAGCTCTACTTGGACGGTCTCATTGCGCAGCGCCTGGGCCAGCAGGGCGCCGCCGGTCTCCGGACTGGCGAGCCAGGAGAGCCAGCTGTCGGCCATGGGAAAGGTCTCCATGGCCGAGGGGTTCTGCATCTGAATGTACCCGTCGGAAGTGACGAAGGCGATGATCAGCCTCGTGTGGCGCAGCGCCGTGATGCCGCGCACCAGCGACGGCGAGGCCCCGGTCGATAACGGCAACGCCTGGTTGAGCATGGCGAGTCGGCCGTCCGCCCGCGTGACCCCGCGCAGGTGTAGGAGCACCACCGTCGGCACGCCGCGCGGGTAGAACGCCCACTCCTCATGCAGGATCTGGCCGGCGCGCACGGCCGCGAAGATGCGCTCAAGGCGAGCCAGAATCTTCGGGGGCGCTCCGGAGATCATCTCGCGCTCACTGAGCGCCTTGACGCTGTCTGCCTGCCAGAGCTCAAGCGCCGCGGCGTTGGCCCAGCAGACGCGGGTGGCATCTATATCGAGAAGCCAGACCGGCACGGGCGAGATCTCCATCCCTGCCTCTAGGGCTGACCAAGAAAGATACTCAGCCATTTTCCGTCCGCATTCCCCCTTCTCTGCCGAACGACTCACGCACACCTTTCCAGACGAGATTATACCATCGATCTTGGCGAATCGGCCATGTTCCTTGTTCATTTACTAGGGCCCGAAGGCAGAAGAGTCTGAACAAGGCGCACCAAACAGCTCAATAGGCGAATAGGGACCCAAGAAGCGCAAAGTCGGAAACTTGCAACGGGCTGTGCCAAAATCACGGCGTGCCCGCGCTGTGGATAATGGGAGCGACTCGCAACAAATCGGAAAGCATTCCGAAAATGTTCTTTTGTGAACCCAGCCCAATCGCCCGATCTCTCTCCTCCCGTACCTGTCTTTTCGCGCGTCATCCGTTTTTTTGAGCCGCCTGCGCCCGTCGAGCCGCTCCCCCCCGAAGCGGTGCGCCCGCGCTTCCGCTACTGGCGAGCGCGCCTGTTGTCCTCGACGTTCATCGGCTACGCGGTCTACTACATTGTGCGCAAGAACCTCCCGGTGGCCATGAAGTCCATGGGTGAGGACCTGGGCATAGACAAGTCGAGTCAGGGGGGGATCCTGACCCTGCACGACGTCGTGTACGGCGTCTCCAAGCTCGTAAACGGCATGCTCGCGGATCGCACCAACCCGCGGGCGCTGATGGCGCTTGGCATATTGGGCTCGGCGGCGGCTTGTTTTGCATTCGGACTTGGCAACACCGTGTTCGTGCTGGCCGCGCTGTGGGCGCTGAACGCATGGTTTCAGGGGATGGGTTTTCCGCCGGTCGCGCGCATCCTGTCGCACTGGTTCAGCCCGAAAGAGCGCGGGGTCAGCTGGGGCATCTTCAACACCTCCCATATGGTGGGTGCGGCGGCGGCGCTGGCGCTGTCCGGCTGGCTGCTCGATCACTACGGCAACTGGCGGCTGGCGTTTCTGGTTCCGTCGGGGCTGGCGCTTTTGTGCGGGCTTTTCCTGCTGGATCGGCTGCGCGATACGCCTGCTTCGGTCGGCTTGCCGCCGGTCGAGGTCTATTCCGGCGAGGCGCCGTCCGATGCCAGCCGCAAGCTGGAGACTGAGCTCAGCGCGGTGGAGTTTCGCCAGTTCGTACGCAGACAGGTCTATCAGAATCCGTACATCTGGATCATTTCGCTGGCGAACTTCAACGTGTACGTGGTGCGCTATGCGTTCCTCAACTGGGGCCCGACCTACCTGCAGGAAGTGCGCGGCTGGAGCAAGCTGGCGAGCGGCGGACTCACGGGCACCTTCGAGCTGGCGGGACTCTGCGGCTCGCTGCTCGCGGGGTATATCACGGACCGCTGGATGCGCGGGCGGCGGGCGCCGCTCTGCGTACTCTATATGGTCGGCGCGGCGGTCGCGACGTGGCTGTGCGCTTATACCGGCCACACCACGCTGAGCTTCTGGCTGGCCGGCTTCACGGTGTACGGG
The DNA here is from genome assembly GCA_937879845.1 of uncultured Myxococcales bacterium. GTDB lineage: Bacteria > Myxococcota_A > Polyangia > Palsa-1104 > JAEUJZ01 > CALFML01. Next base: position 25,577 of record CALFML010000835.1, read on the forward strand.
CCGCAGTTTCTGGTCGGCGTCATGATGGCGGATCTAGCCACCAAGCGCGCGACCTCGACTGCCATCGGGATCTCGGGCTTTTTCGGGTATCTCTCTGGGACGGTGAGCGGCTGGGGTATCGGCTCGCTGAGCCAGCACCACGGCTGGAGCGCGGTGTTCAATATGGTGATCGCAAGCTCGCTCTTGTCGGCGCTGCTGTTCGCGCTGTGCTGGAACGCGCGAGCCAAAAATATCGAAGCATGACCCGTACGGAAATCGTTTCGCAATCGTTCATGTACGCGCGGACGCACGTGGGCGCAGCAGCCGCGTGGTCTCCAGGAGGACGCTCGCGATGGGCGCTCCCACAGAGTCGGCGGCAAGCAGCATGAAGTAGAGCGTAGTGCCTTTTGCTTGACCAAGATCGGCGGCAAACTCGGGCATCGACGCTTGGTAGCTGCTGCCGACGAAGAAGGAGACACCGCCGCCGAGGATGAGCATCATGCCGATGACGGGCACGGCGCGGATATCGCGGAGGGTCTGCAGGAGGTCGGCAGAGCCTTTGACCGCGCGCTTCATCGCGGGTGCGCTGCGGAACTTGCGGCCTTAGGGCGCACCAACGAGCCAGACAATGAGCGGAAAGGTAGAACGTGGTGTTGATGAAGATTCCGACAGTCGGCGAGAATAAGAGAAGCATTGCCCCGCCAACAGCCGGACCGACCGGGACTCCGAGGTAACGAGCGGTCGCGTTGAGGCGAACGGCGGGCGAGCCCAGCAGGAATGGCACCGAGTGCGAGACGACGGCGAATCCCGCCAGGGAAGTCGAGTGGAAGCGGTCGAACGCGTATTTATAGCTTATGACGTGCTCGATGTTGTCCGCCATCATCGCCAGCATGTACGTGATGAAGAACATCCGGAAGCCGGGCAGCAGGAGTGCCGACCGTGATGCCTTCGCGGGTGGCGTAAGTGGCGGGACAGCGGCGGAGGCAACGCCGGCTGGCCGAGTCGAGGCGATGGGGTCCATAGTCAGCCGGCGCGTTTCTGAGGCAGGATGGGGGCATGGATCGACGCGGCATCGCTTCTTGGATCGTCAGCGGCCCAGGAAGCCGTTTCCCGGGTGCCGCCGGTCGTGGCTTCCCCACCGCCGCCGAGCGCGGGCGCGCGTCGACTCGAACGCCGGCCTGCGCCGGACGCGCTGCGAAAAAGCGCGCTGTATGTACCCAGTGCCCCAGTGCCGGCCGACTTTGCCCCCATGCGCATCGTGGACTGCGCAGGAAGGGCGGGGCTCGCCGCGGCTGGCCAGACCGCGAGCTGCGACGAAATGGCGCCCGACTCGATACGCGCAGTGCCGAGCGCCTGATTAATAGAGGATCTGCGGGTGGCACTTCGCTTGCGACGACAGGCCGATGCTGACGCGCCTGCGGCATCATGAGCCTAGCAGTCGTTTGTTCGGCATGGCCCGCAGACCGACGAAAGGGGAGGGTACTTGGAGTCAAGATCGACTTGAGCCTTTTCGCGCCCGGACTTACCTTGTAGCCCGATCGCCCACTCAAACTGCCCACACACGAATCCATCCGCACCAGGTCCGCAGCCCATCCACACCCATGCCGCACCGATGAGGCTGCGGGTCAGGTACGTTCTTGCCGAGAGAGTAGCCGATCGGATCTCTCGTCGGTGCGGCGGTTTCTGGATAGGCTGCGGACCTGCTGCGGATGGATTCGTGAGGGAGCCGTTTGCGGAGGATTATTTAGTGCCTGAGCATCGTTTTAGCGCCCGCCGTTTGTCGGTCCCTTTACGTATCGGTACGTATCGGTACATATCGCTACATATCGCTACATATCGTTGGCCCACGGCGTCGCCGGTACGGCATCCCAGCGGGCATGCTGTCCGGACTCCGCATCGCCGCTCGGACGCAGGGCCCGGAGGGCGCGCGCGACGTCGGGGAGCGCGCCGATGTCACGAGGATGGGTCAGAAGCCCGATGGGCGCCGCAGCGGAGGCGCGGATGCAGACGCCCGCTGCCAAGCGCTGCAGCTGGGCGCTGCCGATGGCGTGCGCCAGTGCCGCCTCGCCGCCTAGTATTGCGACGAGCGGATGCGCCAGGAAGGTGAGCCAGTGCGCCACCGCGGCATCGTCCTTGGCCAGCGCATGGCCGCCGTATCGCGGCGCGAAGCCGAGGTACCGCGCGTACAGCGGCGCGCTGTCCCAATGCACACCTTCGTAGACGTTGCAGCTATCGCGCTCAGCCACGGTATGGCCGGCCATCCCGCTTGCGAACTGCAGAATGTCTGCCAGCTCAGCGAAGTAGCGGACTGCGTCGTCCGCAGGCAGCGTGCGGGGGAACGTACACGCCACCCGCGTGGCGGCGCCGGGCCACACCTCAACCTCGATGGCGTGGTCCGCGGCGTCACCATCGCCGGCGCGTAGGGAGAGCGTGAAATAGGCGGCGTCCGCCGGAGGCTTGCGGAGGAAGTTTTTGTCCTTGGTCAGCGTTGCTTTGTTTAACGCGCGCCAGTTCCCTTTCTTGGCGTGCGTGAGCGTTCCCGCCGGCAGCAGGGCGAGGTAGCGCTCGACGGCGGATGCGATCCGCGGACCGATCTCCGGGAGCGCCCCGCGGCAATAGAAGACCATCCCGAGCACCGGCCGCATCACCACGCGCTCCCGACCGTGGATGATGAGCCGCTGCTCGAGCTCGGCCAGCGCGAGTTCTCCGGAGGGTACCAGCGCCTCAGCGAAGCGCGGGTCGTGGCGCAGGGTCGCGAAGGTCTCGTCGTCGCGCAGCGCCTGCAGGTTTTCGTACCCATAGCCCGCGGCGGCGCGAATATGCGCCAGCGCGCCTTCGCTATCGCCGTATCTCTGGGCGAGGCACGCCAGGTTGTGGAACATCGACGGATTCTTGGTGGCCAGATGGCGCGCCAGCGCGGAGTCAGCGCGGAGTCAGCGCGATAGCGCTCGGAGTCATAAATGGCGATCCACTGCTCCTCCGCCGGTCCCGCCGCCGCTTCGGCGACCGCGAAGCCGAGGATGCCGGTCTTTTGCAGCGAGAGGGGTTCGAGCAGCAGCGGATCACCGGCGTGGCTGCGCGCGCCCAGGTTCATCCAATACGACGTGATCAGCTCGACGACCTGGCGGCGTGTCACCCTTGCAGGTGCCGCCACATAGATACCTCCGACGTTGAGGGACATCCTGTCCATCATACCGCAGCTGCAGGCGCGGCTCTAGCTGCGAACGCCGACGCTGGCGGCTTGACTGCTTGAACTCGACCCGACCGAGCGGGCTCACGGCCCCGGCCAGCGCCTTCTGCGCGTCCGGCCCTGCGGAGTCCACGGCGTACGCACGGCGTAGGCCTGAGATAGACGATCCTTTCTGAAGCGCCGTCATTGCAGCCATTGACCTGGCGGCACTGCTGGCGTCAAATCGCGCACTGATGAAGCTGCGTGACGTCACGGAAGCCGATCTTCCGATCTTTTTCGAGCACCAACGCGAACCGGACGCGAACCGGATGGCGGCTTTCCCTCCGCGCGAACGCGACGCCTTCATGGCGCATTGGCGGACGAAGGTGCTGGGCAACGCGAATAACAAAAAGAAAGCGGTCGTCGTCGGCGACGACGTGGCCGGCAACGTCGTGAGCTGGGAGCAGGATGGCAAGCGATGCGTCGGTTACTGGATGGGCCGAGCCTACTGGGGCCGGGGCATTGCGACGAGGGCGCTCATTGAGTTTGTCACATACCACGAGAAGGCGCGACCGCTTCACGCCTTCGTCGCGGCGCACAACATTGGCTCGATTCGGGTGCTCGACAAGGCTGGCTTTCGCCGCGTGGGGGAGCCGTCGGTTGGACACGATGGCGTCGAAGAGCTCCTGATGGAGCTCGCCCATGAGCGCGGATCGGACCGGTAGCGCTGGCGAGCGCGACGCCCGCGATGTTGACGAATCGCTTCCCTCAGGCAACCAGTTTAGAGATGGCGAGTCTCAGCGGGCGGCGACTGCCAATTGTCGTGCCGACCATCCATGTAATTTAGCGGCGCGCCGACCAGATCATCGATAGGCAGATCGTCCAGTGCCGCGAGATGGACCGAAACATACTCGCCGCCGAGCTGTTCGATCCGCCCATGGCCGTGCGTGGCGATGCCGCATTTTTTGCAGAACCGGTGGTGTCCTTCCCCCCAGTCACCTGACTTTCCGTAATCGGCGAGGAAGTCCTCCCCGCTTAAAAGTCGGAAGTCGCTGGGCTTGAGCTGGCCCGCGTTCCACATACGCTGCTTCCAGCACATCGTGCAATTGCACTTGCCGGTGCCTTGTTCGAGATCGATATCGGCTTCGAAAGTCACCGCCTTGCAGTGGCAGCTGCCGTGATAGGTCTTGCGCATCGCGTTTCTTCCTTTTGTCGTAGCGGTTGACGCCGCTACACCCGATGGATGCGGGAGAGCGGCGCCGGCAAGGCTACTAGGCGGGGCGCTTGGCGTCAACGCGCTGGTGCACGGAACGGCTGGCTGCCGCGCTCGCGCAGCGCGGAATGTACATCGCGGCGAACCTGAAGCCTCCTGCAACTGCGGTCCCGCCTAACGAACCCCACTAGACCGATTACAAAAGGCGGCAGCTCGATGCGCTGCTCCACGCCGCCGCAGAAAGATTCTGTATGATGGGGCGATGCTGAGTCCGCGCCTGCGACAGGTCGCTACGCTGCTCATGGCCATGGTCGCACTGGCGGGCTGCGGCGGGTATGTCCTGGCACTGGACGCGCTGCTGGAGCTGTGGCGGGCGCGGGCTGCGGCGCGAGTGGGCGTTTACGAACATATAGGCGTCGTCGCGAGCGCGCTGCGCGTCCTATACACCCTGCTGTTCTGCGCGGCGGTCCTCGGAGCGGTGGGGGCGGTGCTGCTGAAGCTGGCCGGGACTTGGCGCGGCCGCCGGCCAGCGCCTGAGCCGCCCGATGGAGCGCACAGCATCTTCGGGCCGCTGATTCTGTGGCCGCTGTATGCGATCTTGACGCTGCCTTGGCTCGGCTGTGAGGCGACGGGGCTCCTCGATGTCCTCTGGGATGGCGGTGCGCCGATCGCTGAGACCTGGGTCTTGGAAAAGTCCATCAAGCGCACCAAGGGGCGCAGCAGCGAGCTTCTGCGCCGCGGAGACCAGGAGCTGGAGGTCTCCTATGTGCCGGTGCCTACTCGTCCAGGTGCGCCGGTGACCCTGATGCGCCATCGAGGCGCGCTGGGCATGTCCTATGTATCCGAGCGATAGGGAGGGCGGTTCGCTGGGGCCCTGGCCCCACGTCCGGACCGCCAACGAGCTGGAACTTGCAGTTTATCCCCTGGGCAAATGGCGAGTACGCCCCTTTTTTTGCCGGTCTGCGTCAGGCGCCAGCGCGGGTGCGCCGACGAAAGACGAAAAAGGCGAGAGCCGCGAACAGGGCGGCCAGCGGGGTGCGGGGCGTGGAGGGGCGGCCGAGCGCGCAAGCGCAGCCCTCGCTCTGCATGGGAGGCTGGCCGCCGCCGTCGCCGCCGCCGGTCGTCCCGCCATCGCGGTTGCCGCTATCGCCGGGGCCGGGCAGCGGCGGGCGCGTCGTGTCGCAATCGCCGAGGGAGTGTTGCAGCGCACCGACGTCGTAGGAACCAGCGGCCGGGCGCGGGCGGGCGCAGTAGTCGTCGGCGACCGCGGCAATCGCCGGCCCCATCCCGAGAAGCGGCGCGAGGTCCCCTTTTTTGCGCAAATCGCCGGTGAGCGGCGCCTGGTAATAGCCGTTCCAGGTCGCGAGCGAGATGTTCTCGAGGTTGTTGGCGAAGGTGCCGGTGGCGGCATCACGCAGTCGGACGACGCCGGTCAGCGCATTGCCGCGCGCCTCGCCCGTCGTGGTGTTGAAGCGGAAGTCGACGC
>CALFML010000836.1 GCA_937879845.1 uncultured Myxococcales bacterium
AGAACGAGACGATGTAGCCCGGACCGCCGAAGTTGGCGACCATGTTGAACTGGTCGACAACCTTGGGCGAGCCCTCGACGTAGTAGATGCCGCCGAGCCGCGGACCGATGGTGGCGATAAAGTCGACCCACTGCCGGATGCCGAACGACGAGATCCGGTCGATAAACCCCAGGTCGAGGATGAGGTAGCGCGAGGTGATGGTCAGCGCCAGGCCGGGCGCGTCGAACTGCTCGTCGACGATACCCGACAGCCGCAGGCACGTTACCTCGCCATCCGTCAAGCGCTCGATGAGGAGCTTGGGCGGCGGCTGGACTGCACCCAGAATGCTGGAGCGTTCTTCGTTGCTCACGACGTTAGCCCATTAAAGATCATGCCGACCTGACTTCGCCGTCAAGTCGGGGAAAATCAGACTGCGACCCGGACGTGGTCCCTCGGCGGCGCGGGCGACGTCCAGCTCCATAACCGAGGTAACGCGGGTCCGCGTTCCCGGCTCCACATCCACTTGTAAAGTCTGCGAGGTCCGATAGACCAGCGACAGACCGATGCCGGCACCTCCCTGGCCCTGGTTGACCTGTCCCGCGGCGGCCTGGCGCAGGCTGCGCGTCAGGTCGGCGCGGCGCAGGCGGCCGAAGCGATCCGAGGTCTCGATACAGAGGCGAATGCCATCTGTACCATAGCGGAATGTCACCCGATCCTCAGCCGACAGCTCGATCGGGGCGGTGCGATCGTGGGCGTAGCGGGGATGGCCCTCGGCATCCACCGGCGCGTCGTACATCGCGTTGGTGATGAGCTCGTGGACGACCTCGCCGATGTTGTCGGCGATGCGGCGCGAGATGTTGAGGTGCTCGGTGCACAGCTTGACGATGCGCGCCTCCGCTGCGTCCCGACCGCCGATGTTGGTGATGCTGGTGCTGAAGGCCTGGGCGCCCCACAGAAGGTAGGCCTGCAGCGGCAAAAGCGGCTGGCCGCGCAGGTGGCAGGCGATGCCGAGCAGCTCCGACTCCAGCTCCAGCCGGCCGCCCTGGCGCAGGCCCAGGGCCGCCACCACGCCCGGCTGCTCGCACAGCATCGCCACGTCGAGCTCGTCGGCCGCGCCGTACAGGACGGCGTAGCAGCGGCGCTTCGGATCGCGCAAGCTGAGGTGCGCCGAGCACAGGCCGAGCAGGTTGCTCGCCGCCGCCGCCTCTCCGACCACGAGCCACAGCGACACCCCCGGCTCGCCTTGCAGCGCGGGCAGGAGCGGCGTTCCCACGTCTTCGTAGGTCTTGACCGTATAGCCAGCGCTGACCAGGATGCGTGCCAGCCGCTTGGTGGTCGCGCGGTTGCGATCCACGACGATGGCGCCGGCGCGCTCGCGCGGCTCGGCCTTGGGTCGTGCTCCTCCGGCTACTGGATTTGGATGGCCCATGTTGATGTTGTGTGCGCTCGCCCGTTTCGCCCGTTTCGATTCGATCGGTTTGGAACCGCTGACCGGAAGCCGCGACTGCTCTATGGTATCCTAACTTACACTGTTTTCCGGAAGCTAGAGCATATCCTAGCTTGCAGGCGAGCGGCAAGGCTTCCTCATCGCGAAACGCCAAACAGAGTCGCGTCGAGCCTGGCCCTCGTGCTAAACTGTGAAAGCTCGTTAAGAATTGATGGACGCCCCAGTCGACAAAATCAATCCCGGCTCTGCGGCGGACCCGCGGCCGTTTGGTAAGTACTTGCTTATGGGCATGATTGCCCGCGGCGGCATGGCCGAGGTCTACCGGGCGCGCAAGCCGACCGACACCCGCATCTATGCCATAAAGTGCATGCGCCCCCAGCTTGCCAAGGAGGCGCGGTTTGTCGACATGTTCGTGCGCGAGGGGCGGCTGGCGGTGCGCTTTGAGCACGTCAACATCGTGCGCACTTTCGAGCTCGGACGCACCGACGGGCGATATTTCATCTCGATGGAGTATATCGGCGGCAAGGACCTGACGCAGATCCTGCGCCGCTGCCAGGAGCAGGGCGGGCGCATCCCGGTGCCGCACGCCTGCTACATCGCCGCCAAGATGTGCGAAGGGCTCCACTACGCCCACACGTTCGTCGATAGCGACGGCAAGCCCCTGGCGATCGTCAACCGCGACGTGTCGCCGTCCAACGTGCGCATCGGCTACGACGGCGAGGTCAAGCTCCTGGACTTCGGCATCGCCCAGGCGATGGTGCAGTTTACGAGCGAGATCGGCATCCTCAAGGGCAAGTTCAGCTACATGTCGCCGGAGCAGATCCGCGGCATGCCGGTGGACGCCCGCACCGACATCTTCTCCACCGGCATCATCCTGCACGAGATGCTCACCACCGAGAAGCTGTTCCGCGGTGACACCGAGTTCCAGCTCATGGAGCGGGTGCGCAACGTCGAGGTCTCGCCGCCGAGCAAGTACAACCGCCGGGTCAACGAGGCGCTCGACCGCATCGTCATGAAGGCCCTGGCGCGCGATGTCGCGGATCGCTACCAGACGGCGCAGGAGCTGGCGCGCGACCTTTATACGTTCCTGGCTCCCTATAAGTTCGACAAGAAAGAGCTGGTCGAGCAGCTGCGGTCGCTGTTCCGCGCCGACTACGACGCCGAGGCGGTCGAAGTGCAGGCGTGCCAGCAGGCGCTGCTCCCCAGCGCCGATGGTCGCGATGCGTCGCTGCTCATGAACACCGGCAGCATCGACGCGGTGGTCATGGGCGAAGCGAGCGAAAGCCTCCAGATCAGCGTCGGCTCCGGCAGCGAGAGCTCCGAAGCGCTGGAGATCGCGGTCACCGCCCCGCAGCCGGCCGTCATGGGCCCGAGCCGGCCGGGCGATCCGGCCGCGGTATCGGTGAACAAGAGCAGCAGCAGCGGCGAGCCGCTGGTCTCCACCGGCCCGAACCAGACGCCCACCCGCGGCGGTCTGTGGTCGCGGCTGCGCGAAAAGTTCACGCGCGAGCCGTCCAAGTAATCGCCACCGTCTCGCTGCATGCGAGCCGTGATCTTGGCAGCGCGTCGCTTCTATTAGATCGCCGGCTGCTATCACGTCCTGCCGCTACTTGGGGCGGACGAAGAACAGGAACTGCTGCGGCAGCTGCGCGTCGGCTTCTTCGGGACGGAAGCCGGCTCGGGCCAGCGCCGCGAGCAGCGGTTCGCGATAACGGACGCTGTTGCTAAAGGCGATGCGGCCGCCGGGCTTGAGGGCCGGCGGCAGCAGGCGCAGGTAGGCCAGGCGATCCGGCAGCAGGTGATCCACCTGCGCAAGCAGGATCAGATCGTAGCGCCCCGGCTCCAGACCCGGTGCCGCGGCGGTGACCTGGCGCGCCTGGACCTGCGGCAGATCCTGCGTCCGCTGCCGTAGCGCCTGCAGCGCCTGGGCATCGATATCGGTGGCGACCACCTGTCCGCCGGTCCCGACCGCCTGCGCCAGGCGCCGGGTCAGGTATCCGCCGCCGGCCCCGACCTCGGCGATCTGCTCGCCGGGCTTTATGTGCAGCGCGGCAAGGAGCTGCTCGGGCCGGCGGTAGGCATCGTAGGCCTGCTCGGCCGGGGGGCGCGCTTTGTTACTCGCCGCCGCTCCGGTGCCGGGCGCCTCTTGGCGCTGGCAGAAAGAGAGCAGGACGCACAGCACCGGGCAGAGCACGCAGTCTCTTTTAGTGCGGCGGTCGCGCGCTCGCCGCGGCGATTGCCGGTCGGTCGACTGCATGGCGGCGATTCTGCCACGGCGCCGCGGAGGCGCCCACGCGGGAGTCGGTGCCGCCAGGCGTTGACCTGCTTTGGCGGAGCGGGCTAGCGTACGGGCCTTATCACGGAGGCTCGTCATGCGCTGCCGCTTCGCATTCTCCAAGCTCTGCTTCCGGTTCCGCCGCCTGGCCCTTCTGGTTGCTTTGTGCGCCCTGCCCGCGGCGGGCTGCAGCGTCAGCCGCGGCGGCGATACCATGACCCAGGAGCTGCCGGATCTCAGCGTGCCGCGCCGCGCGGACGGCGGCATGACCGGGCCCGGCTGCCACGGCCGCTTCTGCCAGGTGCCGAGCTGCCCCGCCGGCCAGACCACCGAGATCGTCGGCCGCCTCTTTGCCGGCAACGGCCAAGACCCGATCCCCGGCGCGGCGGTGTTCGTCCCGGTCTACGATCTGCCGGAGCTGCCCGACGCGCTCGGCTGCGATCTGTGCAACCAGATCCCGTTTTCGGTGGCCAGCTCGCCGACCGACTTTGACGGCAGCTTCCGCCTGCGCGGGGTGCCGGCGGGCACGATCCCGGTGGTGGCGCGCCTGGGGCGCTTCCAGCGCGTGGTCAGCATGGAGGTCATCCCGTGCGTCGAAAACACCATCCCCGCCGATCCCGACACGAGCGGCCTGGGCATCCGCATGCCGCGCAAGACCCGCGAGCTGTCGGGCCAGGACGCCCTGCCGCGCATCGCCGTGGCCAGCGGCGACTACGATCAGATCGAGTGCGTCCTCAAGCGCATCGGCATCGACGAGATCGACATGTTCGACGACCGCGGGGTCAACAATCCCCCCGCCATCGCTCCGCTGTCGCAGCTATTGAGCGACGAAAAACGCCTCTTTTCGTACAACATCCTCATCGTCAACTGCACCGACAACCAGTTCCTCGGCTCGATCGCCAAGCCGAGCGTGCAAAAGACGCTGGAGAAGTTCGTCGGCAGCGGCGGACGGCTCTACGTCACCGACTGGGCCTACGACGTCATCGAGCAGGTGCCGGAGTTTGCCCCCTTCCTGTGCTTCGAGCCGCAGAACCCGCCCGGCGCCCCGATGTGCACGGCCGGCCCGTCGGCGCAGTCGGTCGCCGACTCGCGCGAGCCGTATAACAGCAAAGACAAGGTGCTCGATCCGCTGATGGCCAAGTGGCTGCGGCAGTTCCCGGGCGTCATCGATACAAGCGATCAGGTAAATGTCGGCTATAGCTTCGTCGTGGTCTCATCCGCGTCGCAGGATCCCAAGACGCCGACCAAGACCTGGGTGCAGGGGCCGACGCCGTTTGGCACCCGGCCGCAGACCGTGACCTTTGACTACAACAGCTGCGGCCGCGTGCACTTTTCGACCTACAACACCGAGCCGGCGGGGGCGGTCGACGACGGCGCGCGCTGGCCGAATAACTGCAAGACGACCTTTTCGCCGCAGGAGCGGCTGCTCGAATACCTGTTCTTCGACATCGCGGCCTGCCTGGCGCCTCCGGGCTGAGCGCGTAGCCGCACGCGACGACGGGCGCGGGGATGCGCCCCTGGGATTAATTAGAGCGTGATGTTGAGCAGGCCGCAGGCTTGGCGCAGGGCGACGCGGACCTGCTCCAGCTGCTCCATGGCCAGCTCATCGCCGGCGGCGCGCAGGGCGGCGCGGATGTCCGCCAGGCCGTCGCTTACCGTGGTCAGGCTCTCGATCGCTTTGGCCGAAGGTCGCGCCGCGGCGCTGCCGCTTCCTTTGGCGATCGCTTCGCGCAGGCCGTCGCGCTCGCGCTCGGTGTCGCGCAGCTGGCGCAGCGCCGCTTCCAGCTCCAAGCGCATGGACTCCACGCGGTTGCCGTCGTTGACGCTGCCGACGGGACGGCGCTTGATCTCGGACTCCAGCTGCTCGATGCGGCGGCGGGCGCGATCCAGATCTTCGATCAGCTTGGCATCGCTGCTGGCCGAGCCGGCGGCGCGGCGCAGCGCCTCGTCGCGCTCGTCCTTGAGGCGACGGAGCTGATCTTCCAGCTCGGCGACATGCGGCTCGGCGGCGCTGGGCTCGGGGACGGGCGCCTTGCCGCCGCGCACCCGGCGCAGCTCCGATTCCAGCTGCTCGACCCTTCGGCGCAGCCGCAGCAGATCCATCTCATGGTCATCGTGCTTGACCGGGGCCGCGGCGAGCTGCGCCTCCAGCTCCGTCACGCGCGCCCGCAGGCGATCGCGCTCGGCCTCCACGGCGCGCAGGGTCGTGTCGACGCCGCCCATGGTGGTGCCGCTAACGACGCCGCCTTTACGGCGCAGCTCCGACTCCAGCTGCTCGACGCGCCGCCGCAGTCGTTCGCTGTCGCCATCGTTGCCGGCGCCGGCGCCCGCGGCCGGCTTGGCCATAAGCTCCGCGATCTGGCGCCGCAGCTCAGAGACCTCGAACTCGAGATCGGTGCGGCGGCGGCGTTCGCTTTCTAGCTCACTCTGCAGGGAGGACTCAGCGCTGCTGGCGGGACGGGCGGCGATGGGCTCAGGCGGGGCGACGGCCGCCATCATCGGTGGCGCGAGCGGCGGCGCCAGCGGCGGTGCTGGCGCCGGCACGTACGGCGCGAGCGGCGGCGCTGGCGGCGGCACGTACGGCGCCTGCGCCGGCGCCGCGCCGGGCACTGCCGCCGGCATAGGCGCCGCCGCCGGAAGCGCCGGGGCCACCGTCGCAACCAAGGCCGGCACGACCGGGGCCGCAGCCATGCCGGTACGGCGGCTCACCTCGGCTTCGAACCGGACCTCGAGGTTGCCGCAGCGAAACGAATCGCCCGGCCGCAGCTGCTGGCGGTTCACGCGCTCGGTGCCGAAGTAGACCCCGTTGGAGCTGCCCAGGTCTTCGATCCAGTAAAGGCCGTCGTAGATCACCCGCGCGTGCTTGCGCGAGACCAGGGCATCCTGGGTCTGGATCTGGCACTCCACGGCGCGTCCGATCAGAACCGCCTGCGTGCCCATCTCTACGGTCCCCGTGGCTCCCGAGCTATCGTGATAGACCAGTTTCGGCATAGCGCAGAGCTTCCCTAGCATTGAGGCTACCATGCACGGACCCGGTGAGGAAATCAGATGACCGACCCGAAGCAGAACCCGATCACCGACGGAGAAGCGCCTCGTTCTGAGAGGACCGAGGGGGCCGCGGGGGCCAAGGAGGCCGCGGGAGACGAAGCAGACGCAGAGGCGGTTCCGCCGCCGCGCGGAGCGCCTTCCCGGTCGCCGTCCCGCGGCCCTTTCGCCCTCCGCGGCGGCGAGCCCGTGACGATCCGGGCCGCCGATGGGGCGCTCCTTCACGGCGAGCTGCTGCTTCCCTCCGGGAGGCCGCCGCGCGTCGTCGCGGCGCTGTCCCACGCGATGATGGTGGATCGGCGGACGCTCGACTTGTCGGGCCGGCTGGCCCGCCGCCTATCGCGGCCTGAACCCGGATCGGGCGGACGGACGGAGGAAGCGGCTGAGCGCGAGTCAGGTCCCGCGACCGGCGGAATTCTGACCGAGCTCTTGGCGGCCGGCGCGGCGGTATTGTGGTTTGACCAGCGCGGTCACGGTCAGAGCGGACCTACCCCCGGCCAAGGCGGGCGCTGGGATTACGACGATCTGGTCGCTGACGCCGGTGCCGTCGCCGGCTACCTGCGCGCGCGGCTGCCTGCCGCCAAGCGCGTGGCGGTCGGCCACAGCCTGTTTGCGCACGTCGCGCTCGCCTACCAAGCCCAGGCGGAGCAGCGGCTGCAGGTTCCGGCGATGTATGGGCCGGCGGACGGCCCGGAGCCGGCGCTCTATGACGGACTCGTGGTGATCGCCGGCAACGTGTGGCTGCGCCAGCTGGAGCCGGACCTTCTGCGCTTTGTCGGCAAGCGCCTAAGCTATGAGACGCTGCTGCTCTTGACGCGGCCGCTCGGTTACCTGCCGGTGCGGCGGCTCGGCATCGGCACCGCGGATGAGGCCGGGGCTTATCTGGAGCAGATGGGAAAGTGGCTGCGCCGCGGCGACTGGACGGATCAGGCGGGACGCTCGTATCTGGCGGCGCTGGCGCATGTGCGGGTGCCGATCCTCAGCATCGCCGGAGCCGGGGACCGATTGATGTCCGTACCGGGCTGCCAGCTGGCGCTTGTCCGCCGCACCGCGGGACCGGTTACGCACTGGCTTGTCGGCCGAGCGCAGGGCGATGCCCTGGATCCGGGGCACATGGAGCTCGTGCTCGACGCCCGGCTGCGGCCGCGGTGGCGGGCGCTGGCCCGCTGGGTATGCGCCATTGGCGAAGCGCCGCCGCCGGGAAGCTGAGCGCCCCGGCGTCCCGGAGCGTTCGGGCCGGCGAGCGGTGAAATCAGGCTCCGGCGCATATCTGTACGGCCGCGCTCCGATCGGTCGGTAACGAAAATTATTGATGGAGATCAGTCCGCAAGCAGCGCCGACCGATGGCGCGGCCGTGGGTTGCGCCAGAGCGGAAGAATCGCGCTACCATCGCCGCGCTTCGCGGTGGCCCTGGTCGCCGAATTTCGGATGCCATCATGACGCTGCGCTCTCTGGTCAACGCCTACCTCCGTCCCGGCCGCGGCGAGCCTGATGCTCGGGCCGCGCGCTGCGCGATCGGGGCCGCGGGAGCTCTAGGGCTTTTGTGGTGCGGGCTGGGACCGAGCCTGGCGGGGCTTGGCGCGGAGCAGCGCGGCGCCGGTCGGCTCTGCTTGTTTTTAGCCGCCATCGTGCTGCTGCTCGTCACGGCGCAGCCGTGGCGGAGGGGCGGCAAGGCGGCGGCTCATCGCGCCGCGGAAGATCACTGGTTGCCGGTGCGCGGGATGCTGCGGCTGGCCGGCAGTGGGTCGGCCATCGGCCTGGGCGCGGCGCTGGGATGGTGGTTCCGTATGCAAGCCATCACCCCGGCGGGGGCGGCGCGCGAATCGCTGGCGCTGGCCGCGGTGCTGCTGGGGCTTGGGCTTGGCTGCGCGCTCGGGCTGGGCTACGGCCTGTTTCATCTGCAGTGTGAACTCGCTGCCAACCCGCCGAGCCCGGAGCCGGCGCAAACCGCCGCGGATCCGGGGGCGATCTCCGGGCAGTATGCGCCGCTGAGTGCGCGTGCAGCGCGCCGGCCCGCGGTCTCTTATATTGATCTGCACAGCCTGGCGGCCGCGGGTCTCATCTTGGCCGGCTGGCTGTTGTGCGCCGGATACGCGCTGGGGCCGGCCAACGCGCGGGCGCTCGGTTTTTGTCTTTTGGCCGCGGCCCCGGCGGTTGCGGTGCTGGGCGGACTTTTGGCGCGCGCCGCCGGCAGCGACACCGCCCGCGAGCTGCGCGCGCTGGCGGACGAGCTGCACCAGCTGAGCCTGCGGCCGACCGGCAGCGCCCCGGCGTTCGCCGAAGCGGTGGCCGTCACCGCCCAGCTCAACCAGCTCTACGCAACCCTTGATCAGCTGCGCGCCCAGCTCAACCAGCACATCGCCGCCTATCACAAAGAAATGCTGCGGGCGGAGGAAGCCGATCGCCGGCGCACCGAGTTCATAAGCGATGTCGGCCGGGAGCTGCAGGTGCCGGTGTTGGCCCTGCTCGCCGACGCCGAGCGGCTCGTGCAAGGGGAGGATGGGCCGCTCACCGAGCGCCAGCGCGACGCCGCCGACGTGCTGTACAAGTCCACCGGGCAGCTGCTGGCGCTTTTGCGCGAGGTCTTCGATGCCGCGGTCTTGGAGGGCGGGCTGCGGCTCGGCAAGCGGACCTCGGTGGATGTCGGCATCGTCGCGCGCGAGCTGCTGCGGCTGCTGCGGCCGCTGCTCAGCGGCGGCCAGGTGCGCTTGCGGCTGCAGGTCGATCCGCGCACGCCGCCGGCTTACGCGGATGCGCAGGCGGTGCGGCGCATTCTCGGCAACTTGGTCTCCAACGCCGTCAAGTTCACGGAGGAAGGCGAGATCGCGATCGCGCTGCGCCCGGTCGGTCCGGCGGGAAGCGAGGCGGCGTGCGCCGCCGCGTCCATGGTGGAGGTGCAGGTTCGCGATACGGGACCCGGCATCGCCCGCGGTGAGCTCAGCCGGCTGTTTGAAGAGTTCAGCCAAGGCAGCCCGCCGCGGCTGCCGCATGCGCACGCCGGCATCGGTCTGGGCCTGTCGATCGCGCGCCGCCTCACCGAGCTGCACGGCGGGCAGATCGCCGCCGCCAGCGAGCCCGGACAAGGGGCGACCTTCACCTTCACCCTGCCCGCCGCGACGCTGGAGCAGCTGGCCGATAGCGCGCCGCCGCCGACCGTCTGGGGTCACATCCTGAGCGAGCGCCCGACGGCGCCGCTGCCGCGCTCCGCGTCGCTCCGGGCTGGCCGGACGGAGCCGCGCTGATGGAGCGCCGCTCGCACCTGCATCTTCTGGCGGTGGTAGCGCTGGGTACGCTAGCCGCGGCCGCGGTATGCGCGGTCGGGGTCAGCGCCCTTTTGCGGCTGCCTGCGGTCCTGGCGGCGGCGCTCTTGCGCGGCTACCTGACCGGCGCCGTGGTGATGGCGGCGGCGGCCGCGGCGGCGCTGTGGGCCGCTCTGTGGCCGGTGCCGACGCAGCTCGGTCCGCTCTCGCTCCATCCCGATAGTCCGCGGGCGCGCGCCGCCAAGACCGCGGTGCTGGGTTGTCCGCTGTGGGTGGCGACGGCGGGAACGGGAGCGGGGCTGTTTGCCGCCGTGACTGGGGCGCTGGTTCTCACGGAACAAGGCGGTCCGCCCTCACGGGTTCTGGCGATTCTCGGCTTGGCGATGACGCAGGTGGGCATGTGGGGCTTATTGCTCTATGGCCTGATGCAGCGGGCGATGGCGCCGCTGCTCTACCCGCTGCGCGCGGCGGCGGCGCCGGCGAGCCGCTGGCGCATCGAAGCGGAGCTGCAGGGCTTTGTCAGCTATGCGCTCTTGGCGGTGGTCAGTGCGGCGCTGCTGCCGGCTTTTGTGCTGGCGACGCTGCATCCGGCGCCGCGGCCAGGGGCCGGCGCGCTGCTGCTCGGGGCTACGGTGGCGGGTCTTTTGGGGCTGGCGCTCATCATCGCGCTCGGCATCGGCAGCCGGCTGCGGCGCGAGCTTACGACCTTATCGCTGACCGCCAAGCGGCTGCTGGAAGCGCGGCTCGACCAGCAGGTCCGCCTCCTCATCGCCGCCCCACCGGCGGCGATTGCCGAGGTCGAGGTGCTGCATCGGGCGCTCTTTGACCTGGTCGAGCGGGCCCGCCGGCTGCAGGTCGAGATCTTCCTGGCTACGGAACGCACGATCGAAGCCCGCCGGGCCAAATCGCAGCATCTGGCGGCGACCAGCCACGATCTGCGCAACGCGCTCAGCCCGGTGCTCGGCTTTACCGATCTGCTCGCCGGCGGCTACGAAGGCGAGCTGCCGCCCGCCGGGCAGCTGCGGATAAAGCGCATGCAGCAAAAGGGCCGGCGGCAGCTGCGCATCCTGTCGGAGATCCTCGATACCGCCAAGATCGAATCGCAGACCATCGATCTGCACCCGCGCGAATGCTCGCCGGCTGAGCTCTTGGCGCAGGCGATGTCGGAGGTGCGGCGGCTGCGCTCCTTGGACGTGCTGCCGGTGCGCATGGAGCTTGAGCCCGAGCTGCCGCTCTTGGCGGTGGATCCGGTGCGCTTCCCGCAAGCCTTGTCGTACCTGTGCGGGCACATCCTCGACACCCTGGAGGCGGAAGCCGAGAGCGAGGCGCGCTCAGACGGAGAACTTCTGACGGACGGCGAGCTGCTCTTGCGCGCCTGCCAGATCAAAGGCGGCACCGCGGTGATGTTTGAAGTCGCCTACATACCCGACGGCCGGCGGAAAAAGAGCCGCGCTGCAGCCGGCGGCGAGTGCGCGGTCGGTCCGGCGCTCGGCACCTCGGGGCTCGGGCTGGCGCTGCCGCTGGCGCGACAGCTGCTGGCCCTGCATGGGGGCAGCGTCGCCGTGGTCGCCGGTGAGTTTCCCCGCCTGCGCGCCACTTTTCCGCTGCTGCCGCGGGCGCGCTAGCCGGCCGCTACAATCCGAAGCGCAGTAATATGCGCGGACCGACGGTCAGATACAGAGGGATGCGGCCCAGATCGGTCAAAAAAGCGTGGTACCGCACGGCGACTCCCACCGCCCAGCGCCGGTTGAGCATGTAGTCGCCCCCCAGCCCGAGCTCCGCCCCGGCGTTGAGCGAGGTCTTGGTCATCCCGTTAATCGTCGTCGTCACGCCGAGAAGGCCGATCGAAGCCTCGAAGTACGGCACGATGCGGACGATATCCAGCGCGTACACGACGCCAAGCGAGGCGTGCCAGGTGAGCAAGGTGCCCGCCGGGAGCATGTCGTCCTTGTCCTCGGACAGCGGGTGGTCGGTGAGCCCGCCGTGCAGCTGGATGCCGACCGCATCGGTGATGCCGTAGCTGAGCTGCAGGTTGCCGCCGCCCCCCGACGGGGTGCGCTTATCGATGTACGTGATGCCGTAGACTGGCTGCAGACCGAGCTGAAGCTCGCGCTGTTCCGCCCAAGCCGCGTCCGGCTGCAAAAAGACGCCTGCGGCAACCCCCGCAGCCAGCAAGCCGACGCCGGCCGCGAGCGCGCTACAAGCCGGCCCGGAAGACCGGGGTCGCGCAGGGGCCGCGATACGGGACCTTGGCAGCACGCGCCTTGGTACCACGAGGAGGCCGCTCCTCGCAATGCGGTCGGTAGGTGCGCCGCGGGATCGTGCAGATCCTTGCAAATTTACCTTGGCTTGGCTCAGATGCCGCGCGAGTCATTTTTCATGGCAGCGACCCGTTTCTCAGGCAATAAAGGCGAGAGCTCGCGAGAGCAGTCGGCGCAGCGTGCAGTGGTTCACGCTGCGCCGGATCGCGCGGCGACGCATTCGGGCGAACAGGCGCTGGCCCTGCGCGAGCTTGCTGCCGGCGGCGAGGCGGTCGGGCGGCTCGCGGACGGCCGCGTGGTCTTTGTGCCTGGGGGCGCACCGGGTGAGGAGGCGGCGGTCGCGCTCACCGCGGTGCATCGTACCTATGCCCGGGCGCAGCTATTGCGAGTGCTGTCCCCCAGCCCGCATCGCGTCGTGCCGCCGTGCCCGCTTGCAGCTGCGGCGCCGGCTCCGAACCAAGACGCACCGCTCGCAGAGGCGGCCTGCGGCGGCTGCCCCCTTATGCACGTCGAACGCGCGGCGCAGCTGCAGGCCAAGCAAGAGTGGGTTGGCCGGGCCCTCCGCCACAGCGGCGCCGTGGTGCTGCCGATTCAGGCGCCGACCGCCGATCTGGGCTATCGGGTGCGGGCGCGGCTCATGGTGCGCCAGGGACAGCTGAGCTTTGCCAGCGCGCGCTCGCACCGCGGCGTACCGATCCGGCGCTGCGCAGTGCTGGAGCCGAGCCTGGAAGCCGTGCTCCTAGGCCAAGGGCAGGCGATCGCTGCGGCGCTCGGCGAAGGCGGCACGCTGGCTGGGCTCTTGGGGGGAGGGCAGGGGACGACGGCCGTGCATCTGAGCGTCCAGCTGGCGCCGGGAGGTCGCATCGGGGCGGTGCGCGCTTGGCTGCAGACGCTGCTGCAGGCAAAGCGCATAAGCGGTGCAAAGCTCTTTGCGGCGATGACCGCTGGTGGGCCGGGGGAGGCGGAGGTCTTTGGCGAGCCGGCCGTCAACCTGGCAGCGGACGGGGATGCGCCGCTATGGGCTGGTGCGGACGGCTTTGCCCAGGCGAGCGCCGCCGGTCACCACGCGCTGCCGCGGCTCGTGGCCGAGCTTGTCGGTACGGCGGCCGACGGCGGGCGCTGGCCGCGCCTCATCGAGCTTTATGCGGGAAGCGGCAACTTCACGCGGGTCCTGCGGCCGCTGGCCGATCACATCGTCGCCATCGAGGGCGATGCCGCCGCTGCAGCCCGCTTGCGGCGGCTTTTTGAGCGCGGCTCGCCCGCGTCCGCCGCCGCTGTTACGGTCGTAGCCGAGTCGGCCGAGCACGCGCTGGCCCGGCTGCTGCGTGAGAGCGCGCGCTTCGATATAGCGGTGCTCGATCCGCCGCGCACCGGGGCGCAGTCGGTGCTGGCGGCGC
Source organism: uncultured Myxococcales bacterium (assembly GCA_937879845.1). Classification (GTDB taxonomy): domain Bacteria; phylum Myxococcota_A; class Polyangia; order Palsa-1104; family JAEUJZ01; genus CALFML01. The sequence goes on from CALFML010000836.1 coordinate 13,665, forward strand.
TGAACCGGCTGGCGGTGCGCCGCGTCGTGTATGTCTCTTGCGATGCGATGACGCTGGGCCGCGACCTTGTGGAGCTGCGCGCTTCTGGCCTGCGACCGCGCAGCGTGCAGCCGCTCGACCTGATGCCGCACACCGCGCAGGTCGAGTGCGTCGCCGTCCTCGACGCCGACTGAGTCAGCCGCCGTGCGGGACCGGCAGGACGCCGACGATCTGGCGGGCCTGCTCCGGGGTCGCCGGTTCACGTCCGCACTCGCGCGCGATGCGCACAAGCTCGGCGATGAGCCGCCCGTTCGAGTCGGTCTTGCTGCCGTCCGGGAGATAGAACGTGTCTTCCAGACCGCTGCGCAGGTGCCCGCCGAGCTCGGCACAGCGGCGATGCACCGGCCAGACCTCTTCGCGGCCGATGGCGATGGTCTGAAAGTGCGCCCCGGCCGGCATCTCGGCGCATAAAAGCGGCAGCCACTCCGGCTTGGCCGGCATGCCGCTGGCCACCCCGACCACGAGCGAAATATGCACCGGACCCTTTAGCATGCCGACCTGCTGGAACAGCGCGATCGAGCGCACGATGCCGGTGTCGAAGCACTCGCACTCAGGCACCACGCCGAGCTCGGTCATCGCCGCCAGCACCTTTTCGATTTTGTCGACCGGGTTATCGAAAAGCAGCGGCGGCCACGCCCACCGTCCATCGCTGCGCGTCTTCAAATAATTGAGCGAGCCGGCATTGAGCGCCGCCATCTCCGGCCGCACCCGCCGCATGCAGGCGACCGGCCCCGAGACGTCCGGCCCCACAACCCCGGTCGACATGTTGACGATGATGGAAGGTACGCGCAGGCGGATGGCGGCGTCGATCTCGGCGATGACCTCGGGCTCCCAGGTGGGAAAGCGGCCCATGCCCGGCTCCTGCCGGCGGTAGTGGCAGTGGACCACGGTGGCCCCGGCGTTATAGGCCTCTTCGGCGGCGGCGGCCATCTCGCGGGCGGTGACCGGAACCTTGTGCTGGGCCGGATCGGTGAGTACGCCGGTGAGGGCGCAGGTGATAACAGCGGGGTGGGTGTCGCTCATGGTCCGAAGTTACCAAGCGCGGACCCGGACCGAAAGAGCGCTGCCAAAGCCGGGCAGGGGCGAAGCGGCCAAGCTGCGGCCAGGTGCGGACATTTCCGACGAGGGCGAAACATGGGCTAACATTGCCCGATAATTATCGTGCCCCATATTACGAACTGCTGGAGGCAGTCTCTCCATGCTTGAAACGTCGAGCGCCAAGACCGCAGAGGCCGTGACCCCGTTTGCATCGCCGCTGCTGGCTTCCATCGATCGGCTAGTCGGCCAGCTGGCCAGCCGCATCGCGGGGCCGCAGAGTCAGTTTAGCGGCCGGTCCCTGCAGTTCGCCGATCGCATCTTTTCGCGCCGCCTGACAACCCTGGGAATGTCCGGGGCGGCGCCGGAGACGCTGCTGGCGGAGCGGGAGATGGAGCCGCAGAAGTGGCTCCTGCCCAATAGCTGGGTGCCGTCCGCGGCGATGCTGCGCGGCGGTTCGCGGAGCGCGTCTGCCCCGGCGCCAGTCGCAGATGCAGCCCGACCGGCCGCGATGACCGTCACGGCGGGAGCGGCTGCCAAGCCTGGCTCGGTCGTGCCGCCGAGCGCAACGGCTGCGCCGCTGCCGCCGGTAAGCAAGCCTGAGCCGGCAGCGACGGTATCTCCTGCGGCGAGCGGCTCCGACCTCTCTGCCGCGGCGACGACCGCCGCTCCCGCGGTGGCTACCGCGGCGGCTGCGAGCATTGATGCGGCCGCAAACGCAGTCCCGTCTCCGACGCGGGCGGCGGTGCTGCCAGGCGCGGCCGGACGTGCCGGCCGTGAGCCGGCGATGCCGCAGCTTACGCCAGTATGGCCGCAAGAGCTCCCGGCAGAGACGCCGGCGTCAGTGGCGGCGACCCCCAAGGCCGCCGCGGCAAAAGCTGCGCCCGCCGTCGCTGCAAGCGTCGGTGCGACGCCGAGCCGCAGCGCTGAATCCGCCGCCCGAGAAGCCGCATCCGCTCCGGCCACGACCGCTGCTGCATCCGAGCAGGCGATCCCTTCGCTGCCGGCCGCAGAGTCGTCTCAGGCCGCCGCGGCAGTCGGAGCAGAGCTGCCGCTCGCTTCGGCCGTTGCTCCCGCAGCTCCAGCGGTTGCCGCCGCCGAACTGCAACCGCAAGTCGTCTCTGGTCCTCTGGGCGAGGCCGCTTCCGTCGCGGGACCCGCGACGCAGACGCGGGGCGCGGTTGCGGCGCCGACTTCTGCCGCGGCAGCGGAAGGAAAAGGCCCACAGGCCGCCGTGGCGCGGCAGGCCGCCGGCCCGTCCGCCCAAGGGGCCTCTTATTCCACTGCAACGACGGTGATTCCAGCCGGCGAGACGCGGGTTCGCGACTGGCTGCGTCCTTTGCTGCCCAAGACGATTGCGACGGGAGCAGCGGCGACCAGCCCGGTCTCCGCGTTCGCTCGCAGCTTGGGACATTTAGGCTGGTCTGATCAGCGGCTCGGGCAACAATCGTCGCCGCGGCTCCTCACTCCCGAAGCCGGCGATTCAGCGTTCGCCGAGCCTGAGAGCTCGCTGCGTGCCGCCGCGGCTCCGGCACTGCCGATGGTGCAGGCCAAAGATCTGACGCCGCAGGCACCGGCTCGTTCCGCGAAAGTCACCAGCCAGCCCATGGCTGTTCAGACCGCGCTGCCGGTACAGCCGCGTCTGGAGACGCTGCCGGCCCAGCCGCAAAGCGCAGCCTCGCCAACCGCTGATGCCGTCGCTGCCAGCGCCAGCCCGGCCGCGGCAGCTGTGGCCGCCGCGGCAGCCGTTCCGACTGCGCCGCCGGTCATAACCACGTCCGGCGGGTCTCCTCTGAGCGCTCAGGCTCCGGCCGCTCCGACGGCGGAGGACAGAGCGCAGAGCGGCGAGACAGCGGCGTCGGCACAGGCGGCAGAGGGTGTACGCCGCGGGCCTGTCTCGACCAAACCCGTCGCCGCCGCCGTAGAGGCTGGACGCGAAGAGGTGGCCGCGATCAAGGCCATCGACGGAGCGGTCGAAACGGGCCGGGGCGAGTCTGTCGCGCCGACGGCCGATGAAGGCGCTGGAAAAATTGCCCGCCACGAAACTTCGGTCCCCGCGCTCGGACAAGTAGCCGGCGAGGTCAGAGACGGCGAGGCTGCTGCCGCCAAGTCTGGCGCGCGCGCTGAGGAGCTTGGACCGGGCAAGGCGGCATCGAGCTCGCCCGCGTTCGCGCCAGTTCTGGCGCAGCGTGGCACCGCGGCTCGCCAGGCCGCAGCGCCGGCGACTATGATCCCATCCGCCGCCGCCTGGCGGGCCGATGGCTCCTTGAGCTCTGCTGCTGCGGCGCTTTCTCCGAGCTTGCTGGCATCGCCGGTGCTGCGTGAGTCGCGTGCAGCCGGCTCCACCGCCACGCTCATCGGGCTGTTTGCCGCCGGCCAGCTAGGACGCCCGGGGCTTCCGGCGAGCGCGGGCTTGTCGGCGGCGGCGCGTCTGCCGTACCGGACACCGGGCGCTCTGGCGACGCACACGGAGCAGCTGGCCACGGCCATCGGCACGCACGCCGCGGCCGGCTCCGCTGGAGTCGATAATCCTTTCGGCGGCGTACAGCGCTGGCGCTTTGCCCCGGGTTTGGCCGGCCAGGTCTCGCGCGCCCTCGACAGCGATGAGCCCGCAGGTTTCTTGCGGCAGGCGCAGCTCAGCGCAGCTCGTCAGCTCACGTTCCTGCCGCCTCCAAGCAAAATAGCTGGCAAGCCGCAGCCCGGCATTGCGGCGACGCTGTCTGCGCCGGCGGCGAACATGGCACTGGGCCGCGAGCAGCCGCTCGTCGATGCGTCCCCGAGCCGCAAAGCGGCGAGCGCGCCGGAGTCTCCGGCCGCACCGGTGGCGACGCCGCAGCCGCGGTCGCCGCGCGCCGGCGAGCCACCGCAGTCGACCGAGCTTCGCCTCTCGTCCGAGAATCAGCTCAGAGACGCCGAGCCCGGGCGCCCATGGCGGCTGGCCGGGGGGATGGCAACGCTCGCGGAGCTCTTCGCCGCCGGAGTCGGGTTGGGCTCGGGGGCGGCGGTCCATGTCGCCCGTAAGGCCGGCGTGGGGCCGGCAGCGAGCCCGATGCCGCCGTGGCTGGCGAAGGCCGCGGCGCGAACGCACTTCGGGCTGCTGGGCGGACCTGGCCCGCGCCGGCCGCCGCGTCCGAAGGCGGAGCTGGATTTTGTCGACCTCGGCGAGAGCTCGGAGACCGCGCCCAGCCCGGCGCCGACCTCAGCCCCGACAGTTGCGAGCGCGGCGACGGCCACCGCTGCTGCGGCTCCTCTACCCGTCGCTGCGACCGCGGCTTACGCCTCGGCTCCGACTGCGGCAGCAGCGCCGCCGGTCGGCTCTGAGCCAACGCTTCAGGCGGCGGAACAGCAGCCGTTTTGGCAGCAGGCCGGCGGGCTTGCGGCAACCGCGGAGGCGTTTGCGCGCGGCCACGGCATCGAGCGCGCGGAGCGTCAGGCTCCGGGCGGTGCCGCCGCCGCCGCCGCCGGACGCTGGGTGCCGGTGACCGGCGGCATGATGTTCCTCAGCCAAGAGAGTCAGCGTCCCGGTATGACTGGGTCGGACCCGTCTTTCTCGCCGTCCGCCCATGCCTCGGCGCAGATGCCGGCCGCGGCGACAGAGCGCTCGGGTCGCGGTGCGGCGGAGCGAGCTTTTGGTGCGCTGACGGAGTCCGCAGGCTCCCTTGGTGCGTGGTCGCAGCCCATGAGCCGCGGCGATCGCACGGCAGCCGATGCGTCGGTGTCCGAGCCGGGGCGGACGCCGGTTGGCGCCGTTACTTCCGGACGCGGAATCGATTGGGGACGCGCCGGCGGCCTCGGTCTGCGCTCCGAGCTGTTCGCGGCCGGGCTGGGTTCTACGGGCTTACAGGCGCGTCCGCTGAGCGCCGCCGGAGAGCGGTCGGCTTGGTCGCTGGCGCCGGGAGTGGCGTCGCCGCTGGCCCACGCGCTCAGCACAAGTGAACCGCAGTCGGTGCCGCGCTGGACGATGAGCGAAAACGGCCTGCTTTTTGTCAGCGGACCGGCATATCCGGCAGACGGCCGCGCCAAGACTGCTGCGGCGCGTCGGTCGGACAGTCGACCGGCTGCCCAGGGCGCGGCGTCGTCTGAGCTTGCATCGGCGAACGCCCAGGCGCGGCCGCGCGCCAGCGGCGCTGAACAGGCTGCAGACTATGGCCTCTCCGCGCTGGGGGAGCGGCCTTGGCTCCAGGCCGGAGGCACCGCAACTCTCGCCGAGCTGTTCTCCGCTGGCGTCGGACTTGGCGCGGGCGCGGTCAGCGGACTGGCGCAGCAGGCGGGAGTCGCGGCGGGACGCAGCCTGCTGCCGGGCTGGCTGACGCGGCTGCTGGCCGCGGCCGAGCCGGCAGGCGATAGCGACGACTCGGGAATCCGCGCGTTTGGCGCCGCGCTGCCGTTTGCCGCTCCGGCGGAGCTGAAGCGGCTCATGGCGCGTCGCAGCTCCGGTGCCAGGCCGCTGCCGGCGACGGCTGCGGAGGGGACGCCGTCGCTGTCGTCGGCCCGCGCCGCGGCGCAGCCGGGAGCTGCCGCGGGCGCCCAGCCGCTACTGCCTTCGGCGCTGTCGTCGGCTTATGAGCAGCTGGCGCCGTTTGGCGTCGCCCCGATCGCGGCGGAGCGAAAGCCCTGGCCGCTTACCGCCGGTGCCGCTTTCTCTCCCGCTGCGATGTGGCAGCGGGCCGGCGGCCTGGGCGCCAGCGCTGAGGCATTCGCCCGCGGCCGCGGTATCGCCAGCACCCAAGACGAAGCCGCGGCATCCGACGACGGCAGCGAAGCTCCAGCCGGCCGCTGGCTGCCGGTGAGCGGCGGCATGGTGTTTGTGCCCGCGGAGCGTTCGGCGGCAGCCCGCGGCAAGCGTGCCCCGGCGACCACCCAGCCGGGCGGGCAGAGCGTTGCCCCGGCGCGCGGCGAGCCGACCGCGGTCGCAAGCGGCCGCGCGCTCGACTGGCCCAGGGTCGGCGGTCTTGGGCTGCGCAGCGAGCTGTTCACCTCAGGGCTTGGCCAACCTCCGGCGGGCAGCGCCGCGATGAGCAACGATCCGCTAGGCGGCTGGGCCGGCGCATATCAGCATCTGCCAAGCTTCCAGCGTCAAGAAGCCGACGAGGAGGCGCCGCCGCGGCGCTTCGCCTGGAGCGGCGCGGGCGGTCTTATGTACCTGGCCGGAGCGAGCCCGTCGCCGCGGACGCAGCGCAAGGCGGCGGCGGCGGCGGCTCGCAGCTTCGAGCCTGGTCCGGACGCGCTGGCTCCGGCCGCGCCTGTTGCCGCCGCGCCGGCAGGCGGACTTGTGCCGGGCGGTGTCGCCGCGCTGGCGGAGCGCTTCGGCGCCGGACTTGGCAGCGAGCCAAGCGCGCGCGAAATCGAGACCGGGTCTGCCGGCAGTAGTGCGCTGCCGCTGGCGCCCATGTTTGGTCGCCGCAGCGAGGCGCCTTCGGCCGCTGCCGCCGGTAGCCCGATAAGCGGCCTGGCTCTGCCTGGGCGCCTGTCCCAGGCGATGTTGACCGGCTTGCCGCGTAGCGCGGCTGCGGAGTCGGACGAGTCGTCTGCCGCGCCGCTGCGAGCCGCGCTGCACAGCGCCGAGCGTCTGACCAAGCTGCTCAGCCAGCTGCCGGCGCAGTGGCTGCCCTCGGCCAAGGTAGCGACGGCGATGCAAGCGGGCGGGGTGGCCGAATCGCCGATCTGGCAGCGGCTGTCGCCAAACCTCACCCGCCTCGCCGCGACCGTGCTGCGACCCGAGGGCGGCGCCGCCGAAGACGGAAGCGACGACGAGGCAAGTGAGCGGCACACGCATCTGACGATGGTGAAGGGCAGCTCGCCCGGCGCCCCGCAGAAAGCGCTGCGGCCCGTCGAGCCAGCCTGGAAGCAGCAGACGCCGCAGACCATGGTGAGCGCGGCCTTGCAGAAGGTCGCCGGCTCCGGCACGCCGATGGCGGCGGCGGCCAAGATGCTGGAGTCGATGCGCGGCCAGGCGGGCTCCGCCTCGCGCGCCGACGATCGCATCAGCTTGGGCGATCTGACGCTCATCGCCATCTCGATGGGCGACAACCGCATGGCGGCAATCTCCCGCGGCTCAAGTCCGTCGCCGGTTCCGCACGTCGAGTCGGCGCTGCGTCAGGATGACACGCAGCTCGTGCAGCCCGAGACCGAGCACACGATGAACCAGAAGGTCGATGCCCTGGCGAAGATGTGCCTAAAGTACGTCGAGAAGCACGAAAAGATGATGAAAGAGCGCGGCTCGTTCGACGCCTGATAAAGCCCTGCAAGCAGCCCTTCACAGAATAGTAAGAACCCGTCTTTCTGAGTCGCCCGGCCAAACTTGCGGCTTGGCGGCTCACCGACCGTGAGATGATGACTGCCATGATCAAGAAGACCGTTGCCGGCGCGCTCCTGCTGAGCGGCGCCCTTTTATCGGGCCGCGCCGACGCAGCGCCGCCCGGTCCCATCGCGCCTGCCGCGCCGCCGCTGGCGATTGTCGCCAGCGTCCATGCGCAGCGCGTGGATGCGACGCTGGCCGCGCTACGCGGCTATCTGCCTTTTCCCATCAATCCGCAGGATGCGCTCAAGGACCTGGTCGGCGACTTCAACAAGCTCGTGTCGCTGTCGGCGCCGATGGACATCGTCATCGCGCTCGATCCGGCGGCGGGGGAGAACCTGGAGCGGCCGCTGTGGGGGTTCGCGGTCGGGGTGACTGCGGCTGAGGATGCGCGCCTTCTGGCGCAGAGCCGCGGCTATCTTACCGACGGCAAGGCCGGCACCTATCGGCTGAGCGTGCCGGTGCAGAGCAACGGCCGCGGGCTGTTCTGCTATCTGACGACGCTGGCCGGCGGGGCGGGGCGGCTTGCCTGCAGCGGCCGCGATCGCGATCGCGACCTGCTCGGACCTTACCTCGGACGACTCGTGCCGTCGGCGGCGGCGCAAGCGGCCGACATTCACGCCGAGCTTCTGATCGACACGCTGGCGCGCACCTACGCCGGTCCGTGGCAGCGCCTGCTGCAGGTCGGCGGGCTGGCCCTGCCGCAGCGGCTGGCGCTCGGGCAGCCCAAGTTCGATCGCGCCGTCACCGATGCGACGCAGGCGCTTATCGCCGAGCTGTTGGCGCTCAGCCATGACCTGCAGACGGTGGCGCTGGACTTCTCGCTGCAGCAAAGCGGAGCGCAGCTGCAGCTCGGCTATCGCATGGGCGGCCGCGAGTCGGTATGGGCGCAAGCCGACGCCGAAGCGGCGACCCGGCCGGCCAGCGGTCCGCCGCCGGTGTTCTGGACGCTGCCCGGCGAGGTGACCTCAGCTTCGTACCGCACCGCCGATGCCAAGTGGGGGCTGCGGCTGCTTCAGATCATGTGGCCGATCCTCGACGGCTATCTCGAGCACGACGGTCTCACGGCGGCGGATCGGCAGGCGCTGGGCGACCTGCTGCTCAAGATCCCCAAGTTCGAAGGTCCCGTGACCACGGTTCTGGCGGAGCTGCCCACCGGCGCGCCGGCCGCTGGCAAGGGCGAAGAGCTGGCGGCGTTTTTTGGCGGAACCGCTTACCTTGTGACCATGGACGGCCAGCCGGATCAGTCGGTGCCGTGGCTGCGGGCGCTCCAGGCGGCGTACAACCGGCCGGGTGTGCAGGCCTACCTGCGGAAGAAGTGGCGCACCGCCCTGCCAAATGATCCGCTGCCGACGCTGCGCAGCGAGCCGGTGAGCAAGCAGCTCGGGCCCGACGCCGTCGCCTTGGCGTTTACGGCCAACCTGTCCGGGCTGGGCAAGGCGGCCGGGACCAAGCTCGGCGCGGGCGCGGGCGCGGGCGGGGCGGTGGCAGCAGCGAAGAAAGGTCCTACGACCGTTTACCTTATCAGCGCGACGTTAGGCAGTCGGACCTGGACGATCTTGGGAACCGATCGCGCCGCCCTGCTCCGCCGTCTCGCCGAGCTGCCCAAGCTGCCGCTGGAAAAGACCCTGGCGCAGCGGCCCGGACTCGACGCGCTGCGCCGCCCCGGCTGGCAGAGCGGCGGGTTTGGCACCGTCGCTGGTTTTTCGACTTTGCTTAACTTGGCGCTGGCTTCAGCCAAGGGGTCGGACGCGGGGCGGCCGGGCGGGTCGGCGACCCTGGACGCCGCGGCGCTGCTCGCCGCGATTCCGCATCACGGCGAGGTCCCGCACACCTACGGCGGCCGGCCGGGGGCGCCGGGTCCGCAGAACCCGCTCGGGCTGACCTACCTCTACATCGCGCAGATTCCCCGCCTGGTCCTTGAAGACGCGGTCGCCCTGGTCATGAACATCGCCTTGGCCAAAGACCGCTAATCCCCGCTAATCCCCGCTAATCCCTAGCCCAAGCGTCCGTCCGCCGTCCGTGCCGTCCGCTGTCCGCTGTCCGCCGTCTGCCGCGCGCCCGTAGCCGCGCACCTGTAGTCGGTTCCCACCGAAGCTTTGTCCGCGCTTCGCCCGCGCTTTGCCGCGGCCGCGGCCCGCGGATTGCCTAAGGGTCTGCCTAACCTCGCAATTCCTGCTGGAGTTTTGCCGCGGCCCCGGTGAGGCCGTGATAAAATGAGCGCGGGGGTCTCTCGACCGTCAGAAAGGCTAGCTGTAGATGGTCAATCTGCGACGTGAGTGGTGCGCGCTGCTGGTTTGCGCGGTAGGCGCTTTGGGCGGGCTTGCGGCATGCGGCCGTACGCCGACCGAGGCAAGCACGCTGAGTCTGTCTTTGTCGGCCAGCGCGGTGAAGCTGGCGCCCGGCCAGACCGGCATGATCAGCGTCCAGGTCACGTCCTCGGCCACGCTGAAGTCGCCGGTCAAGCTGACGGCCGCGCTCGAAGCGATGAGCGAGCTTCCAGAAGGTCTGGCCGTGGCGTTCGAGCCGGAAGAGCTCACCGTGGCGCAAAGTGCGGAGTCCGAGATGCGGATTGCCGCGCTGCCGACGGCGACGGCCGGCTCCTACTCGCTCTTGGTGACGGCGCGCAGCGATGAAAATGTCGAGAGCGCCCGCTTGAAGGTCACCCTCAGCGGAGCCGGTCAGGGCTGGCTGCGCCAAGTCGGCACGCCCGGCACCGAGGTCCTGACCGCCATGGCGATCGACTCGACCGGGGCCTTGTACGTCGGCGGCCAGACGACCGGCTCCATCGGCGGCCAGCCCAACGCCGGCCAGTTCGACGGCTACCTGCTCAAGTACAAGGCCAGCGGGACGCTGCAGTGGGCGCGCACGCTCGCCACCGCAAGCTCGGAGGTGGTGACCGCCGTGGCGGTGGACTCCGACGACAACGTCTACGTCGCCGGCTACACTTACGGCACTTTCCCGGGCAGCACCAGCGCCGGCAGCGCTGACGGCTTCGTCGCCAAATACGGCCCGACCGGAACGCTCGCCTGGCTGCAGCAGATAGGTTCGTCCGAGATCGATCAGTTCACCGCCATCGCCGTCGATCCCAGCGGCGGCGTCGTCGTCATCGGTGCCACCGAGGGCGGCTTCGGCCTGACCATGAACAAAGGTCCGATAGGTACCAGCGATGTCATCGTGATCAAGCTGACCGCCGACGGCAAACAAGTCTACGCGCAGGAGCTCGGCACGGATCAGAACGAGCGTCCCGCCGGGGTCGCGATCGACGCGGCCGGCGGAGTGTACGTCGTCGGTTCAACCCAGGGCGCCTTCTCCGGGGCGACCAACAACGGCGGCTACGATCTGTTCATCCTGAAGCTGCTCACCGACGGCTCTCTCAGCTGGCTGCGCGAGGTCGGCACCGCCTATGACGAGCACCTGTCGGCTGCGCTCATCGATGCCAAAGGCTCGCTCCTTGCCTCCGGCTGGTCCCGCGGCTCGTACGCCAACCAGCTTCAGAACGGCGGTCAGGACGCGCTCCTTTTGAGCTACAGCCCCGACGGCAAGAGCCAGTTTTCACGGCTGTTTGGCACAAGCTACAACGACAACCTCGCCGCTCTCACCCGCGTCGGCGACGCGGTGTACGGCGTGGGCAGCACGCGCGGCGCCTTCCCGGATCAGATTCCCTCCGGCTCATCGGACATCTTCGCGGCGCGCTTCAATGCCGACGGTAGCATCGGCTGGCTGAATCAGATGGGCACCGACCAGAGCGATGCCGGCAACGCCCTCGCTGCCACCACCAGCGCACTGTATCTGGGCGGCACCACCTTCGGCATGTTCGACGGCCAGGTCCTGCAGGGCGACAGCGACGGGATCGTCGTGCAGCTCCTCGGCGCTGCTACCGCGCAAGGCTACTAAGAAAAGGGCTCTGCCTGCTCCTTCACCCGGCCAAGCCGCCGGATCTTTCCCCCCGCGCTGCCCGGCGATTTTCTTCCTTCGAGGTGGTTTCGCCGATAGGAAACTACTAAGAAAGGAGGGGGCTCTGCCCGCCTCTCTCCGTCCGGCGAAGCCGGCTGGATCCTCCCCCACCGCGCTGCCCGCGCGATTTTTTTCCTTCGGGTCGGCTCCGCCGATAGGGAACTGCGAGCTACTGCGGTTCGGGGATCGGCACTGATAAAGTCACCGTCACTTCGTCGCGGACCTTCAGCGCTCCGAGCGCGGCGCTATAAGGCTTGATGCCAAACTGGCTCGGGCGCAGCGTCACGGTCGCCAGGTAACGGTTGCCGGCGCGGCGCACCGGCGCGGAGATTTCGCCGCTGCGCCCGTGCAGGGTCAGCGTGCCGCGCACGGTGAAGCCATCGGCGCTCGCCGCGATGGAGGTGGAGACAAACCGCGCCTGGGGAAAGTGGGCTGAGGCCAAGACGTCCAGGTGCAGGTTTTTTTCGATCTGGCTGCGATCCGCGGCACCGATCGGTCTTGGATCATCCACGCCGTCGCGGCGGAAGCCCTGGACCTCTACGCTGCGGGTATCCAGCTCCGCTTCCACCGCCGGCGCCGACGGATCGATCCGCACCTCTAGGCGCTGCACGCGCAGCTTGAGATCATGGGCCAGGCGCGCCAGCAGGCCCTCTTTGTAGGAGTAGATCAGGCACTCGGCGGCGCTTTGGTCGTAGGTCGGCATGGCGGCGGTAGGGGCGGCGGATCCGAGCTTTTCGCCGTCTAGCCCGGCGGCCAGCCGAGGTGGCGGCCGCCCAGGATATGGACGTGCAGGTGAAACACGCTCTGCCCGCCGTGGGCTCCGGTGTTGACGACGAGCCGGTAGCCGTTTGCCGCAAGGCCCGCCGCCGCCGCGACTTGGCTGGCCACGCTGAGCAGGCGGCCGCCGACGTCAGCCAGCCCGCGCTCGACCAGCTCCGGCAGATCGCGGACGTGGGCGCGCGGGATGATCAAGATATGCGTCGGCGCCTGCGGGTTGATATCGGCGAAGGCGACGATCTCGGGATCGTCGTGCAAAAGCGGCGCGGGGATGGCGCGGCTGGCGATTTTGCAGAAGATGCAGTCGGCGTTCATGGCAAGGCCTCGTCGGGGTTGGTTCGTGCGGCAAGGGCGGGGGCGCAGCTAGCCGTGGCGGCGGGCGAAGTCCGCCATGAAGTCGCTTAGCACCTTGGCCCCGGCCAGGGGGAAGGCGTTGTACATCGAAGCGCGGATGCCGCCGACGGTGCGGTAGCCCTTGAGCCCGTCCATGCCGCTGGCCTTGGCCTGCTTGACGAAGGCGTCGGTCAGCTCCTCGGACGGCAGGCGGAAGGTGAGGTTCATCAGCGAGCGGCTGCCCGGCTCGGCGTGGCCGCGGTAAAAGCCCGGCGCGGCGTCGATGGCGCCGTAGACCAGCGCCGCCTTGCTCTGGTTGTGCGCCGCCATGGCCGCAAGGCCGCCGTGCTTTTTGAGCCAGCGCAGCACCAGATGCAGGACGTAGATCGAGAACACCGGTGGCGTGTGATAGAGCGACTTGTTGTCGATATGGGTGCGGTAGTTGAGGAGCACCGGCAGCTTGGCCTGCGCCGCCTTGTCGAGCTTTAGCACCTCTTCGCGCACGATGGCGACGGTGACCCCCGCCGGTCCGGCGTTCTTCTGGGCCCCGGCATAAATCAGGCTATAGCGCTGCGCATCGACCGGACGCGAGAGAAAGTCGCTCGACATGTCGCAGACAAGCGGCGCCCCGGCGGTCTCCGGCTCGCACTGCCACTGCGTGCCCCAGATCGTGTTGTTGCTGGTGGTGTGGACGTAGGCGGGGCTCGGGGAGAAGCGCAGCTCGTCGTTGCGCGGGATGCGGCGGAACTGCTCGCCCTCGCTGCTGCCGCAGATGTGCACCGTGCCGACGCGCTGCGCCTCGACGACCGCTTTTTTGGACCACTCGCCGGTGACCACGTAGTCGGCGGTGGCCCCGGGCAGGAGCAGGTTCATCGGCACCATGCTGAACTGCAGCGTCGCGCCGCCGTGCAGGAACAGCACTTTCTGCGCGGGGACAAGGCCCATGAGCTCGCGCAGGTTCTGCTCCGCTTCGCCGAGGATCGCTTCGAACTCCTTGGCGCGGTGGCTGATCTCCAAGATGCCCAGGCCCAGGTTGCCGAGCGACAGCAGGTTGTCGCGCGCCTCGATGAGGACCTCTTCGGGGAGGACGGCGGGTCCGGCGGAGAAGTTGAAGATGCGGGAGGGGGTCGGCGAGTTCGATGTCGTCATGGTCGTCGTAGTCGCTGCCTAAAGGGGCGTTTACAGCAGGCTACTATGCCCGGCGGCGCACGGGAAGTCCTGCGCGCAGGTAGGCGCAGCGGCCCCGGAACCAAAGGCTCTGCCGGCGGGCCGCGCCGGCGGGCGCAAGACGCCGCTTTGGGGCGCGTGCTAGAGTGCCAGATGTGAGCCCTCGCGCCTATGGCAGCTGTTCTCAAGAGCCGTCCCTAAATCAGACTTTATCGCCGCCCGGCCCGGGTGGCTGCGCTGCGGTCGCTTCGCGAGGCCGCGGCGCTGGCGCTGCGCAAGGCCGCGGCGCTTTGCCGCGCCCGCTGGTTGGTCGGTTCGGGCGGGGACCGATCCTGGGCGCGCTGCTCGTCGGTCTTTCGCTGAGCCTGGCCGGTTGTCCCAAGCCTCTGGTCGTCCGCCCCTACCCGGAGCCGAAGGCGGAAGAGCTTTTAGGGCACCTGCGGCATGATCGCGACAGCGTGCTGGCCCTGCGCGCCCGCGCCAAGGCCGATTACCTCGATGGGGCGGCGGGACGGGTCAAGATCGATATCGGTCTGGTGCTGGCCAAGCCGAATCGGCTGCGGCTGGCGGCGGAGAACTCGCTCACCGGGCCGCTTCTGACCTTGGTTACCGACGGGCAGGAGTTCCAGCTTCTGGATGTCCGGCGCAACAGCTTCATGGCCGGCAAGGTCAACCCGTGCAGCATGGCGCGGCTCATCCGCGTCGCCCTGCATCCGGCCGAGGCGGTGGAGATCCTGCTCGGCGGCGTGCCGCTGCTTGCGGATCGCGAGGTCGCGGCGCCCGAGCTCAGCTTTTCGGGCAAAGACGGAGGGCGCGAGGTCCTGACCTTGCGCGACGCCGCCGGCCGCAGCGAAGTGCTGTGGCTGGCGCCGCGGCCGGGCGGCGTGCCCGGGCAGCCCGGCGGCTGGGAGCTGCGCGAGGCCGAAGGCCGCAATCCGGACGGCCAGGTGGCCTGGCGGGTGCGCCATGAGGACTTCGCCGACGTCTCCCTGCTGGCCGCGGGCAGCCCAAGCGATGCCAAGTCCGGACGCACGGTGCGCCTGCCCGCGGTGACCTACATCGAAGATCCGCAGCACAAAAGCGATGTCCGCCTGCGCTGGCGCGAGCGCGAGCTGAACCCGAGCCTGGAGACCGGGCTTTTCCACATGGATGCGCCGGCGGGAATTCCCACGGAGCCGGATTTGTGCGCCGGCGCGGTGCCGCCCGATCCGGCGGCCGCAGAGAAACCCGCCGCTCCTGCCGCCGCCCCATGACCCCAGCTTCTCCTCCGCAAGGGCCGCTTCCCGACTGGGACGAGCTCGCCCACCGCCTCGACCAGAGGCCGCAGCGGCGGGTCAGCCTGCCTAACTTCCGCGAGTCCGCGGTGCTCGTCCTGCTCATCGAACCGCAGCGCGATGCGCAGCCCGAACCGCAGCGCGATGCGCAGCCCGAACCGCAGCGCGATGCGCAGCCCGAATCGCAGCGCGATGCCCTGCCTGCGCCTCGCGTCGGCATCAGTCCGGATACAGAGCTCCTGTTCATCGTGCGCACCGCATCGCTGCCGACGCATCCCGGACAGATCGCCTTTCCCGGCGGCAAGCGCGAGACGAGCGACGCGACGCTCACCGCCACGGCCCTGCGCGAGGCCGCGGAAGAGGTGGGCATCGCCGCCGACGCGGTGCGCATCCTCGGCACGCTGGACGATGTGCCGACGCCGCTCGGGTTTGTCATTACGCCGGTGGTCGGGGCGGTGCGCGGTCCGGTGCAGCTGCACCTGGACGCCGGCGAGGTCGCCCATACTTTCACCGTCGCGCTGCAGGATCTGCCCGGCGCCTATGTCAACGGCGGCCAAGCCGACTGGCAAGGCTACCGCTACACCATGCACGAGTTCCACCACGACGAGCACCGCATCTGGGGCGCCACCGCCGCGATCACCCTGCAGCTGCTCGATCTTTTGGCGCTCCTCGCCGCGCCGCCGCGCGATCCCGAAGCGATCCGCTAGCCGCTGAGCTTCTGCGCTTTGTCGTAGTACTGATCGAACCGTCCCGCCAGGAGCTGCTGCACCTGCGCCGGCCACCAGTGGTCGTGGCCCTTGGGCGTAAGGTAGCCGGATTCCTTCAGCAGCTTGGCCAGCCGCGGGAAGCCCGGCCGGCGGAACTCCTCGTCGGGATGGTACTTCTCATGCTCGCGCGACATGCGCTCTAGGATCATCTCCAGATAGCGCTTGGGAGTCAGGTGCTTGAGCTCATCGCAGTTGGCCAGGAGGTGGCGGACGCTCGTGCCGGTGAACTTGCTGCCCTTGAGGGGGAGATAGTTCTGTTCGTTGAGGTTCTTGGCGATCTGCTGGTGCGTCTGACCGCTCTGGCGCAGCTCGATTACCCGTTCCTTGAGATCATGATCGCTGTGCCAGCGCTTGTTGTGGGGCTTGGGCGCTTGCCACTTTAGCCGCAGCCGCAGGTTGTAAAGCAGACTCTTGGTCCACTCCGCTCCCTGCGGCGGCCGGATTCCTTCGGCGTTCAGGCGCGCGGCGATCTCGGTGATCCCCACGCCCTCGGCGAGCCAGGCGCGGATGCGCGAGAGCACCGCCTGGGCGTCGGGATCGGCGACCAGGATGCGGAACCGCGGATTGTCGGGGGCGGGGATCGCCCGCTGACCGTACGGCACCTTGCCGAAGTGATAGCCGCGCGCTCGGATGTGGCGCACCGCTTCGCGGGTCCGCTCACCGGTGGCCTCGCGCTCCATCTGCGCGAACACGAGCAGGATGCTGACCAGCGCGCGGCCCAAAGAGGAGTCGAGCCGGATCGACTCGCGGATCGCCACAAGCTCCTTGGAGCCGGTCTTGAAGTAGCGCTCATACAGCTCGCAGAAGTGTTTGATCGAGCGGCTCAGCCGATCAAACTTGAGCACCACCAAGACATCGGCGCCCCGCTCCAGGCGTCCGAGCGCCTCTTTGAGACCGGGCCGCTGATCCTTGGCCCCCGACAGGACATCCTTGTGGATGGCGACGAGCTTATAACCCTGGGTCTGGCAGTACAGCTCAATCGCCGCCTGCTGCGCATCCAGAGACAGCCCGTCCGCGGCCTGCATGTCAGTGGATACGCGAACATATCCAACGGCTTGCTTCATTTAGAAAATATCGCACTTCCGCCGCCGCGCTTCAGTGTGGTTATTTGGCTCCGCCCGGCGCATAGGGCGACATCCCACATCGGGCCCACATCGGGCCCACATCGGGCCCACATCGGAGGCGCTTGTCCGCTTGGATGCCGCGATCAGCCGGCTCGCGCGCCGGCGGCGCGGCCTAGAAGCGGCTGATGGAGCTGCAGCCGCCGTCGCAGCCCGCGTCGCACTTATAGATATAGCCGTCGTTTTTGCGCAAGAGCGAGACCTCGTCGCCGGAGTTTCTGCACTTGAGCGGATAACAGGCGCCGCTGCGGTGGTTAAACGGCAGGTCGCGATCGTAGGGGCAGCCGGCGTGCTTGTCGGCAAGGTCGCGCATCGACTCGTTCCACATGGATAGGAGCTGATCGGCGCCGTACTGCACGGCCGGTTTGGTGTCGGCGCAGCCCGCAGAGCCGGTGACAATCGCCGCCAGGGCGAAAGCGGAGAGCGCGGCGGAAATGGGTGCCGCGATGAATCTTGTCGCGGTAAATAGGCGAAGATGCGGGCGCTTGGGCAGCGCAGGCGGTTGGGATGTGCAGACGGATGCCACGGCTCGATTCCCCCTAAGGCAGCCAGAAGACGGCATAAGATCTGGGTAAGGCCCCTGTGGTGCGAAGCAGCCGCTCCGCACCGCGCCTCATAGTAACAAAATTTGCCGCGGCCTGTCTGCTACTTGCCGGCCTGACGACGCCGCCACCGCCACTACCATTACCATCGCCGCGCCGCGCCGCGCCGCCGCTGCCGCCGTCGCCAGTCGGGGCGCGGGTTACCGCCCTTGCTCCTAAGGAGGAGGTGGTATCATCAGGCAGATTTTATTCCTGGGGAGGAACGCATGACACCGGCCAAGGTCCTGCTCTGCCGCGGCGGTCACGATGGACACGATGGCAAGGAGAATCCGGAGCGGAAGAGCTCCGCGGCCGCGCCGGCGATCCACTCCTTGAGGGCCGGCCCGTCGGCGACGTCGAGTGCCTTGCCCGATGCCTTCACGCCCTTGCCTTTTAGCGAGGCGACGGTTGCCGCCACGTCGTCGGCATTGCGGGCG